>CAMAXD010000151.1 GCA_945861975.1 Candidatus Kuenenia stuttgartensis | reverse complement strand
GCTCTGGCGAAGCAATTGGAGCAAAGGGCGCGGACGGCGAACGACTACCTCACATTGCGTCGACTGGAACACGTGATGGACACCGATGAACCATCACCGTTGGCGAGCGCCGCGACAACTCGTCGCAATCTCAAAGAGACCGCGGCCACCTCGGGGGCACCATCGGCTGCAGGGGCACCACCTGCTACCGGCGAACAGAGAACGACGAATAATGCTGATGAAATGACGCCGGCAGAAGAAACTCCGGCTGAGCCGCCGTCACCGCTGGCCTCGACGATTGCGGAATTTCGCGAACGCATGACGGACCTGATGCAGGATCCATCAGACGAGAAGTTCGACTCGTTACGTGCCGATGTTCTGGCTTTGGATTCGACGCTGGTTTCTCACAAGGATGACACCGCCGGTGTTCTGCATCTGATGGGATATCTTGTGGGATCCGGTGAGGATGGCGAAGACATCTGGAAGAGGGCGAACGCACTGGCGGCCTCTCATCGCGAGAACTCCGTCGTGCTTTCGTTGCTGGGAACTCTCGGTGACGAACTGCGAAATACCGGCAACGAAGCGATGGCGGAAAAAATCACTCCTGACCGCACAGAGCAATTGTTTCGCAAGTCGATGGAGCTTGACCCGACGAAAGCTCGCAACTTCCTGCGAGCCGGCAACCATTTTGCAAATCAGGATAACAACGGAGAAGCCGAGCGCTGCTTTGCTCGCGCATTCCGGCTGGATCGTACGGACGGAAATATCGTGCGCAGACTAGCCGATCTCTACAACAACACAGACCGACCTCGCGATGCTCTGAATGTGCTTGATGTCTGCCTGCGCGAAGGCAGTGAGGATGCTCAGGTGGCTTTTGATGCCGCGATGCTGGCGTTCCGCCTGAAACAATATGACGCGACACTGACCTATCTGGACAAGTTCGAACAGTTGGCTGGCGACAATCTCTGGACGAACTACTATCGCGGCGTTTGCTACTACGAACAGGGCGAATACACAAAGTCGCTGGAGTCACTGGATCGCGAAGAGAAGCTGGCAGAATCCACGGGCTGGCATCTTGAACTCATGCGCGCCGTGGCCAAAATTCGGCTCGATGATGTGACTGGAGCACAGCCGCATCTTAATGTTGCGATGAGCACTCCGTTCTCTGAAATCGATTTTCTGTCGTCGACGGGTGTCATGGAATTGATGCAACGCTTTGCCGTGGTGGCCGACGAGGTCATGAAAGATCAACCTCTTGTGGCTCGAATCGAAGCGAGACTTCTGCGGTCCGGCCTGATGCCTGAAGTCTGGTTTCAGTGGCAGCGGGAATCCGGCGATGCCAAACCCCTCGAAAACATCAGACTTTATCGATGTCTGGTACATCAGCCACTGGATGAATCGTGGGACGACGATCCAGATCGTCTCAGCGATCAACAGGGCTGGACGCAGTATGTGACCGAGTGGGCGATCCTGGCTCAAACGGAGGACGAAGCAAGAGAAACCGCACTGCGCTACCAAGCGATGTGCTACTCGCTGGAAGCGACTGTCCAGGAAGTTCTCGAGAGCGAAGAAACCTACACGGATTCAACGGGCCCGGTCTGGCAGGGAGCCCGCTATCCGGTTGGCGATGACGACGAAGCGCTGGGCGAATACTCCGATGATCAGAACGACGACGAAGAGGATTTTTGAAACGGTTTCGGTAAAACTATTTCGTATTCAATGATTTCGTGCGTAGTGCCGGCTTCAGTCGGCAAGCGATCTGAAGCCAGTTCCACGAACGTCCTGCGGGCTGAAGCCCGCACCACAGGAAAACGCAAGCGTCTTTCGACGAACACCGGTTCTACAGTCCCAGCACATCCGCCATCGAATACATCCCGGCCCCTTTTTGCACGACGTACTTGGCTGCGGCGAGGGCGCCGTAGGCGTAGCTGTCTCGGGTATGTCCGCGAACCGTCAGATCGATCGTTTCGCCCATCATGCCAAACACGATCGTGTGCTCACCAACATTATCGCCCGTGCGAATAGCGTGGTATCCAATCTCGTTCAGCGGCCTCTGGCCGACTCGACCTTCGCGACCGTGGACATGATTTTCCTGCCCCATCTGCTCAGCCACAATGCGACCGAACTGCAGAGCCGTCCCGCTGGGCGCGTCTTCTTTGAAGCGATGATGACGTTCGATGATTTCCACATCCACACCGTCGGCATTGTTCCGCAGTACGCGTGCCGCTTCTGACACGAGCTTCATGACGACATTCACCGCCATGCTCATGCTGGGAGCCATGACGATCGGTGTCGTTTGAGCAGCCGACAGGACCATTTCACGCTGCTCTTTGGGAATCCCCGTCGTTGCGACGACGAGCGGAATTCGACGTAATTCGCAGGTTCGGACGATCGCTTCCAAACCGGCTGGTGTCGAGAAGTCGATGATAACATCAACAGGGTCACCCAATTCTGATGTGATCAGAACTCCGGACTTTCCGGCCCCCGCAACTTCTCCGGCATCACGTCCCATGACATTGCTGCCGGACCATTCCAAAGCCGCCGCCAAAGTCAATTCCGAATCCATCATGGTCAGCGCGACAACACGCTGCCCCATGCGACCACCCGCACCATTGACACCAACTCGAAGACCCATGAACAGGAACCCTGATAAAGAAAGAAGGTTTAACCCACCGCTTCGACTTCGAAACCTTTGCGATACGACTTCGTCAGCATCTTGTTGGCAGCTTCGACATTGGTAAATTTCATCGCTGCAGAATCCCAATCCAGCTTCTGACCTGGAAGGCGAGCTGCCACGTTGCCCAACTGGACTGTTTCCGACAGAGGCCCAGCATAGTCAAAGCCGTCCGTGGTTTTCGTGCCAGCCATTGACGCATCAACCCAATCATGCCAATGATTTGCGCCGGTAACTTCAGGCATCTTGTAACCGGAGAATTTATCCTGCGGATACAGCCCTGGCTTGCCAACATGAGGCAATACCATGACACCGCCTTCTCCGATAAAGATCGAACCGGCTGCAGGCAGCTCGACGCCCTCGGGCAATTGGGCCAGCTCGCGAGGTGGCTTCAGACCACCATCTCGCCAGGTAACTTTAATCGTCGCACCAGCCGTGCGATCGTTGCCCGGAAATTCATAGTATAAAGTTTCCGGACCCGGCCAGACTTCTGATGTTGTTCCGGCGTTCTCGCCCAGAATTGAAATGGGAGCTGTGATGCCCAAGGCTGTGAAGACAGGATCCAGAACGTGACAGCCAAAGTCGCCCAATCCGCCGGAGCCGAAATCCTGCCAGTCACGCCATTTGAATGGATGGTAAACATCAGCGGCAAATGGTCGTTCAGCCGCTGCACCCAACCACAGATCCCAATCCACGCCAGCCGGTACCGGAGACGAAGCTGGTCGGTCCGTGCGATTGTTGTACTGTCGCCCCGAAACACCAACCCACGAATGAACTTCTTTCACCTTGCCAATGGCTCCTGTCTGGATCAGCTTAACGCCCAGACGATATTCGGCGGCCGAATGAATCTGATTGCCCATTTGCGTGGTGATACCCATCTTCTCGGCCATCAAACGCATCTGGCGAGATTCCCAGACGGTATGAGTCAATGGCTTCTGACAGTAAACATGCTTGCCCATTTTCATCGCCATCATGGCAATCGGAGCATGCATGTGGTCGGGAGTTGAAACAATCACACCATCGACCTTATCGCCCAGTTCAGACAGACATTTGCGATAGTCTGCAAAGTGAGGCACCCCTGGGAACTCTGCATCAACCTTGTCAAAACGACCGGCATCGATATCACAGAAGCCTACAAATTTGACTTTCGTATGTTTGCCAACACTCGACAGGTCCGCCCAACCCATCCCGTTCACGCCAATCGCGGCAACATGGAACTCTTTCTCCAGTGTGGAGGCTCGTACAATCGCCGGGGCTGCAAAGGCGGCCGAGGCTGCAACTGCGGACTGAGCCAAGAATCCACGGCGAGCAATCTTCTTCTGAGACATAACGATACCCTCCCCAACTGAGACCCCGAAGCTTTGACATCAAAGCAATCGCTGTCAGGATGTTACAGCGTGTCCGCGCGAATCAAAAGTGAACGCGTAGTCGGAAGCACTTAAGGGAGGGGCGTTGCGAATTTCCACAAGCCTTCTGTGGCGGTCGGAAGCTTCAAGGCTCGCCACGAATTGAATGCGTGCAATGGAGCAATTCGGCTAGTCGCGATCACGGCCATGCACATCAAACTCACCGAGCTGCGAATGTCCTTTCGAACACGATAAAGTTTGAACGCAGAGGTCGCGGAGATTCGCAGAATTTTTGTGAATTGTGCCTACTCTGCGTTCCTCCACGAACCCTGCGTTCGAGCCTTCAAAGCATAACCGGACGCTAACGCGTTCCGGCTGATGCATTGCCTTTTACGCGACCCAATCACGGCGATTGGCTGAGCACAAGGCAGGCGTTCTTCAGCAGGTGTCGAAATGCAGGCTGTTGGAAATCACCAACATGTCCCAGCGAGGTATAAAACGTCGTCCCGCCGTCGGCTCGCCTGTTCAGCCACGCGATGGGTTCAGAAGGCTTGTCTGGAATCGTGCCGATCAGCAGTGGCTTTGCTGACGATTGCATTGGACTGACCTGATACAGCGAACCTTTGCCGATCAGCTCTTTCAGGTTGACTCCGGCCAGAATTCCCGTGTCTACAGCCGCACCTTCAGCTACGGTGATCGTTGTTTCCGGTCCCGCTCCGTGATGATTCGTGTAGCTGCCGCCGATCACATCTTTGTCAAACTCTTGCCAGTCTGTCCGACCTTCCGGAGCTGGCTTATCACGCAGACAGAACGCATGATTCGCCGTGCGAATACCCACGACAGGTTTTCCGGCTGCGATGAACTCACGCACAATCGTCATTTGTTCGGGCAACAGCGTTCGTCGTCGAACGCTGAACAACGCAATGTCCGCAGACTTCAGCACATCCAGCCCGGGAAGAATGCTGCCATCCTGAGCGTCGCCATAAACGAGGCTGACTTTGAAGTCCTTGCCTAGTTCTGTACGAGCGAACTCCGTCAGTGAAAGCTCCGTCTTGTACTCCGGCTCCGACATCAGAATGGCCAAATGCTTCCGCTGATCGTCCTTGAATCGGAATGGCTCACCGCCGACAAGATCTGTGCTGGTCACTGTCGGGCACCAGTACTGTTCGATGTGTTCTGCGATGAGATCATTGCCCGTAAAGTGAGACACAAACGGAGCTCTCGCAGGGTTGTACATGGTGTCTGTCATGTCTCGCATCAGCACAACGTTCTGTCCCTGCCGCACCATCTGGCGAATTGAGAACGGTCGTCCGAGAACGCACATGTTTGTGTGAACTCCCATCACAATGACGTTTTTAATCCCGCGTTGCTGCATCAGATAGAATGCTTCCGCGCTGTCGGTGATTGCGTCGTTGTCAGCGATTTCAATCGCTGGATGCTGGCGGCTCCACGCTCGATAGTTCTTCACTGGCGGATCACAGTCACAGCCTCCGTCGGAATCATCAATCGGAAGTTTTTCGCCCTCACGAGTTTTGTCGAGATACACCCAACGTTCCAGCGGAATATCCGTCTTCACAATCGCTGCGGCCTGAGCCATCACGCGTTGCGGAGTGTCCTTGTAAAAATCCATCGTGTCGCTCGGGCAGTGAATGATGAAAACGCCCTTCGCCCGAGCCGCCTTGATCACCTCATTCATCCGCGGAGCCATCTCGCCCACTCGCGCGGCCGATTGTTTGCACCAGTGGTCATCCCACATATCGCAGACCACGATACAGGTCTCTGACGGATTCCATTCCATGGGCTTTGTCATCGAATGCCATCGATTTGTTCCGGGCTCGACTTCTGTTCGCGACCTCATGTTGAAAATCAGTTTGTCTTCGGCAGAGGCCGGTACGGGGACAATGATCCTCGATTGATATTTTGAATTATGATAAATCGTGTTCGTGGCAACGGCAGCATCCTCAGGGAATTCAATCGTCGCTGGTTTGCCGTTTTGAGGATTCGGTTCATAGAGCGGAGCCCCGGTGCTGGCGACGGTGACTCGAATTCGATGTCCCTTGTTGAAGATCTGGCTGATCCAACCCACATCAAACGCCACCCTGGCCACTTCGCCTGGCTTCAGCATCACCTCATGATCAAATCCATCGCGATAACGTAGACGCTGCGGATAATCCACGATCAGGATTGATCGGCCATCCGGATAGACATCAGAAACGCGAACAATCACATCAGTGTCCGGAGCGGTTGAAGACATAAACAGTTCCGCTCGAATTCGCCCGGTCCATTCGAGCGGTGACTCCAGGATCGGTGTTGTAAACGTGCGTACTTCGGCTTGCTTTTCGAATGCACTCGCGTCTGCCGCCCCGGGAAATGAGGTGCCCGGAAGCTCCATCGGATGACGAGGATCACTGATCAGGCTGGTGGAACCGGTTTCGTTCATCGGAGTCTTTGGTGTCAACAGTCCGTCGGCTGCGAGAAACATCGAGACGCTGTTGGCCGCCGGAGGGAAATCTTCAGCGGTCCGCCAGACATTGCCTGGAGCACCTTCTTCTCCGACAGCTCCCATCACGTAGTATCGCACGGCCGGTTCTTTATCGACGCCGGTGGCCTTGCCCTTCAACCAGTAATCGAACCAGCGAATCATGTGCTCATGTTCGGGCCACGCCGCATTTTCCGGATACGTGAGTTCCGCGACTTTGAAGCCCTTGTTGAGACGTCCGTGGAGCCATGGCCCAATGATCAACTGCTGCTTGCCGCGCGAGTTCTCGCCACCGTGATGCTGCCGTCCCTGAAAACTGGCGACGGATCCCTGGTTCATAAAGTCGTACCAGCTTCCAATGGTGAAGCACGGAACGTTCATCTTTGCGAAATGGAGCGAACAGTCTTCGTCCTTCCAATAGTCATCGAAGTTCGGATGAGTCAGCCATTCCTGAAGCAGCCGATCGTTGTCTTCGGGATTGCGACAGTTTCCCGCCAGTGACTTAAAACGAGCCGGACGATTGGTGCCGCCGATGCGATAGCCTTCATGAAACAGGCTGAGCCCTGTATCGACCATGTACTGTGCCGTCAGATGCGGCGGCTGAGTGACCGCAAGAAAGTTCTGAGCATAGCCGGCCTGAGAACTGCCGAACGTCCCGACCTTGCCGGTGCTCCACGGTTGAGTTCCCAGCCATTCACAGACATCGTGTCCATCCTTCAGTTCGCCCCAGCCGAGGGCTCGATATCCAACCCATGTGCCTTCTGATTTATGCGTTCCGCGATAATTCACCATCGCGACAACATAACCTGCCTCAGCGAGTTTTGCGGCGGCCTTGCGAGTTCCCGCGCCGCTGATGTCGGCATATCGCTGCTCGAATAACGCTGGCCATGGTCCCTGCCCTTCCGGAAAGTAAAGATACGCCGAAAGATGTTTCCCATCTCGCATCGGGATCATCTGGTGTTTTTCTGTCACCGTTCCCAGGTCAACATCCTGAAAGGCATCGACTTTCGATTGCAGGGCCAACGCAAACGTCAACATCAGCAGCAGGGGACGCATCATGGAACTCCGTTGGTTACGTTGGCGGGAAGTATTTGAATATCGCAGGACACATAATCTAGCGGGCCACCATGCCGGAAACGAGCGAGCGACCGTTCGAATGTTGTCGGAATAACTCTGGCCGTTTGGCAATCACAGAGTTTTTGAAGACAGACTCACGCGAAGGCGCGGAGGCGCGAAGAAGACAATAGTGCGTGCCGTTCACTTCGCGCCTTCGCGCCTTCAAGTGACACCTGCTTCAACCTGCGTACCGACCTTGGGCTAGACGGTGATTTGCCGGAATAACTCCAGCCGTTTTGCGACCACAGAGTTTTTGAAGACAGACTCACGCAAAGGCGCGGAGAAGACCATAGTGTGTGCCGTTCACTTCGCGCCTTCGCGCCTTCGCGTGAGCCATTTGAAGATTTTTTCTGTGTTCAGTTATCAGTGCTCAGAAAGAACTGAAGCAGAAGACTCAGCACGCAGGATCAAGTCGGGCGTGATCGTACGGATGGCATCGCGAACGCTACGTTCTGTGAAGACTCTCTACGGGTTTAATAACGGCACTAAATCTACATGAATTGCGAAACCCACTTCTCGACGATACAAGCCACCTCAGCAGCATCCAATCGAAATTTCAACAGCGAGGCCTAATGATGTCCCGAGTTGATCGTCGTCGTGTTCTGGAAACGCTCAGTCTGATTGGTATCGGCACCACCACGTTTCAGCGAGCTCTGTCAGATGAGGTCGTGAAGCAGGCCGGGCTGACTCTGGAGCAGATCACTCATGCTGAATGGGTGGCCGGAATCACGTTGACCGACGAACAACGGACTGCGTTGACAGGGCGGCTCAACGGTGTTCGAGACGATGCCGTGCAGATTCAGAAGATACCGATTCAGTACGATTCATTGCCATCATTCCGATTTGATCCTGAGATGGCCGATCCGGCCGTTAAAGTGCGTGCCTCCGCGATGCCGCCGTGGCTACAGGATTCCGGCGAAGACAGTTCAGTGAAGGGACCTCCAGAGAACAAGGATCCGGCAGCGTCGGACGATCTTTCATTCCTGACGATTCGTGAGCTGGGAAGCCTCCTGCGTGCCGGGCAACTTACTGCAGTTCAAATGGCAGAGCATTGCCTGAAGACCCTTGAAGAAAAAAACGTAACTCTCAATTGCGTGGTTACACTGACCAGAAATCTTGCCCTGAAACAGGCGGAGCGAGCCGACAAGGAACTGGCTTCCGGACACGATCGCGGCCCTCTGCACGGAATACCCTGGGGAGCCAAAGATCTGATTTCCGTCGCAGGCTATCCCACTACCTGGGGCGCGCCGCAGTTTCAAGAGCAGCAGTTTGCGAATGATGCCCGAGTTGCCCAGCGACTTAATGAAGCAGGCGCTGTCCTGGTTGCCAAGCTCTCACTCGGGGCACTGGCGATGGGCGACAAGTGGTTTAACGGACAAACAAAGAACCCATGGAATCTCGAACAAGGTTCCAGTGGATCTTCAGCGGGGTCTGCTTCAGCGGTTGCAGCGGGGCTGGTACCCTTTGCCGTCGGCAGTGAAACGCTGGGCAGCATTGTTTCTCCGGGCCGTCGTTGCGGTATCGTTGGTCTGCGTCCAACCTTTGGCCGTGTTTCTCGCGCAGGTTGCATGGCGCTATCGTGGACCATGGACAAAATTGGGCCGATGGCCCGCACAGCCGATGACTGCGGAACCGTTCTGGCCGCGATTCATGGTCATGACGATGCGGATCCGACGACAGTCGATCGCTGGTTCCAATGGCCAGTGAAGGCGGACCTTTCGAAACTGCGAATTGGCCGAGTCACCAATTGCGACACGTCACCACCCGATCAAATGGCTCTTGATATTCTCAAGGAACTGGGAGCGACCATCGTCGATATTGACCTCCCGCGAGGCATCCCGGATTCACCTCTGAGCAGCATGTTGAACGTTGAAGCCGCCTGCATTTTTCAGCCGCTGACTCGAGTGAGCAACGTTGAAGGCTTGAATTCCTGGGGCGACATTTTTCAAGCCTGTCATTTCGTCTCGGCGATCGACTACCTTCAGGCTTCGCGCGCGAGATTCGAACTGATGAAGCAGATGGCTCGCGTCTTTACGTCGGTCGATCTTTACATCGGCGGTGACGATCTGGGCATCGCCAATCTGACCGGCCATCCCTGCATGACGCTGCCTGTCATGATGGCCGACGTGAAGCCTCAGCCAAGACCGCTGTGCTGTACGATGACATCCGGTCTGTATGACGAAGCGACTTTGCTTGCAGTGGCGAGACTCATCGAAGCCAAAGCTGACGTTGTAAAGCATCGGCCGCAGTGAGCCAACAAACTCACTCAGCGATCTTCAACAGTGTCTTGCCGAGTTTCGAAGAATCTTCCGCCGATTTAACGGCGTGGCGGACATCATCCAGTGAAAACGTTTGTGCAATTTCCGAACTGAGAACCCCCGACTGAATCAGGTTCGTAAGTTTTCGAACGAGTCCCAGCTTAAACAACAGGCTGGTCTTGTTCATGAAGTTGCCAAGCCAGAATCCTTCCACGCGGCTTTCCACTGTCATCAGCGCGCGCGGGGAAAACTGCAGCGGCTGTCCGCTGAGTGTTCCGAACGCCAGCATTCGTCCATCCAGTCCAAGGCTGCGAATGACAGCCGAGCCGGTTTCACCGCCGACGGCATCGACAGCATACTTCAGTCCTTCAGGTCCCACGACAGTTCGAATCCGATCCATGAACGCGGCAGGATCACTTGAGTCATCAAAGACTTCGACATGATCTGCCCCAAGTCGACGCAGTTCTTCAGCGGTTGATGAACGACGAACAACGTTCAGTGTTCGGAAGCCACTGTGCTTGCCCAGACGAATAATCATCCGCCCCAGTGCCGAGCCAGCAGCAGTCTGCAGCAGCCACGCGCCCTGCGGCACCTTCAGAACTTCACGAGTCATCACCCAGGCCGTCGCCGGATTCACAAAAAATGTGGCCGCCTGTTCCAGAGACAAACTGCCGCTGATCGGAATCACCTGGCCGGCTGGAACAACAGCATATTCGGCCCAGTTGCCGCCCTTTTTGTTGAGAACGACAACGCGTTTTCCCCTGAATAGTCTTCCCTTCAGGCCACCGCCGGAGTCTTCCACAACACCGACGCCTTCAAAGCCCGGTGTGGCAGGACACTGGGCCGGAATCGTGTAGTGACCTCGAATAAACATCAGGTCCGATGGATTCACCGGCGCTGCGAGCATGCGAACAAGAACTTCACCATAGGCTGGGCGCGGCTGTTCGATAATCCCAGTCGTCAAGACCTCACTGGGTGATCCCGGAGTTGCAAATCGAACGGCTTTCATGATGTTCTTTAATAAGTGAATCGTACTGACGTTCCGGGATCAATCAGGTTCGGCGTCCAGCGTCACAGCGATGGACTTAAAGGCGGGTGTCTTTGACAGCGGGTCGACCGTTGAGGGAACCAACACATTCGATTCAGGATAATACATCGCCACATTGCCGGCCCGGATGTCGAACTCGCGAACGAGGATATACCTCATCTCACCCGCTTCACTGCGGATCCGAATGCGCTGTTCGGGCTTGAATCCCAGGCGAACAATATCGTCACAATTCATCAGCACGACATCACGACGCTCCTGACCTCGGTAGAGATCTTCTTCATCATAAACGACGCTGTTGAATTGTCCCTCAGAACGCATCGTCATCAGTCGCAGCTGATTGCCGGAGAGATTGTTTTCGGGAAGCGCCGTCGGAATGAACTTCGCCTTGCCGGATGGAGTTGGAAACTTGTAGCCCGTGACGGCTCGACCGGGAACGTGGAATTCCGTCTTTGTTCCGCCAATCGATTTCAGTTCTTCGTAGCCGGGAATCAGATCAGCGATCAATTCACGAATGGCCTGATGACTTTGCATCTTTGACCAGTCCAGCCGGTTATCTCCAGCAAAGATCTTCTGGCCGATGTCGGCCAGAATCGAGACTTCGCTGCGAGCATTCCGATGTCGTGACGGGCCACCATCGCTTAGACGCACAAAACTGAACATCGATTCCTGAGTTGTCGTTTGTGGCTCTTCATCACGCGGAAGAACAGGCAGAATAAATGTCTCCTCCCCGGTGCCCCAGGCATGGCCTGTGTTCAGCGTGGTCGACATGTAGACGATCGTTTTGATCTTCTGCATCGCGTCGAAGGCTCGGCGCGCATTCGGATTGCTGCCATAGAGATTCCCGCCCAGCTGCAGTGTGAAATCCATCTTGCCGAGATACGCAGCATCCATACACGCCATCGTGTCATAGCCCGGTGACTTTGGAGCTTCGATGCCCAGAGTCTTTTCGAATCGCTCCAGCATGTTCTGCTTCAAAGCGGGAGTCACACCGACGGTTCCCAGTCCCTGCACGTTACTATGTCCGCGAATTGGCATCAGACCGGCGTTGGTGCGTCCGACCATTCCGCGCAGAAGTGCCAGGTTGGCGATGGCGTGAACGTTGCGAGTGCCATGCAGATGATGAGTAATCCCCATGCACCAGCCTATGACGACATTCTTCGCCTGACAATACTGATCGGCAATCTTTCGAATCGTCTCTCGATCAACACCGCTCTGAGCGACGATCGCATCCCACGACGTTGACTGCACCGACTTCAGGAAGTCTTCGAACCCTTCGGTATGTTCGGCGACAAACTTTGTGTCATGCCCCGAACGTTCGACCACATCCTTCGCGATCCCGGTCAGCAAAGCCAGGTCTCCACCGATATGCGGCTGGACATACTGACTGGCGATCTCAGTGCCAAACAGCAGGCTACGGACGTCGCTGGGAACTCGAAAGTTGGTCAGCCCCAGTTCCTTCATCGGATTGATCACAATGATTTTGCCGCCGCGTCGACGAATCTCCATCAGCGATCGCATCAGTCGCGGATGATTGGACGATGGATTCGCACCGATCAGCAGATAAAGATCGGTCTTCTCCAGATCTTCCAGGCGAACCGTGCCGGCCCCGGTGCCGATCGACATTCCCAAGCCGACGCCGCTGGCCTGATGGCAGTAGTAGGAACAGTTATTGACATAGTTTGTTCCAAACAGTCGAGCCAGCATCTGGAACAGAAAACCAGCCTCGTTGGAGGCGCGACCGCTGGCATAGAAGAAGCTGCGCTCCGGTCCGGCGGCCTTCATGCGTTCTGCAAGTGTTGAGATCGCATGTTCCCACGTTGTGACTTTGTACGCTTTCGCACCTTTGGCGAGGTGGAGAGGCTCGCTGATTCGACCGGATGTCTCCAGTTGTCGCGAAGTCATCGCCCGCAGATGATTCAGGCTGGTGCCTTCGATAAATTCCTTCCGCAGCGCCCCCTGCATGTCGGAGGCCATTGCCTGGAATGACTTCTTGCAGACTTCCGGGAAATG
>CAMAXD010000150.1 GCA_945861975.1 Candidatus Kuenenia stuttgartensis | reverse complement strand
CGTTGGCGATATCGTTCTTTAAAACTGTGCAACACCTGCAATTGCTTTTCACGCACCATACCAACATGCAGCATCTCGCAGATCACCACATCCACCGGTTCTGGTGGCAGGTAATTCATCGCGTCAGCCAATATTACTGAGACTCGATCGCCGTTCGAATTGTTTGCGAGGAAAGACTGAGCCGCCCGAGCCAGCGCAGGATTGCGTTCAACGCAGTAAACAGCACGAGCTTTCCGGGCCGCAAACCACGACAGCACGCCAGTGCCACCGCCCAGCTCGAGAACGACTCCGTTGTCCGGTACCGTGAGATCGATAGCCTCCCGAAACGGAGCCATACGCTGCTGATCCCGCAACATATTGAAGTGGTAATGCAACGGAATGAACTGCCCCAGAAGATACTCCTCGGGCACGTCGATTATCATGGCAGTGACTCAGTGTTCAGATCGTGAGTTCTTCAATTTCTGGAGTCCATTCCCCGGAATGGCGGGGGATACTAATGCAGCCAGAACCAATCTCACAAGATCGAACGAGACCATGAGGAGCCTTCAGACATTCGACGCAACCAGGGGAACCAGAAAACCGTTTCCTCCCTGTGTCGAAGCAACTCGTTTCAGTCTTGCTGGGATCAGGCGACTCGCGATGATTCATCACTGGCGCCTTCGATCAAAGCGGAAGTCTTCAGCTTTACTGGCGGTGCAGCATATTAATCACCGCCCAAAACGGAGCCAAAACGAGTCTTAGCCAGCCACACGGGCGAATGCGGATCTCAAAGCAGTGCGGGCAGTACCAACAGCGAACCCCGAGCACCGCGAGGATCAGCCAAAGTCCAGAGAGGGGCACCTTCAGCAGAACATTTCTGCAGAAGTGGCACTTGTATTTCAGTGACTGCAGCCACTGTCGTGATTCCTTCGACTTGCCCATCACGTTCCCAGTAGCCTTTGGCAAACTTGCCGAAGGCATATGATGCTGTAGTTTCTTATCAGGTACGGAGACAATGATGTCCTGCCAAGCTTTCAGTAACAGTTAAAAAAGAGCTCAGGAACCCATAGCCAAAACGGCTGGAAAATTGATTTGCACTCTTGGTTCCTGAGTTCCGAGAGTAACACAACCCTCCTCCCGAGACCGGAGGTGCAAACGGCGATGGGCTCGCCACGCCGCATTTCAAATCTCAGAATCCGTTTTTCTTCCCCAACTCCCTGCCCATCCCGCTCACTTCCGTGAGATCGGATTTCGGGACCCAACCAATCGAGGTCTCATACCCGCCCGGGGGAACTTGGCACGCAATCCCTCCCGGGTCAAACCCTTTAGCGATCTTTTAGGAGACATTATCAGGAGCCAATGCCGATCAGATCGGATCATCCAGATCACCGGAAAAACAGACGGGAACGATGCTCATTCTGGTTGTTAGCTTGATGCCGGAACACCCGCTTTTGCGGGAAACATTTTTCGCACCTTACGCAGCAATCATGTATCGCCCAGATGTTTGCTCCATAAGCGACTTTCGGGCCGCATGCACAGAACTTCGCCGACAGAACAAGAATTCTAATCTCGTGTCAAAGGGAGGGCTGCAGAGTGTGTGTTACCGGGGTAAGACTCACATTAACGTACAATGTGTCATTGATGAGCGAAAGCTTCACCCAACATGAAGCATTGCGAGGGCCCCCCGGAGAGCCTGAAGCCCTGGATTGATGCACCGATTGCATTGAGTTCAAATGGGGCATTGCAGCCAGACGTTCTCATGATTCTCGTGGATCTCTGCGGGCGGGCTGCGACAAATCCAGCGTAAACAGATCTACCGCTACCGCATTTGGAAAATGCCTGCTACTTTTTCACCTGAGTCCCCCTAAGCCTTGACCTCCTGCGATCAGCCTACTGCCGCTCAATCGTGACCGCCATAACGATCGGTGCTGAGCGATCCGGTCCTTTGACCAGTTCCACGGTTTCAATTACTACGTCTGTTTTCTTCGGGTTCACGATCACTCTTCGAACCTGCTGGCCGCCGAGCATGTAGGCGAATTCGGAACCTGGCACGTCGACTTTGCGGATGTAGTCGGCGATGTGAACGCCGTTGATCAGCTCGATGTCTTCGGTCTCGCCGCCCTTGTAATGCAGACGGACAATCATCGAAACGGTCTTTGCATCGTCGTATGGAAAATTCCAGCCGCCGACACCGCCCAGGAGATGAATTGCTTTGGCTTCGCTGTTGCACGGCAGAGTCACCGAGTTTGGCATTGAAGCCGGAAGCGGTGAGTTTGGTCCGTACAGCAGAATGATGTTTCGCACGGTCGTGCCACGAGGATCTGTCAGGATGAATGGAACATCTTTGAAGATCTTCGGAGTCCAGTCGCTGAACACCAGGCGGTCTGGGCCGTTGTCGCCGTCGCTGAACAGTCCCTTTGTGCTGATGGCGGTGGCGTAGCGATCGAGCGATACCGGCATGTACTTGCCTTTGTCGGTGAGGAATTCCAGAAGACTGGTGAGCTCTTCCGGAGACATCTGCTTTTCGAAACCCTCCGGCATCACTGACTTACGCGATCGAATCAGTTCGTCGATATCCTCGCGAGCAATCTGGTTCTCTTTGCCTTCGGTGTCGATCAACGTGATGGCCGTACGAGATTCGCCGGACATCATGCCATTGACAATAATGCCGTCAGTCTTCGCGACTGTGTAGATGCGGAAGTTACCTTCGACGCTGCGACTTGGGTCGATGATGTGAGTCAGCAACTCATGCTTTGGATGAACCGCCATGCCGGTCAGGTTCGGACCAATCGACTTCCCTTCGGTGCCGTGCATGTGGCACTTTGAGCAATGCTTAACAAACATCGCCTTGCCCGCTTTGACGTCGCCTTTTTCTTCGCAAAGCGGCAGCAGCGACTTGAGCACTTTGTCGCGGTCTGCGTCTGGCAAGCCTCCGCCGGCAGCCATCAGTTTTTCGGCCTCTGCACGGATGGCTTTGTCCGGGTGAACTCGCAGAGCCTGCTTTTGGTCGAGCGTCAAGTCGCCGATTTCCATCGTGCGAGCTTCCACGGCCTTGAGCAATGCAACGGTTGTCGCCGGGCGAGCGAGCAGAACGCGGATCGCCGCCGCTTTCATTTGCGGAGTCATCTGCTCAGATCGCTGAACGAGCTGTTCACCAAGAGCTTCGGAAGTGCTCAAGCCGGCCGCTTCGATGATTCCTACTGCCAGGTCAGGTGTCGTCTGCAGCGTGATCGTGTCGAGCACTGAAGTCACGACTTCGGCGTTGTCGGACTGAAAGCCCACAGCTTCCTTTGCTGCATTGATGCGTTCCGGAGTGGCCGCGTCGGCGTGGTTGACGACCTTCAGAAGGGACTCAACGATTTCCTTCGCGTGCGATTCCAGCGCCTTCGATCCACACAGTGACGACAGTTTCAGCAACTGACCTTTGGACGACGCTGGAACCGTTTCCAGCATCCTCAGCAACGAAGCTTCGGCTTCCGCTGTGATGGTGATGCGATGCTCGCGAGACCAGCCTGAGGTCAGACCGCGAACAACGACTTCGATCAAGGCTGGTTGAGCGTTCTCAAGTCCTGCCAGCAGAGTCTCCATCTGCTCGGCCGTTGGACGACTTCGAGAAATGTGCTCCGCGACGATTTCAGAGGTCTTCAGTGCCGTGGCACTGAGTTCCTGCTTATCGCTCTTATACTGAGCAAGGGCATTCAGGAAAGAGACCGCATGAGTCGCCGCTGCCGCCGTCACGGCATCGCCTTCCCATATGTCGATGTCGCTTCGCTGAGAGACAGTAGCGATGAGCTTGCCTGCGTCGTCGGATGGTTCCATGTCAGCCAGACAGAGAATGGCTTGCATGCGAACCTGAATGTCCTTATCGCTGAACAGGTCGACGTTCTCGAGAAGGAGTTTCGTTCCGGACTCATCGTGTGGCAAAACTGCGATCGCATTTCGGCGAACTCCGGCAGATGGGTGCGACAAGGCCTTTTGCAAGACCGGCCCAACGACACTGGCGGATTTCACGTTCAAGTCCAGCGTGATATATCCAAGCCCGTTCAATGTTTGAAGAGCATGGATCGCGCCGACGTTGAGTCCGATCTCATCCATCGATTGATCGCCAAGGAGAGCCAAAAGTGGCAGCAAAACCTCACCACTCCTGCCCGTCTCGCGTTCAATGAGCAGCCTTTGGGCGTTTAGTCGCCAATTGAAAGAGGGATGCTTCAACGCCTGAACGAGTTCCAGATCACTTGCTTTGGCAAGACTCGCCCACGGATGAATCACATCCTTTCCATCTGCCGTCGGGAGGACTCGGTAAATACGGCCGTGCTTTTTGTCTCGCAGATCGCTTTCGTAAGCGTTGCCTTTGCCTGTTGTGAATCCCTGCGGCGTTGGGTTGTGCTGGATGATAAAGTTGTACCAGTCGATGACCCAGACCGCTCCGTCCGGACCGACTTCTGCCATGATCGGAGAGGCCCATTCGTCGTCGCTGGCCAATAGATTCGTCGGGCTGGTCGACTTGTAGCCGCCGCCGTCTCGACGCAGCACGAATGTACCGATCAGGTGACCGGTCGGTTCGCAGACAAACGCGGTCTTGTTCCACCACTGTTGTGGAAATGTGCGCGCTGTGTACAGAGCATGCCCGGCCGCCGCTGTGTAGCCGCCGAACTGGTCCACCTGCCGTACGTTTTCCGTGATCGGATTGAATTTCCACGAATCCGCAATTGTGCCAATATCCGGAGCCGCCCAACCGCGGACCTTTTCGTAATAGCGGTTCGGAATCGGGACATACGTGCTTGGGTTGTGGTTGGCCGTTGAGCCGAAGATTAATCCGTCTTCGCTGAGACCAAGCCCCCAGGTGTTGTTGTTGGTCGATCGGATGAATTCAACATCGGTGACTTTCGGGGGATCCGTGTTCGACAGTTTGAATCGCCAGAAGCCCTGACGGAACGAGTCCGCCTTTTTGCCATCGAACTCCGGCGTGCTGTCGTTGTACCCCTGCATGCCCCAGATCCAGTTGTCCAGACCGTAACGGAAGTTGCTGATACCACCGTGAGTGTCACCGGCGCCGAAGCCTGTCATGAGCACCGTCTTCTGGTCAGACTTGTCGTCTCCATCGGTGTCCTTCAGGTAGATTGTTTCGGTTGCGTTCTGGATCACCGCACCGCCGCGGTAAATCATGATGGCGGTTGGAATCGAAAGACCTTCGGCGAAGATCGTGAACTTGTCAGCCACGTTGTCGCCGTCGGTGTCTTCGCAAATTCGAATACGGTCGCGGTCCTTTCCGAGTTCGTTGGGATAATCGAGCGTTTCGCAGATCCACAGGCGTCCGCGTTCGTCCCAGTTCATTGCGATCGGCTTGGCGAGGAAGTTGCGTTCGTCGGCGTACAATCGCAGAGCCATTCCTTCCGGCATCGAATAGTGCTTCATTGATTCTTCAACGCTCAGCGGAAGCTGCATCGTTGTCCTGGGAGCTCCCTGAACTCCCCATTGACGGCCGGGCGTGTAGTTCGGAATCTTCGGCCCGACTTCGGCGAATTCAAAGGGCTTCACATCCTTCGTCAGCTCTGTCATGATCGGCGCGGTGAAGGCTTCGAGGTCTGCGAAGGCCGGCACGACAGAAACGTCTTTTCCACAGGCCCAGCGGATGCCTCGTTCAACAAGATTCGGGAAGCCCGGATTGGTGAAGGTGCGTTGATCGTGTCCCCAGGCGGTGTAGAAGACTCGACCTTTGCCATGCGTTCTGATCCACGTCCACGGTTCCCTGGTGTTGCCAGGAGCCTGTTCGCCTTCTACACGGTACTCAAGAACCGTTCGGTTTTCTTCATTGTGCAGATGATGAATGTATGTTTCATCCCAGCTCGTGAAACCGCTGAAGTCTTTCACAATGGGATGAGTCGGCTCAGCAATCTGAGTTCCAAACACCTGCCCACCGTGTCGCTGGAACTGCGCTCCCATCAACTTCACCATCTCCGCATTATTCCGCCAGCAGAACGTCGCACAGTGCAGAGGAACAAAGCCTTTGCCGCTGGCAACATAGTCCTGAACCGCCTTGGCCTGCGCGTCTTCGATCTTGTCGATGTTGGCATACAGAACCAGCCCATCGAAGCCCGTCAGTGTTTCCGCGGTCAGATCTTCCATCCGGTCCGTGTACTTCAGCTCAATGCCTCGAGCTTCCAGCACCGGAGCCAGTTCATGAAATCGCTCCGACGGCCGATGATGACCGTTGTCGCCCATGAAGAGCAGCTTAAGGTCGGCAGCGGTGGCGCTGCCGGTGGCTGTTAGAACCGCCATCAGCGCAAGGGAGCGGAGGAGAAAGGCGGCAAGGGGGAGGATAGTTTTCATTAGGCACCATGGGCTGGGGACGGCATGAAACGCGAACTCGATGCGTAATTTTATCATCGAGCTGTACGGTACTTCAGCAACTTCCTGACTTCAGCAACTTCCTGGTTGACTCCGTATCGACTCGCAGAGTCACAGCCGAAATCGACTCTCAGAGTCACAGCCGAAGCGGTGTACTTCATCGAGGTTCTTCCGTGTCGAATCAAGTGGGACTGCAGACTGGACGAGCGGCAGGAAGTCGCCTCCGAGGGCTGATGCACTGCCGCTCGCTGGAACGCGACCGATAGACAACTAACCGAGCGTGAACTCCGGCAATCGCACAATCTCGCCGCCCTTTAACGCGGATTCGTGAGCACAAATGCCTACGCACGTCCAGTTGGAGCTGGTCACAGCGTTTGGACGAGGATCGCGGTCTTCGAGCAAGGCATTCAGCATTTCGTTGACAAGGTGAGGATGCGAGCCGCCGTGTCCGCCGCCCTGCAGAAACGACAAGTGATCCGCATCGTGAATTGCTGATGGCATCGTGAACTTGCGAATAGGCTCGGGCAGCAAATGAGCATAATCCGGAATCGAGACCTTCTCCGGAATCTCCGGCTCAGGCTTCTTCGCCGTGTGAATCACGTGCGACTCATGTTCAATCAGAGTCCACTCGAAACTCTTCTTCGTGCCGTACACGTCGAAGCTCTCGCGATATTGGCGAGCCACATCGTACAGGCATCGCCAGATGTGAGCGGTCAGGTCGGTATCCTTGATCTTGATATGACAGGTTTCCAATGCGAACTTGTTGCCGGACTTCTTCGCGATATCGTCGCGAACAGTACCGCTGCCGAAGCAACTCACGTATTCCGCAAGACCGTCGACAAGACCGAGGCACGGACTGACCACGTGAGTCGCATAGTGCATCGGAATCATCTTTTCCCAATACGCCGGCCAGCCATCCATGTCCTGGGGATGAGACGCGGCCAGATGCTGAATTTTGCCGAGTTCACCCTTTTTGTACATCTCTTTGATGAACAGATATTCGCGGCTGTAAACGACGGTTTCCGCCATCATGTACTTCAGGCCGGTCTTCTTAACCATTTCCACGATCTGACGACACTCGTCAATCGTCGTTGCCATCGGCACCGTACACATGACGTGTTTGCCAGCATCAAGTGCCTTCAGGGACATCCACGCGTGGTCGTTGATCGGGCTGTTGATGTGAACGAAGTCGATGTCTTTGTCGGCCAGCACTTCGTCGTAGGTCGTGTAACGCTTGTCGATCCCAAACTGATCGCCACACTTCTTCAATTCCGCCGGATCGCGTCGGCAGATCGCCGCAACGTGGGCATTCGGATGAGCCTGGTAGATCGAAATGAACTCGGCCCCAAAGCCGAGCCCGACCATCGCCACATTGAACTGCTTTGCCATCGATTGCTCCTGAAGTAGGTGGGTAAGGAATGCGGGTTCGCTGCTGTTCGCATTGAGTTTCGCAGATAGTGCCTTGCAGGACATCGACTCGCCATGAGAAATCGCGCAAAAGACTTGAGTTTTTTCACCACGGCCCAGATAGTGACTCAGAAAACATTCAGTCCGATCAGAGGCGAACTCATGAAGAATCGTTCCGTTGCACTGCTGCTGGAAACCTCCAACGCCTACTCCCGTGGCCTGCTGGATGGCATCATTGGTTTCGTCCAGCAACAGCGAAGCTGGTCGGTTTACCTGCCGGAACAGGAGCGAGGTGCTGATCCGCCGGACTGGTTGCGACGCTGGAAAGGTGATGGCATTATTGCGCGCATTGAGACCCATGAAATCGCTCGCGCCGTTCGAGCCACTCGCCTGCCCGTGGTTGATGTCAGCTCGGGTCGCTTCATTGAGGAGATCCCGTGGCTCGAAACTGATGACCAGAAAATTGCTTCGTTAGCCGCTGATCATCTGCTGCAACGTGGCTTTCGGAATCTGGCTTTTTGTGCTGATCCGGGATTCAAGTGGTCCGTCCTTCGCGAGCAACACTTTGCGAGTTCCGTCGCAGAAGCCGGAGCCAACTATTTCCTGCACGAGTCAGTCGCTCGCACGGATTCTGGCTATTCATGGAATCGTGATCGACGCAGTCTGCTCAACTGGCTGCGGAAACTTCCGCGACCGGTCGGAATTATGACGTGTTACGACATCAAAGCTCAGCAGTTGCTTGCGATCTGTCGTGATGAAGGCATTGCGGTTCCGGATGAAGTCGCGGTGATCGGCGTCGACAATGATCGCCGTCTGTGTGAACTTTGCGATCCACCACTGTCGAGCGTTGTGCCGAATTCCTGGAAGACCGGCTTCGAGGCCGCTTCCCTGTTGGATCGTATGATGTCCGGCGAGAACATCGGCAATCACCCGCGTTTAATACCACCGCTCGGTGTGCAGACCAGACAATCTACCGACGTTCTCGCCATTAACGATCCGGATATCGTTGCCGCGTTGCGACTCATTCGGATGAAGGCATGCGAAGGAATCAGCGTTCTGCAAATCGTTAAGCAGATCCCCATGTCTCGCCGAATTTTCGAAAATCGCTTTCAGAAGCTGGTCGGGCGCACGCCGCACGCCGAAATTCTTCGCCTGCGAATTGATCGCTGTCGACAATTGCTTTCAGAGACCGACCTGCCGTTGACGAAGGTCGCTCAGGCCGCTGGATTTCCTCATGCGGAATACCTGTCCGTCACTTTTAAACGAGAAGTCGGCGAGACACCGCGCGAGTTTCGTAACAACAACCGCAGTGCACAACGAAATACGCCTCATGAGCCGAACTTGTGACCGTTGCGGAAAGCCATGGTGCGTGTCCCGCGGAGCCATTAGATCAATTCACAATCAACTCCGGCCCCGAACGCTGTTTGCGGGATCCACAGCACGCCACGAGCGACTCGGCTTAAGTCAGCACACGTTTAAGATCACCACACGGAGTTTGCAGGTCGTTCGACGAAGACGTCTCGTAGCCGCTAGACTCCACAGAAGTCGAAAAATGAATTCACTTCGACAAGACCTGTCCCGAATTTGGAATAGCTTAAGATGAGTCTGAAGAAACATCCTACAGGAGATTACTCCTTCGTTCCGGGGATCGCTCCCTATTCCTGTGGCGTCATCGCGAACGAAGGCTTCGAAGTCGTTCACGTAACACTGCGAACGATGGTGGGCTGGCGCAAGGGCTTTGAGCTGATTGATTCCTTTCTGAACAATGCCGCACGGCCTCATGCTTCCTTGTGTGCGATGTCTTTGCGTTGCCCCAAGCCATTTTCGTTTCAGGGCTTCAGCGAATTCAACACAGAGTACGCAGCGATCCTGAAAGATTGGGGCGTGTTTGTTGATGGCGTGAATCCGGTCGCCCGGACGAATATCGCACCTCACCTTGTGCCGCCAGCAGAACCTTCCTTGTATGCCTTCGCTTTTACACGGCCTGTTACGAACGGTTACGTCCCGACATTTGTGGTTGCGGGGGCTGGAGAGCTACCGGAGGGCGTTCTTCAACGGGATGGCATCATTGAGTTAGCGAATACTTCTCCAGGTGGCATGAAGTCCAAGGCTGCATTCGTGATGGATCTGATGGAGCAGCGACTGCAGAAACTGGGAACATCGTGGGATGCTGTGAATCGCACCAACGTTTACGCGGCACATCCTTGCGACGAAATCATTCAGAATCTGATTAATCCGCGGATCGGAAAAGCCGGACTCTTTGGAGTCACATGGCACGATGCTCGACCGCCAATTGAAGAAATCGAATTCGAAATGGATGTTCGTGGCGTGGTTTCTGAAATCATGCTCTGAGTGGCACGATGCTCGAACGCCTCAGCCACGAAGCGGCTGGGGCTGTTCGGTCTACACGCATCGACGAGGCTATCGTCCGCCATTGCTCATCAGTCGAACGTAATGCTGCGAGAACTGTTCCAGACTCATTTTGTCGAGTCGAATGCCGGCTTGTTCGAACATGCCGCGAGTTCTTCGGCTGCCCTGCCACTCCTCGGTATCGACAAAGCCGTCGCCATTGCCATCGAGTCGTCTGAACGACTCTGATGCCATCGCTGCGGGATCACCCCCGCCCCATCCGCCACGGTTGTTGCTGTCCTGGCCGTTCTGCGGCGCACTGCCGGGCTGACCGTTCGCTGGTTGACCATTGTTTGAGGTCGCTTTTGCCTTGGCAGGAGTTGCGTTCACAATCAGCAATCGCTTGCGTGTCGTGGAGGCGACGGCGCTCTGGTTGGCGGCTACGGCGTCAGCGATTGCGAGTTCTTCAGGAATCAGAAACCCATCCGAGTCGATATCCATTGAGTCGAATTTTTCAAGGTCGACACGGCGAGTCAACATCCATTCGTGCATCGCAATTTGCCCGTCGAAATCTGTATCGACTTCGTTGTAAGCCGGCGGAAGTGTGATGGTCAGCGGCTTCTTGGGCTTCATCTTATAGGGCGTCAGGACTACGGCACCGGTTGTGCCGTTGCGATTCGGATCGTTGGGCTGCCCGCCAGGCTGGCCATTGTTTCCCGGGTTGAAGCTGCTGCGAAAGCTATTTCTCATGTCGTCCAGCGACATCCCCGCCTTCAGTTCGACGCCCCGCGCCTTCATCATGTCACGCACAAAAGATGGCATTCGGTCGAGCTCTTCCTGATCAACGGTGCCGTTCCCATTGGAATCCATCATTGAGCCGAATCGGCTTTCTCGATCGCCGCCGCCAAAGCCGCCAGAGAAACCGCCCGGCGGCCCGCCAAAACCACCTCCAAAGCCGCCCGGAGGTCCTCCAAATCCGCCGCCGCCTCCGAATCCAGGGGGCGGTCCGCCCATTCCAGGTGGCGCTCCGCCAAACCCGCCTCCGCCAAACCCAGGCGGAGGACCACCAGATCCGCCGCGATCTCCGCGACCAGAATCGCCACCGAATCGACCTCGATCGCGTCTATCGCCACCATCGCCACGGCCACGGTCGCCACCGTCCTGAGCCATGCTGAACTCGCTCAACATAACAAAGATTGCAGAGGCCGAAACAACTAGGGTGAACAAACGCTTCATGTTTTTTTCTTCAGAGCGATTTCCACGGAAACAGTTCAATTCGAGACTAAAACAGTCTTCTGGACCGCTCTGTTTCAGACTCAATCGTTGAACCCCGGCAGGATATCCACGAATCGTAATGATTTGCGATTTTTAAAGACTCCCGGAACCTTTGTTTGGGTTTGAAACACCGGGGGGTACCATTTTTTCCAATTACCCAGCCAAAACCTGTACTGGCGGCCTGCCGTGAGCGGTTGCTGCAACCGTTAACCTCTCTGTAACCTTCCTTGAGTTTGGAGTTTCCGGCAAATCCTGGGGGAGAAAACGCGAATTGTTCTCGAGTTCGCGAAGAATAGGTGATTGAGAACGTGTTGTGACGGTTCTGGGACAACGAATGAACTGGGTTTGGTAAACGCCGAAGAAGTGATCACGCGTTCATTTCTTCAGCAATCAGCGTTTTGGAGAGTTGCGATTTGCAACGGAAGAGAAGCATGAGAATTTGTCGACCACAACCTCGTCTCCGCACTGTTCTGTTTCTCTGCGCGTTTTTGGCTACTGACAGTCTGCCAACAGCCACCGCGCAGGATGCTCCCAGGGTGGGTAGTGAGCTGGATTTGCTTCGCAACGGGGAGTTGGTTCCGCAACTAGGCTTGTCCCAACCTCAACAAGATGCGATTGCGGAGGCGGTGAAGGGTGGTTCTCCCGGCCGCGAGATTTTTGATCCCTTCCTGCAACGCATGAAGGAAACTTCCGACGAAGCGGAGCGAACAAAGATTCGCGATGAAATGAAATTGGCGACCGTCAAAGCGAAAGAAGACGCGAATGCGAAAGCCTTGACGATTCTTGACAGCCGCCAGTTGAAGCTTCTACGAGCGTTGTACATCCAGCAGGCAGGCGTGCGGGCATTTTCTGATGCGAGGGTGGCCGCGGAGTTAGAAATCACAGAAGAACAAAAAAAGGCGATAGATGAGCTGTCCGCGCAGCGACGTGAGGCATCTTCGAAAGTGGGTTTTGATACGACACCTGAACAGCAGGAAGCCTTCCGAAAAGAATGGGAAGGCAAATACCTCGCGGTTCTGAACGACGAACAGAAAAAGAAGTGGGCGGAGCAGTCCGCCTCCTTGCCGGCTGTTGCCGGTGTTCCCGGCGCCGCGCCTGCGATGAATAATCCAAACATGCCAGCCCCGCCTGCGGTTGGGTCACCAGATGCGGCAACTCCGGCCGGCGCGGAGATCGTCTCCAGCTTTGGCGGCGCTGCCGATGGGGCAGAAGCGAATCAGCTTGTTGAGAAGTTCTCATTCAATTTTCGCTACGCGCCGTGGGATCAGGTGCTGCAGGACTTTGCTGCTGGTGCCGGATATACCCTGGATCTCAATCAGGTTCCGCCAGGCACCTTTAGCCACATCGATACAAAAGAGTACAACGCAGGAAAGGCATTGGATGTTCTGAACGGTTACTTGCAGCGTAAGGGCTATGCCCTGTTGCTGAAGGACGGTTTCCTTGTCTGTGTGAATGTTGACAAGGGAATTCCGCCGAACCTGATTCCGGACGTTGCTGTGGATGAGCTTCTGAAGGTTGAACAGGGAATTCACGCGATCGGTGAGAACCAAATCGTTC
>CAMAXD010000149.1 GCA_945861975.1 Candidatus Kuenenia stuttgartensis | reverse complement strand
TCCTGACTCTGCGGTCGATTCTTTTGAGTCAAACCTGGCACGCGACGTTTAAGAAATCTTTAATAGCATCTCCCGCCGTCAGTATCCTAAGCCTTGAACAAGCCTCGTAATTTCATTGCTCTCACAGCGCGATCAGCAGATCGCACCCTGGCGGAGGGTTATCTTGGAGGCGTTGTCCAGTAATTCAAGCGTAACGCCGCGTTGTCAAACTCTGAAATGTGGGTTGGACATTCTTGTCCGACAGGGTTTCGGCGAAGAATGCCCATCCTACTCGAAAATCAAAAAGATCCTTCCATGCAACTTCTCGTTCCCCAATCCATTCGCTCGTCAATCAATGCCGCCGATAGCGTCACGGTCTCTTCGCTGAATACGACTGAGCTCGGGGAAGGCAAAACAACATGGCCTGCCTTGCAGGGACTCAAGTCATCTTCTGAGCACAGCAACGGTATCGCGTTCACGGGCAATGAAGATGCTCAGGCGGTCAATGCGATGCTGAAGTTGCTAATTGATCAAGTCAAGGACGCGGGTCAGTCCTCGATCATCGTGTTCTCCGAAGAACCGATTCCGGCGAGTTTGTTATCGCAGTTGCCGCAGAGTCTGCGTTCACTCATTCGTCGCCCATTACATCACGATCTATTCTATCTGCCGACCGTTTCTGGCGACCTGATTGCGTCGAAATCAGGCCTGCTGGATGTCGTCGTACGGAATTCTCCGGTCTGCAGAGCAATGCCAAACGCACCTTCTCAGGAACGCTTTCCGCTGGCAGGCCCGGGACAAGCATTTATCAAACGTGACTCGTTGATGGCTGCCATCGACAACGCCGTACAATCGCTGGAAACAGATCAAAGAAATAAACGCTGTGTCGAATCGGGTCTGCTGTTGATGTGGGATTTTCTGGATGACTCTCATGAGATCTCCCAGACCATGGAAGGCAAGGGTTCACCAAGAACCGCAGACTACTGGCACGGCATCATGCATCGCCGCGAGCCTGACGCCGGCAATGCGTCCTACTGGTTTCGTCGAGTCGGCCCGCATCCTGCGATGGATCATCTCGGCACGCAATTGATTGCATGGATGAGTGAACTGAAGGCCTCTCCGGAGATGCTGCAACTGGCGGAATCGAGACTGCTAAAAAACAAATCGCTCGACCCTTTCGCTCTGATCGAACTTTCCACCGCCGCTCTCCGCAATCCTGGATCGGTCGCCGATCAAACTCTTCGTATGGTGCAGTATCTTGAGATCCTGAATCTGCTGGTATGGTCATGCGGGAATGCTGAGTGAATATTTTTAAGGATGAATCTTTGCTGGTGCTCAGTGATTTGGATGTCATTCAAGAGCGGCTTCGGCAGATGTGACTATTGTTTCCCGAGCGAGGGTCAATCTTTCTGGAATGTTGCCGATATCTGTTCGAAGAAAGTCAGTTACCTCTACCTGAATGTCCGCTGGCTCTGCCAGACGCTCGAGATCTATGTGCTGAAGCTCACTAATCGCATCAGATATCTCGTTTTTCTCAAGAAACTCACACCGGCGACGAACACAATGGGCCGAAAAATCGAACGCCTCCCAGCCACAACACCACCCGAGGCAGCTAATTTCACAGTGCAGGAACAGATCGAAGATCTGGCGTTTCAGTTTGATGCGGACCATCTATCTGCCCCGAGAGGATCTCTTCTTCGTGTGGAGGCCACTGAACTCGTGATGCCGCCGATTGCAGGTCTCCCATGCAACCTTCAATGGAGGCGCGGGAGACCTGCGTTCGATACTAATGGCAGCAGGCACTTGTAACGCTACGCGAAAGACCAAGGCTCATCTCGGCGGAGCGAGATGGCTACTTTAATCATCCGCCTGATCGCCGTCTTTGATCACGAAGCGAGCTTTCAGTCTCGCGACTTCTGTGGCCAGGCCGGCAGACTTGACCGACCGCAGAACTTCATTGAAATCCTTGTATGCGGCCGGAGCTTCGTCTTTGGGGTACTGACGGCAGTTGCTCAAAATGTCGTGCTCTTCAAACGACTGATCGATCGACTTCTGGTCCAGTTCTCGAATCGCACGTCTGCGCCCGAGTGCTCGACCGGCACCGTGATTAACGCTGTAACAACTGATGCTGGCTCCTTCGTCGGCAACCATCACACTTGATCCTGCCTGAGGATTTCCCGGCAGCAGAATCGGATGTCCGGTGCTTTCGTAACGAGTCCCCCTCAGCGAATGATGCCCGGCCGGAAACGCTCGAGTTGCCCCTTTGCGGTGAACCCAGGCGATGTTGTTGTTCACAACTTCCTTGCGAGCAATATTGTGGCTGATGAAGTACACGAGCTGTCCGGTGGTTCCCGGAATAATCTCCTGAAACGCTTCCAGCACCAATGCGTTGATCAACATATGGTTGGCCGTTGCGAAATTCGCTCCCAACGCCATGTCGTCCAGATACGCGTTGGCTTCCACTGTTCCGAGAGGTGCATACACGAGTTCTCGATCGTTACCCGGCAACGGGATATCCCACTTCGCGAACTTCGACTGCAGAGACTTAAACTGACCATCGGCCAGGTTATGGCCGATGCCGCGTGATCCACAGTGCGACAGAAACGCCACGTGGTTATCTTTCATTCCGAAGACTTCAGCAGCCTTGCGAGCACGCTCGTTGTCTTCCAGTTGCACGACTTCACATTCACCAAAGTGGTTACCTCCACCGTAAGATCCCAGTTGTTTCATCTTACCTGGAAACTTGTGGCGAAAAATCCCAACTTCCATATGGCGATCCAGACGTGCTCCCAGAGCATCACGAGTCTCATCGTGGCCAACGTGGAACGAGTCTTCGCAGCGTTCCGCCCATTCCGGTGGAATTCCGAGCTGAGTACAAACCGACTCCGAAGCGCCTTCCAGCATCAACTGGCGACCAAGTGTCTCGTCGACTCGGCGAGATTTCGGAGCACTCTGCTGACCACGGCCTGCTCCGGTCGGAGTTCGCTCGCAGATCGCATTGATAAGTGCTCGTCGTACGCGTCGATCGTTGATCTCTTCATCGGGCACACTCAGCTGCAGAAGGCTCATGGAACACTTGATGTCCACACCGACCGGCCCCGGATAAATATGTGTGGGCGAAACCATCACGCAACCCACTGGAGCCCCGTAACCGCAATGAGCGTCCGAGTTCAGTACGAGGTCTGTGACTCCCGGAGCCAGTCGTGAGTTTACGGCCTGCTTCAGGCAGCCTTCATCAAATGTGCTGCGGATCGCGTGTGTTCCGATGACTGTGATCGGCTTTGTATTGGAATCGGTCGTCGGCAAAATCGCTGTTGCTTCGCCGGTGCTGATGAGTTCGTAAGCCATGATCCCATTCTCCTGTTTTTGATTCCATCTCGCTATCGTTTCGTTTGATGAGATGTCGCCAGGCAGGCTCTGTGCCAGTCTGAAAAGTATTATGACATATGCGCCGTAAGTGATTTTTAGAAATGGCCTGTGGAGTATTTTTTTGTGAGGGGCAATAATCACGCACCGACAGATGTGGTTTCTTGTCTATAAAAGGGATATGGAAATATCTTTCGTGAATATTTTCTACTCACTTGCCGGCGGCGTGGAATCTCTGGTCTCGCCGTTCTCTGAGTGATACACAGACAAAGGGCTTTGCTCGGCACCTTCGAACTCAAGAGGAAACGGCATTGGCTGAGTTGCTGCAACCATGACGAGACCTCCCACTTCAGGTCTTGGCAGAAGTGCGGGCGTCACCGGCGTGGGGGCGATCACGAACCAGCGACGATCTTTCATTAGAATCTGAGCACGCAGGACGCGAGCAAACTCCGGGGTCACTCCGCCTTCGCGGCTGCCAAAGATTGTGTCGCCAATAGCTCTGGCCGTTGTCTCAAAATTTGCCGTCGCCGCGGTCATGGCATCCTGAACTTCTGCGCTGGCCCAGTAGTCACGCATCGTGGTTCGGAGTGTCTGATTATTGATCACGGATTCCTGCACAATGGCCCAGACAATTGATTGCAGTTCCTTGTCGGTCGCGACCTTCTTCAAATTCTCTCGGATTACCGAACGGACTTTTTCATTGCGACTGATTCGCCCCAGGATTCGCTCGGTCACCGCCACGAACTCGTTCGAACGTGATTCCAGCGCGGGGGAGACTTCTTCTTTCATGAAGCGATCAAACTCCAGCTTCACAGCGTTCTTCTCCGGCAAAGGAGACACGTCGTAAAGATATCGCCACGTAAATGAGAACAGGGAGACTCGATTCCACAGGTCTTTCCCCAGTTCGGTGGCAAGGGGGCGAACTTCTTCCTGAACGATCGGCAAAATCTCAGTACGAACCAGCGGAACAATCTGATTGCGAATAATCTCGACCTGATAGCGATCAGCCAGCTTTCCAAAGTCGCCTCGATGAGCATTCAGGACCGTCGGCAATTCTGTCTCGATCGCTTCTACGCATTTCCCGATGCCGGTCTCGACAATCGGCTGCAGTTTCAGCAGCACCTGTTCGCGGTGTTGCTCCCAGTCCTTCGCAATGATCTCGGCAATTTGCTGCTGCCGTTCCGAAGTGATGAGTGTGGTTGCAACCCAGTCCAATGCCGTCGGTGTGGTGTGATACTCAAGCTGATAGCCGAGCGGAAATGCCTTATCGACGGCCGAGTCATAAAGAACGACTGTCGCCTTTTGAGTATACGCCTCGATCTGAGGCAAAACCGGCTTGCTTGAATCAACAGGAGGCGGAGCAAAGTTGTTGCGAACACGCCCGACCTGGCGATAGCGTCCATCCTCAGTTTTCAGGAAAACGGGATCACCGGAAGCCAGCAACAGGTGCGTAGCGGACACCGCGGAGTATTCCTGCGGTGCTCCGGCCAGCCAGCCTGCAATCCCCGCGACGGTCTCTGACGCCCCACGACCACTGGCCGCGAACTGGCTATTAACAGCGAGTGCACCACCGATGAGCAGCGTAAGCCAGGTTGATGTGCCGAGTATGATTTTTCTGGTCTGCATGGGAAAGAGTTCCGTCTCGCTGCCATTCGCCTGGCGGAATTTTTGGAAACTGTCTCAGACTTTTACTTCGGCAGCAATGCCTTGCCCTGTTGCAGCCGTAGAGGTGGCAAATCTCGGCGGCAGGGCGTCCTGATGGTGGCTTGAGCCTGTCGCGAACCTTGATCTTCAGGAAAAAACTGCCGGAACTGCTCAACGAGAAGGCTTTCCCCAGCTTCGCAGGTTTATTAGACTTCTCAGCGACTGGCAGCTTACCGAATCCCCGTGAGGTGCCATTCGTTCAGATTATCAGACAATTCAGACAATATTGTATTGTTGACCATCTGAACGTTCATCGGAGCGGGTCAGAAGCGTTTCGCTTCTGAAGGAGTCATTTGTCGGCCTGGGAAACCACGGCACCAAATCGTATGTCGGAAGGGACTCTGAACGATGGCGTTTGAGCCACAACGATTTATTCATGCTGCTAATGTTCGTCTGGATGTTCCCGTCAGTGTGCAAACAACGGAGAAGCTGACTGACGAACTTCGCTTTGCATTCGAAGACGCGACGCTGTACGCCTTTGATGAAGTCATCGAAGTGTGCATTAAGCGTGACGTGGATTTCCTGCTTCTGTCGGGCAACATCTTTATTGAGGCCGATCGCAGTCTCCGTGCCCGGCTAAGGCTGCTGAAGGGCTTTCATCGGCTCGACGAACAGAACATTCACGTCTTCGTACTGCCGGGTGATGCCGATCCGCCGGAAGCCTGGCGAGCGATTCCCGAACTGCCTGAGAACGTCACCGTCTGCTACAGCTCAAGTCCCGAGCCGATGGAGCTGTATGTAAAAGATCAGCTCGCGACGACAGTTTCCGCCTCCATGTGGTTTGGTGAAGTTGACGATTTCGGAATTCGCGTGATTGCTCGCGGTGGCGGCGGAGTTAAGCCGTTTCGTATCGGTGTCGTCAGCAAAGCCAAGTTTGAAGAAGCCCGCCGCATGGCTTCCATGGCCGCCTCGGCCTCCGACGAAGCTCTTGCTTCCACCATGCAGAATGTTGTGTCCGGAGAACGGATCGATGCTCCCGGTTCAAATTTGGACGCAGGCGACAACGAGGAATCGACTCGCGTCTGGCGTTCGATCGACGCAGAGAACGGCGATAAGCCGCGCCGCATTGCCGACAGCCGTCGTCGTCAGGTCCAGCGATCGCTGGACAGTCTTGAATCCGGCCCGACGGATGAGCATCCGTCGCTGGATCCTGATTTTATCAAATACACGGACGAAATGCTGCGTGAAGGCCATCTGAATTATCTTGCACTGACCGGCGAGATGGCTCGTACAACTCTATGGCGCGAAGATGGAGTTGTGCATTGCCCGGGGACAACTCAGGCTCGCAGTCAACTCGAAGGAGCCGGCGGAGCTTGTTCGCTGGTTGAGATCGACGCGAATGGCGAAGTTCGCATCACGTCGGTCGACACCAGTTGCGTCGACTGGAAGACGATAGAAGTTAACGTGCGTCCGCATACGACATTGTCGGCCATGCTGCAGCAGATGAAAACTTGCCTGATGGAACTTAAGCCCAGCGCGGCCGATCGTATTTGGTCCGTGAGTTGGGTGCTGCGAGGCGTTCTTCCGGCTTTGCAGGAGCTGACTCGCAACGACCTTGATGTCGCAGCCGCAGTCGAATTGGATGAGCTGCGTCATGCTGGACGAACGATTCGGCTGCTGCACGATATTCGTACTCTTCCGAACGGGTGGCCCGTGGGAGATCCACCAACAAGTCTCGCGGATCAGTTTCAGACTTTCGTGACTGGATCGAAGCAGCTTTCAGATGAAGCTCTCCAAGCTCTGATCGATGGTGATGAAGACCTGTCGGCAGGCTGGAAGCAGCGTTTGACTTCGCTGATGCCATCGGTCGATCCGGAACAGATTCTCGCCCGCATGCGGACTGACGGTGCGTCGTGGTTTGCACCGGACTTCGGGATTGACGGCGTGTTTGCCGAGGGTGATCCGGACGATTCGTTTCTGGATGCGCCCACGGCGAAAGACGCAGACGAAGAAATCACCGACCTGACGGACGCGGAATCTCCGGAAGATGAGGACTCTGATGACTAATCAGGACAAGAATATTACTGGACGCGATGCAGTCTTGCAGAGGACTTCGGCATGAGGCTGACGGAAATCGATATCGACCGTTTTCGAATCTGGCGAAGCCTGCTCCTGCGCCTGGATCCGAAGGGCCTGAACGTTATCTACGGTCCGAACGAAGCCGGCAAGACAACGTTAATGCGGTTTATTCGCTCAACGCTGTACGGCTACGAGCCGCTGTCAACGGAGCCGGCGTGGCATCGGCCGGATGCTGAACAGCCCTGGCGTGGTGCGTTACGATGTGAACACGGCGGTCGAACCTGGCGAATTCATCGGCGCGCGGAATTCGAAGGACGCGGCAAGCTGCGTCTATCCGGCGGCCCGGAAGGAATTGACAAAGAACAGGCTGTTACGAATCTACTGTCCGGAACCAGCGAAGAGGTTTACACCGACATCTTTGCGGTCGGCGTGCGCGAACTGCAGCAGTTAGCGACGCTCGGTACAAATCAGGTGGCCGAATATATCTACGGACTTTCTCTGGGACATCAGGGTCGGCAAATTCTGGAAGCTCTCGGGGATGTCCGCGAACGTCGTGCCTTAATGTTCGGAGAGGACAATCGTTCGGGCAAGATTCCGCAACTGTTCGATCGCTATGCCAAACTCTCCGCCGGACGTAAGAACACCGGTGTTGCGCGGGATAAGCACGCCAAGCTGACGCGCCGCCGTCGTGAACTGACAACAGAGATTGATGAGCTGCAGCAGCGCGAAGATGTTATCCGTAACGAACTTCGCGGTCTGCGATTTCTGCAGACCTGCCATAAGCCGTGGAAACGAATTCGTGAGTTGCAGGAAGAACTGGCCAAGCTGCCGGTGATTCCCACGAATCCCACCGAAGCCTTAAAGCAGTTCGCGACGGCGGAAAAGGATCTTCAGGAAGCCAGCAGCCGACGCGACAAGCTGAACGAACAGTCGGCTCAGTTTCGAGGTCAGGCTGAACGCATCCAGATGGATCAGCAGTTCGACAAGGAACGCTATGCGATCCAGAGTCTGGTCGACCAGGCTGATTGGCTGCGGCAGATTGAAGAACAGATTCGCACGGCTGAAGATCGTTCGTCTGAACTCCGGCGAGAACTCAATCATCAGCTTACACAGATGGGCCCCGGCTGGAGTATTGACCGCCTGAATGCTGTTGATACTTCTCCTGCCGCCCACAATAAATTGCTGGAAGCCGCGAGGAAGTATCATGATGCCCTGCAGCGACGCGGGAAACTGCGTCGCTGGAATCGCAGTATGACCAAACGCAGCCAGAAGGAACTGGTCGAGCTGAACGCACAACTGGATGAAGTCGGCATCCCGGTCAATGAAGCCATCGAGATGGAGCAGGCTCGGCTGAAGGAACTTGAAAATCTTGGCCGCCTGCGACTCCAGGAAGAACAGCTCGCGCTGAAAATCCAGACCGTACGACGCGTGATCGATCGCGTTGACCTGAACGAATCGATTCCCGAGTGGGTCGATAAGACGATCACGACGATGGGCTGGATCGGGGCCGCGTTGTGTGTCTTCGGAATGGCGACGTTTTCTTTGGGTGGAGAAGCCCAGCGTTCACTGGGCGGAGCACTGGCGGCCGCAGCGTTCGGTTTTGCCGGCATCATGTGGTGGGGCGTGCGCAACGGCCTGCGAAACAACTTCGACGCGACTGTGGGTGTGAAGCTCGACGACATCGCTGACGAAGCGCGCCAGGCCGATCGCCAGCTAAGATTGCTGCAGGATCGCATCCAGAGGATGGCGATTGCTGATCGTTACGGCAAGAATCGCTCAGAGAATGCGGAGAACTGGAAATCATCAACGGCTGAAATGGTCGACCGCATCGGAGACTGCTCGCAACGCATTGCCGAGCTGGAAGTCCTGCAGAAAAAGCAGATGCGAGCTGCCGCACGGCGGATGCGTCTGAAGATGCTGCGAGATCGCTTCCGGGGTGCTCAGCAGGATTTGAACGTCCAGCGCCAGGAATGGTGTCGCTTGCTGACTCAGGTTGGTATGGATGAGACGATTCACGTCGAACAGGCCTTCGACTGGTGGCGGAAGATACAGGATGTTCGTGAACTGCTGACTCAGTGGAGGAATTCTGCGCCGGAAGTCGAAGGCCTGCGTCGCATGTTTGAAGCGATGCGGTTGCGAGTTGAGCAGTTGGGCGGCCGACTGCCAAACGCCAAAAAGATGAACTTCGTGCGTCCTCTGGAGGTTCTCACCGCGTGGCAGTTGCAGTTGAAATCACATGAACGAGATCGATCGGAGAAGGAACGGCTTGTTAACGACGCCGACACTCGTCAACGAGATGGAATTCATGCCCAGCACCAGATGGAAGCCGCTGAACTCCGCCGCAGTGCGATTCTGGCTCGATCCGGTGTGGCATCGCGTGAAGAGCTGGTTCGTCAGCAGGAAGTCGAAACTCGTCGCGTACAGCAGGAGAATCAGCTGAAGAAGGCGAATGACGAACTGGCCGATGCCGCTTCGGCCGAGACGGAACTGGCGATCGTAGAAGACGATCTGTTCCGCTTCGATCCACCCCGCGCCAAAGAAACGATTCAGTTACGAACGGCGGAACTGACAGAAGTCGAACAGAAGCTGAATAGAAATCATGAAGAACTTGGCAGCCTGAAGCAGGAAATCCGGCTTCTGGAGTCTGGTCGCGATTCGCACGAAGAATTCTTCCGCAAGTCGCAGTTGGCGTCAGAAATTTACCGCGCGAGCGAGGAATGGTTCTCGCTGCAGATTGAGCACGAAGCCGTGATTCAGATCCGTCGGCGATTCGAGCAGGAGAATATCTCGGGCACGCTGATTACCGCGTCGCAATACATGCACCGCATGACATCCGGACGGTATCACCGCATCTGGGCTCCGCTGGGTGAAGACTACCTGTGTATTGATGATGAGTATGGTCAGACGTTTCGTATCGAACAGCTCAGTGGGGGAACTCGTGAGCAATTGTTCCTTTCAATTCGTTTCGCTCTGGTAAGAGAATTCGCAAGACGAGGTGTGGAGCTGCCGCTGGTGATGGACGACCTGTTCGTCAACTTCGACCAGGAACGAACCGAAGCCGCCGCCGATTGTCTTCTGGATGTCGCGAAGGATGGTCAGCAGGTTCTGTTCTTTACCTGCCACGAGCACATTGCACATCTGTTTCAGAAGAAGAATATAGAACCGCTCTGGCTGCCGGGGCACAAAGTGGCCTTCGACACCATGAAGCCAGACATCGAAGATCATTCTCAATCATCGTCTGGCGAAACCGACACGAACAGTGCCGACTTCGTTGCGAACTCAGATGAACTGCTGGACGAACGCTTTGAAACATCGGCCGACGGTGATCCTGCCAGCGCCATCTAACATGGCGCTGACCAGCTAAGAACCAGCAAAGGCTGGCGATGGATGACTGCGAACTGGGGTGCAGTCGCGGCTGATATTCCACGGGAGGCCTTGTCGCGCAAAATGCGGCCCCCGTATGCGCGTTACTCGGGATGGCGGCCGAGATTGTTCTGATACATGGTATGCCTACAGGTGGCGGCAAGTCGCGAATAGCTGTCCGGCAGGCTCGTGCCTACCCACAAAAATCCGCGACCGCCCCCGAGTTCCCGTCGACAGACCCGATTACAAATTGCGTTCCTGGTCGGCCTTGTTCAAAGCTTTCAGGTAGGCATGAGCGGCCGCTTCGATAATGTCGGTGCTGATACTTTTGCCGTGGTACTGGCGACCATTCACATTGATTTTGACGCGGACTTCACCCTGAGCATCCTGGCCTTCAGAAACGCTGCGGACGTCAAATTCTTCCAGCCGAGCTGGCAGTTCAACGATGCGTTCCATGGCTTTGAAGACCGCATCAATCGGGCCGTCACCAATCGCCGCATCGCAACGAACAGGATTCCCCTCGCACTGCAATTCCAATGTGGCTGTCGGGATTGCAGACGATCCCGCTGACGTATGAAAGCTGACGAGCTTCCAACGATCAGCGGCATCGGACAGACGATTCTCGATCAACGCAACGACGTCGGAGTCGTATACTTCCTTCTTCTTGTCAGCCAGAGCAATAAAGTCGTCGAACGCTTTCTGCAGTGCCTGATCGTCGAGGTTGAAGCCTAACTGGATAACCCGATCCCGAAACGCATGGCGTCCACTATGTTTGCCGAGCACCAGATTCTGCCCGACATAGCCGACATCTTCCGGTCGCATAATTTCGTAAGTGGATCGCTCCTGCAGCATCCCGTGCTGATGAATACCGGCTTCGTGAGCAAACGCGTTCTGTCCCACGATCGCCTTGTTCCGCTGCACTTTCATGCCGGTGATTGTGGATACCAAATGACTGGTCGAATACAGCCGCTGAGTATTAATCTTCGTATGCACTCCGTAGTAGTCGGCTCGCGTTCGGATCGCCATTACGATCTCTTCCAATGCCGCGTTGCCAGCTCGTTCACCCAGGCCGTTGATTGTGCATTCGATCTGTCGAGCACCCGCTTCCATCGCTGAGAGACTATTGGCAACCGCCAATCCCAGGTCATCATGACAATGCGCGCTGATGATGGCCTTGTTGATGTTCGGCACGTTCTTCTTCAGATGCGAAATCACTTTGAAGTAGTGATTCGGTGTCGCATAGCCCACGGTGTCAGGAATGTTGACGGTCGTGGCTCCGGCGTCGATTGTTTTCTCGACGACTTCGCAGAGAAAATCGAGTTCCGTGCGAGCCGCATCTTCGGGTGAAAATTCAATGTCGTCGCAGAACTCTTTGGCCAGCTTCACGGAGCTAATCGCTCGCTCAATAATTTGCGCCTTGTCCATCTTGAGTTTGAACTCACGATGAATTGCACTGGTGGCCAGAAACACATGGATGCGTCGCTTTTCGGCAGAGATCAGTGCTGCCTTGGCTTTAGCGATGTCGTCTTCACGACTACGAGCCAGTGCACAGATCGTGGTCCGATCGCCGAACTTTGCCGCAATCTGCGAGACGGCTTCAAAATCGCCTGGGGAGGCAATCGGGAAGCCAGCTTCAATCACGTCGACACCCAGCTCTACCAGGGCTCGCGCAACTTCCAGCTTTTCCCGAGTATTCATGCTGCAGCCAGGAGACTGTTCGCCGTCGCGGAGAGTCGTGTCGAAGATGATGATCTGGTCGCCGGTCATGGGGCTTTCTCCGTGCGGAGGTCGTCAAAGGGAACAAAGACAGGAGTTTTGGTCTGAGCATTCAAACCGTCAACTCATGCCAACAAAAAAACCCTGAGGAAGTCCTCAGGGTTCGTAAAGTCTAACAGACTGCATGCGTACCTGAGGCGGGCTTCACGATGGAAGCAGTAGAAGGCTCAGGGTTAGCGGCAGGTTATTCATGGTTTCAATGATCGGCAAAGTGCCGTCTTTTCTAAACGATTCCAGTCAGTTCTTTAAGGCATTCCGGAGGATTTTTCGTTTGCCGAATCTCCCGACGCAATAGCCTCTTCAACCGAACGAGACAAGTTTTCTGGCACACAGGTTACCGCGATCAATGGCAATCGTCAACAACTTTCGTGGATTCCTTGCGATCGGCCAGGTTGTATGCCAGTATGAACACCCCCACCGGAAACTGGCGAGCGAGCAGACACCACACCACATATTGCCGCGAAGGACTAGATCTTGCCACCATCGCAGGAAAACTCACACGAGCGAATCCCGGTCGAGCACAATCCTTACGAGGCCTTTGATGCGGCCGGTAGCTTTCCGGTCGATTCCAGTACCGTGGCCAGCCGCACGCGATTCAAAGTTCTGGGAGTGCTCTGCCTGCTTTCGGGTATTCTGTATCTTGATCGCATCTGTATTTCGGCAGCCGTGGATTCGATCAAAACAGATCTCAACATCACCAATACGGAAGCCAGCTATTTTCTGATGGCATTTCAAC
>CAMAXD010000148.1 GCA_945861975.1 Candidatus Kuenenia stuttgartensis | reverse complement strand
GTTCGCAAGGAACTCAAACGACGCTACCCGAAACATTCGTGGCCGGAGGATCCATTAACCGCCCCGCCGGTTAAGAAGGGGCCGAGTGCTTGAGGAATTCCCGTCGACGGAGCGACGGGGGTACGGTACGCCCGTCGCTCTGTCGACGGGATTCTTTTTCTACCGCTGCATTGTGCCACATGAATCCCGCAGGGTGATTCGGTACACTGCACTCTCAAAAACTGCAGGCGACATGTCTGCTTTCCGCTGTGTACATTCGCCCTTGCAGGGAACTTTAAGCAATGCTGCGATCGAGCCTGGTATTCGTTTCCTGTCTGACCGTGGTCGGTCTTTGTGCGGCCGATGAGCTGGCGCCCAACCGCTCGCTGGAGTATTCCGCCGTTCCGATCGGTGCTGCGGTTGTTGACATCACGCCCGATTATCCTGTGCGTCTCACCGGTTATGGCAATCGCCTGAAAGAATCGGAAGGCGTGGCGGCCAGACTTCATGCGAGGGCGTTGGTGATTGGCGGAACCAAAGTAGCCGTCTCGCTCCGCCGAGACGAGCCTTTATCGGCGCCGCAAAGCTCAGGAACGCCGGCAGACCCAGCGAAAGATTCGGCAACTGACATCGCGGCATCGGCGGATCATGCGAACTCTGCAAGGCTCATCTCGCTCCGCCGAGATGTGCCTTCTACGGTGCACGTGATGGTCCCAAAAACGTTCGCGACTCTCACGGCAGCACACATGAAGTTGCGCTGAGGATCGAGCCTGAGCGTTTTCAGTCACGGGTCAGATGCAAGGCCTCGTCTCGACGGAGCGAGACGGCGACTTTGTGATGCCCTCCAGGACCGTGGCCTGCTCCGCAACCAAACGCTCGCCTGTGGGGCCTTGTCTGCTCGCAAGGACTTTCGCACGGTGGCACTGTGATGATCCTGTACACCTCATATGTAACCGCTTTTCGGGGCACTCCGATGTCCGATCTCATTTGTTGGTGCGTTGCGGCTTTGATCGGGATTTTCGTGGTGATTGAGTATGGTGAACTTCGCACGGGCGGAAGTGTCTATTAAACTTAGCCCCTCGTACAGAACACCACCGTTTTTTAAATTGCCCCGGAGAGTATTCGATGACGCAGGTCGCTGTGTCCAAAAGCCAGGCCACGATTGATCTTTTTGACCAGTATGTCATTCCGAATTATCGTCGGTATCCGATTGCTCTTGTCCGCGGTGAAGGTTCACATGTCTGGGACGCTGACGGTCGTCGATATCTTGACCTGTTCCCGGGCTGGGGCTGCAATATTCTGGGGTATTCTCCTCCCGCGGTCGTAACGGCCATTCAGGAGCAGGCGGCAAAGCTGATTCATATCCCGAACACCTGGTACATCGAAGAGCAAGGACGATTTGCCGAGTTCCTTTGTACTCGCAGCTTCGGCAAGGCGTTCTTCTGCAACAGTGGTGCGGAAGCCAATGAAGCCGCCATCAAGCTGGCGCGTCTCCACGGATCGGCTCAGGGGCGTTTTCGTATCATCACTTTTGAGCACGGATTTCACGGCCGCACGTTTGGTGCTTTGACCGCGACTGCTCAGCCAAAGTACCACGAAGGACTCGGTCCAATGCTGGCCGGCTTTCGATACTCCAAAATGAACGACATCGAAGGCGTCAAGAGCCTGATCGACAGCGAAACTGCCGCCATCATGATTGAACCAATTCAGGGCGAAGGCGGAGTACGAATTCCAGAGCCAGGGTTCCTTCAGGCTCTGCGAAATCTCTGTGACGAACATGGCCTGCTGCTGATGTTTGACGAAGTGCAAACCGGCATGGGCAGAACCGGATCGTGGTTTGCTTACCAGCAGACCGGCGTTAAGCCAGACGTTCTGACCATGGCCAAAGGAATCGCCGCGGGTGTTGCCTGTGGTGCGATGATTTGTCGTGATGAATTCGCGGCTGATCTTCGACCAGGAATGCATGCCAGCACTTTCGGTGGAAACTCCCTTGCGATGGCGGCCGGTTTAGCGACTGGTCTGACGATCGAACACGACGGAATTCTTAAGCACGTTCGCGACCTGGCCGAGGACGCTCGCACCTATCTGACAGCATTGCAGCAACGTCTGCCAATCATTCGCGAGATTCGAATCTGCGGAATGATGATCGGGATCGATCTTAATATTCCGTCCACTCCGGCAGTGGCGAAGTGCATGGATCGAGGTGTCCTGATCAATGCAACCAACAATACTGTCGTTCGCCTGCTGCCAGCCTTGAATGTGCCGAAGTCAGATCTGATGGAAGGCCTGGACATTATCTCCAGCGTGCTTGAAGAAATGGCCAACGAAGCGATTTGACCGTTTCCTGAGCAATGATCACCCATCGCAACCTCGCGATCAGTCGCGAGGCTTGCGGTCTGTTGATTTCGCTTCGACCGAAACCTTCGCTCTCAATCTCATCCCGGCGACTCAACCTGCCGTTGCTACTCCACCCTCAGCGGCCGCTGCATTAACTCCACAGTGGCTTCCCGTGGAGACCGGTTCTCGAACAGCACGTGGTAAACCTGCGTTGCGATCGGCATGTCGATCGACTGTTCAATAGCGATTTGATGCACACTCCGAGCCGTCAACACCCCCTCGGCCACTGCGCTCATGGAATCCTGAATAGTTGTCAGGGAGCGACCTTGTCCCAACCCTTCGCCGACCGATCGATTGCGACTATGTGGACTATTGCAGGTCGTCACCAGATCCCCCAACCCCGCGAGCCCATAAAATGTGCTGCGATCCGCGCCGAGGGCTGAGCCGAAACGAACCATCTCGGCGAGTCCCCGAGTAATCAGTGCTGCCTTCGCATTGTCGCCGAACTCAAGGCCATCACAAATACCGGCCGCGATGGCAATCACGTTCTTCAGAGCGCCGCCGAGTTCAACGCCGATCTGATCTGCATTGGCGTAGACTCGCAGGAAATCAGTCGACAGCAATGATTGAATTTGTTCGGCAGCCGCAAGTGAATCGCAGGCCGCGACAATACTGGCGGGTTTCTTTTGAGTAATCTCTTCGGCATGACACGGGCCACCCAGCACAACAACAGGACGCGGACCAACAATCTGCTGAATCATCTGGCTCGGACGCAGCAGAGTCCCATTCTCAATTCCCTTGATTGCACTCACGATCAATGCGGAAGCCGGAATCAGAGGTGCAAGCTGGCTGATCGCTTCTCGAAGTCCCCGAGTCGGGATGCAGACGACGACAACATCCGCATCGTGAAGCGCCTTAGCGGCATCGGCGGTCACTTGAATTCCGGCCGGCAGCTTTACGTGAGGCAGCAGGCGACTGTTCTCGCGAGTCTCATGAATGTGTCGCGCAAAGGTTTCATTCCGCGCCCACAAACGCACCTCTGTGGAAGCCTGCCTTGCCAGAATCCATGCACAGGCCGTTCCCATCGCACCTGCACCCAGAACAGTGGTTATCGTCATGAAACTCGATCCGAACAGAGTGGGGGCAAAAGCATCCGCGATTCAGGGAAATAGAAACCAGGTCGTTACAGCCACAAGGCTCAGAATAATGGCCAGTGTAATCCACCACGGATGTTTCTCACGACCGAGATCCTCTTTGGAAAGGAACATGCCGCAGCTCGGACATTGAACGCAGACCTCCAGCATTTCGCGACCGCAATAGGGACAATCAATTGTGGGTTCCGTTTCAAGGTCGTCCGTATCATCGTCGGAGTCTCGGTCATCCCAGTCATCATCGTCTTGTTCTTCTGCATATGGCATAAAAATGTGACCTGCGGATTGCTACACTGTCAGCGTCAATACTGCCAGCGAATGTCATAACACCACCAAACGCCTTTTTCGAGCCATTCAATGACCGAACCGCAAACCCCAGAAGAGCCTGTCGAAACGATCGAACTGGACCGATTTCTCAAGCTGGCTCTGGTGGTCCAGTCCGGGGGCGAGGCCAAGAATCTCATTCGTTCGGGCGAAGTGCAGGTGAACGGAGCCGTGGAAACTCGCCGAGGCCGCAAACTTCGCCCCGGTGACGTCGTTTTTGTCCACGGCGAAGAGTATGTGATTGAGTCCGATGGTAAAACCAACGCGGACGAAGATTGAAAGCTCCGAGCTGATCCTTTGCGAAGTCTGAGGGGTCTGAAAATTGCCGCAAAATCACTATCTGCGATTTTTCGTGGCCAGTCTCCGCCGCAAACTCAAAGACACCACAGCTCGACCTCAATAAATACTGACCGAAAAAGGCGTCGGCTATCGATTCTCTGCCGAGTCATATTGGTGACCATCGCCCAATTGTGAGAATACCGATCGTAAAGATGCCGTCTGCAGATCCACGACCGATGAAACGAAACTGACTCGGTGAGAACTCGGAACCACGAGAGGTCCGGCTCCGATATCACAACAACACTCAACACCAGATCAGCGTGCTGTTGATTGAGTCGGCCCAGCGACTTCGCAGTTCTACTTTTTCAACAGGTGCTAAGATGAACGCAAACAACAATCGGTTCAGTCCTTGTGGGCGAAGCAAGTGACGCATCGACGTGCCTGCCTTTTGTACTCAACGCCGCTCAAAACAGAGCAGCCATACATCGCCGTTTGCCCACGTTATTGTTGCGCGTCTATTTCAGCGAAACAAAATGCAGAGTTCCACTGACCATATCCGGAACGATAATCTGCTGTTGAGCATCATCGAAATAAAAGTCGGCGGCAGTCTTCAGCCCTTCCAGCAGTACGACCGTTTCGCCAGCCTTCCGATCGACCTTCCAGACCTTGCCCTGCGTCCAGCTTGAGGCGTAGAACGCATTCGGAGTGACCGTCAGGCCATCAATCCCACGCAGGCCAGTTGCCAGAATTTTGTACTGTCCTTCCGTGTAATGGACGATGTTGCCGGTGAAAAAATCTCCGACATACAACTGCTCATGGTCTTTCGATCCTGCCACCGCGACGCCATTCGGGAAGCGAATGGCTTCATTTCCAGGTGGCACAGCTTCCGTGATCTTCCCGTCAAGCGTCACTCGATAGACGCGGCCCTTGCGAGGCAGCTCTTTGGCCTGTGGGCTGTCCAGATCGTACAGCTTCCGTTCTCCACTGGGATCGAACATCGGCGAAGGGGTACTCATCTCCGAAACATAAACCGATTGCCCATCTAATCCCGCAGCCACGTCATTCAGGAACTCGATCGGTTTGGGAAAGTCCTTTCCTTCGGCCAGCTTTGAGGCGACTCCAGCGGCATCGACTTTCCAGACCGTTGTTTCGTCGGCCGCGATAAGAAATCCACCAACAAAAACCAGCCCTTTGGGAGCATTGAAACCCTTTGCAAAGACGGTCACTTTTTCACCGTCGATCGCGACAATGGTTCCGTCGCCGGGCTCGTCCTTATTGATCATCGTGACATACAGCAGACCGCCGAACCCACGACACACGCTTTCCGGGCTGTCTCCAACGGGAATTGACTTTGTCTCGCCTGCCACGGCCAACGACGAGAAGCACAGGGTGGTGAAGCAAACGGCGACCAGAAATGTTCGTGACATCAAACAAAACTCCAGAAATCAATGTGCCGGAAAATCAGCGGAACTCCAATCGCGAACTTAAAGCAACGATTGAAAGACGGCCCCGCGGAATGTTCGCTGAAACGGTTACACTTGTGACGATAGCAAAAAGCGAATTCGGCAGGAAATCTGTCCGTTCGGAATCTTCACCCTGCCACCATCGGCGCAGGATGCGGACTTCCGATTGAGAAGGAGTTCAACTACGATCCAACCCGTCCGTTCCTGAATTCAGACAAAGGCAAGGTCATTCCAGGAGTGCTCAGCTGCCGAGTCCGCGAATCAATGTTCTGTTTGTTTGCTCCCGTAATCAATGGCGCAGTCCAACGGCGGAACGGATCTTTCGAAATGACTCACGTATGTCAGTCAGGTCGTGTGGCCTGAGCGACAGTTCGCCTCGCAAACTACGAGCGGCGGATCTGGAGTGGGCCGATGTTGTCTTCGTAATGGAAAACAAACATCGTTCACGAATTCTCAGCTCAATGCCCGAGTCCCTGGGTCAGACTCACTTACACGTGCTTGATATTCCCGATGAATACCAGTTTATGGATCCGGAATTGATCGATCTGCTTCAGGAGCGAATTGAGTCTTATCTGAACGAGCACGAAGCGTAAGCTGACGCTTCAGCCGGTGCCGGGATGGTTCGCATGTCGCGAATGATTGTCCATACGGGGCTTTGCGGCTCGGCTTCAATGTCTCGACCAACGAATAGGACGGTCGCCTCCGTTGGTTGCGTCATTGTCAACTTCCTGTTTTCCAGGTAGCCGTCTCGCTCCGCCGAGACGAGGCCTTGCAGTCGGCCCGTGGCTGAGCAATCAGCAGGCCGATTCCCACACGACTTCAGCAATGCGGTTTGAAAATGACGGTTCGCTTTGCCAACTCTATATGCACAGACGCCAGAACCGATTAAGTTCGGCTTTCTTCGACGGAATCGCGAAAGCTATCGGGCCCCGGGCCACTGACTCCACCATGTGCGGAAGAGCTGCCACTGAGTTCGAATGAACTCCTTCTGACTCGCACTCAGCGCATCAGCAGGATTGAAGTGATGGGTGTACTCGGAATGTCCTTCGAGAACCATCAGGTACTTGTAATACAGAACCAGATCCGGGCCTTCATCATAAGTCGAAAGTACCGTCAGGGCTTCGCTCAATTCCAGAGCAAGGCGACGTGAATCAGGACATCCGGAAGCTGCTTTTTCGCACAACGCAACCAGGCGAAGTACTTCTGTTGGCAACGCGTTTCCAACACCTGTGATCGCTCCGGCCGCTCCGCAGTGAACGAAGCCGTGGTAAACCTGAGTATCCACACCGACCATCAATGTCAGACCAGGATCACGATTCGTGATGTGCTCAGCCGCATAACTCAGCGACGAGGCCCCGCCAAATTCCTTGAAGCCGACCAGATTCGAGAACTCGCGCTGCAAGTCGAAAAATAACTCAGCCCGAGTTTCAAAGCCATAGTAGGGGCTGTTGTAAATCACGGCAGGCAAGCCATCGGCGGCCTTCAAAACTCCTGCAAAGTGATGCCGCTGTGCGGCCGCCGAGGTGCCTCGGGAGAGCACTCGCGGAATCACCATCAGTCCGGCCGCCCCAACCTTCTTCGCATGAGCCGCATGCTCTGCTGCGATACGAGGATTCTGAGCCCCCGTTCCAACAACCACGGGAACGCCGGCTTCCGTCAGACGCCTGACACCTTCCTGACGCTGATGATCGGTCAGCAGTGGCCAGTCACCCATCGAACCACAATAGACCACCGCGCGCATCCCTGCCTCAATCAAACTTTTGCCTGTCGCGACCAGAGCATCGAAGTTCGGGATTCCGTCCTGAGAACACGGTGTCATCAAGGCCGGAATACAACCACAAAAGACGTTGGATTTTTCAGGCATGGCTATTCCGTGACGGAAAGATTCTGCGAATGACGGTGGCGAAAAAAAATTGTCCTATGCGGGGTGGACTTCGATCCAACAAGCCCTCACGACGACCGTTCAACGAAGGAAATGTGCAGCCACATTCGATGCGCCGTAACACCAGTAGAAGCGTAAGTGGGACAAATGAGCATCCCGAACCAGATGAGCATCCCGAACTGGTAGCCCACCATTATTCCGCATTTGTGAAGTACGGTGAGCCGGCGCTCCGCTTACGCTACCCTAAAAAAACGTACCGCATTTGAACAACTATGCCGGCTGAAGTCGGCGCTAAATCCTGACCCAACAACCCTCTATCGGGCTTCCGGAGACTTCGCCACCGGCTGCAGATTCGTTTTAGCGTTCTCTGTGTCGGTCAGAATCCCGGGCAGAAGATTCATCGCACCGACGAAGGCCAGGGTAAATCCGACGTCGCCAAGGAAGGTGCCTCGAGCAAACGGGATGGCTTGTGTGAAGCAGTCCATTAACCCGGCGAACGTTCGAGGATACAAGTACATTCCTTCGTGAGGCAGGCACCAGACACCAACGTTGCTGACGACAAAGAATGAAATCGCGGCCAGCAGGCCAGCTCCCAGTGCGGAGGCCGCTCGCTGAGGACGAATCATGCGGCCGATTCCAAAGCTGGCCACGTAGGCTGCATAGTCGAACAGAATGGAACCATACCAGCCGTGTCCGGTTCGTAGCTCAAGCACACTGTCCGTCAGCAATCTGGCGGCCAGTGGAATCAGAAGACCAAGCCATGTGGGTCGAATCACGGCACCACACAGAACTGCTAAGGCACCCATGGCAGAAAAGTTGTGCATCGGGCCTTCGATCAAGCGAAGTCCAATGGCCAGCACGGCAGCGATAGTCACGAGGATAATGGTCGACTTCTTCATAATCCTGTTGAATTCCGTCACAGAATTTTCTGACTCATTGAGAACCGGGAGAGGCAAACCCGGAGAACTACTTCAGTATCACTAACTCATCTTCAGTATCACTAACTCATCGTCATGATCGACAGGCAGCTCGCTGCAAACGATCATTCAGGGCGATTCCCAGTCCATGATCGGGAAACATGTGCGCGATGATAACGTCCAGACCGCAGGAGTCGAGGCTTCTCAGGGCCGCAAAGAACCTCGAGGCGCAAGTTTGCAGGTCTTCGGACGTTTCGAGGCGCTCAATCCGCACAAAGCTGCCGGAAAATGGCTGTTCTCCATAGGTCAGCAGCCCGCACTGCAGTCCTTCGATCGAGCTGGCGTCGGATTTGCGGGCCACGACGGTTAACGGCGTGGCCGGCGCGTAATGTCGGCTGAGCATTCCCGGGGCAGGCTGAGCGGCGTCATCCAGAGCAGCATTGGGAGCTGCGCGCTCGATCGGCCCGATGACCGCTTCCAGTTCTTCAACCACACATCCACCGGGACGAAGCAGAACCGGACGATCTCCCATAAACGACACCACCGTGGACTCAACACCAACCTGGCACGGGCCCCCGTCGAGGATTATAGGCAGCTTGGAATTCAGTCCGTCCGCCACATGCATCGCAGTCGTGGGGCTGATTCCACCGAACGGGTTGGCACTCGGAGCCGCCACGGGAAGACCGACCGCTCTCAGTAATTCCAAAGCCACCGGATGCGCCGGAATGCGAACTCCAACGCCAGGCAAACCAGCCGTCACCAGATCCGGAATCGTCGCCTGTTTGGGAAGCACCAGCGTCAGCGGACCGGGCCAGAACGCATCCGCCAGAGCCTTCGCCAAGGGCGGCAGATGCGTCACAACATCACTCAATTGCGCACGGTCTGCTATGTGGACGATCAGAGGATCGAAGGTCGGTCGCTGCTTGGCTTCGAAGATTTTCGCAACGGCGATCGAAGATGTCGCAATGGCACCGAGACCGTAAACAGTCTCCGTGGGAAATGCCACCAACTGCCCTTCGCGCAGCGCGGAAGCGGCAACACTGATGGCTGCGGGACTGCTGGCATCGAGGATTTTTGTGTTGAAGGGCATGAATCGAGGGGAAGCCGGAGTTCGTAAAAAACCATAAAGAGTCGGAGAAATTGTCCCGGCATGTAACACGGATCGCAATCAGTCCGATTCGACTTTTCCGGGTAGTATCTGGCATTCGAGAATTGGAATCTTGCCGCGAATCAAGGTTCTCCCAATTTTCCTCTAATTTGTGGCATGCCCCGGCGAATCAACTCGGTTGTCAGTCGCAAATCTTGTACTCAAAGAATCATTGTGACCTTGACCGTTCAATCATTTGTCAGAAAGAATCCCCCCGGCGAGGGATCTTCCCATTTTCATTTCCATGACGAAGGATTTTCGATGTATCTGGCCCGAATGAAGCGAACGCTGCTGGCCTCTGCCTTGTTGGCCGGTGGTCTTTGCGGAGTTGCTGAAGCTCAAACCGCTGACACTAAGGTGCCCAGCAGTCAAATTCTCCCCAAAGACACCTTTCTGTACTTCTCGGTTCCCAGCGTTGAGGAATTGAAGGTCACGGTCGGCGAATCATCACTTGGGCGCCTGCTGGCCGATCCAGCCTTTGATGAATTCAAAGCCGAAGTCGAAACCGCCTTCGCGACAGAGACATCTGAAGCGTTCGCAAAGATTCAGGAAACGCTTGGGCTGACTGTTGAAGAGTTGGCTGCGATTCCAACCGGTGAAGTCACGATGGCTTTCTCCAAAGCTCCGCCGAACAAAATGGGGGCCTTGTTTTTCATGGACTATGGTGATCATGAAGAACAGGTGACCAGTTTGCTCGAAAAGGCAACTGGCGCTCTTCAGAGCGTTCCTGAACTCGAATCAGCCAACATTGAACACGATGGTACAGAAATCGTGATGTACACAGTGTTGCATGAAGTCGCCAAGAAGACTCCCCTTGCAAAAGAGTTCGGATGGTTCCTGAAAGACCAACGTCTCGTCATCAGCAACAGCGGTGCTCTGCTGAAACTGACCCTCGACAACTGGGATGGCGCTTCCGAGAAAACTCTGGCCAACAACGAAGTGTTTGCTTACATCATGGATCAGTGCGAGTCTGAAGAAGGTGCAAGCCTGGCGACCACTTACTTCGATCCGGTTGGCTTGTTTACTCAGCTCGTACAGACGGGGTCTCTGGGCGAAGCCGGACTGCCAGCTGGCATGGCGATCAGTGTGTTCCCGATGCTGGGCGTGAATCAGTTGAAGGGCATCGGCTCCGTGGCCGAAGCAGGTGGCGAAGGTTTCGACGGCACCAGCACTTCCTTCATCTACACCGAACAGCCTCCTCAGGGAGCTATGCAGATCTTTCAGCTTGCTCCGGTAGATGCTGTTCCACCAGCATGGGTCAAAGAGAATGCCAGTGCCTGGATGGCAACCACCTGGAAGGTTGAAGAAGCTTACACCGCGGTCGAGACACTTGTCGACATGTTCCGGGGTGCCGGCGCGTTTGCCGGAATTATCGACGACCTGGCTGAAAAGGGCCCTGGCGTTCACATTAAGAACGACGTCATTGATCAGCTCGATGGCAAGATGCACTTCGTCGTTGCTCCGGGCAGTTCAGAATCAGAAGCCGCAACCGATGATGTGGTGATTTCTTTCGGCGTAAAGGACAGCGAGAAGTTCTCGGAACTGCTGACCAAGCTGACATCTGAGGGTTTCCCCGGGGAAACTCGCGAGCTGGAAGGTGCCACAATCTATGAAATGGATCCAGGTAACGGAGCAAAGTTCGCGTTTACTGTGGCCAACAATCAGTTCTTGATTGGTGTCGGCGGTGCTCAGCTTGAACAGGCTGTTCGCAACGACGATGACATTCGACCTTTGGCCGAGACTGATGAATTCAAGGCTGTGGCCGAGAACTTCGAAGAAGGTGCGTTGGCTGTAGTCTACTCTCAGCCAGCAGAAGGCTACCGTCGCCTGTATAGCATGCTTCGCGATGGCAAGGCTGCAGAGCAGTTCCCTGGTATGGATGAACTGTTCTCCAAGATCGACTTCACAAAGTTGCCTCCGTTCGAAGTTGTTGAAAAGTACCTCGCACCAGCCGGTGGTTACTGGATTGGTGATGAGAACGGCGTGCTGATGGAATCGTTCTCTCTGTCGCCAGAAGCCGAGTAATCCTGACGCAGCTTGATTTGATTGAACATGAGCTCCAGCGGTTAACAATCGCTGGAGCTTTTTTTCCTCTATTTCCTGTGCAGGATTGTCAGGCCGCATCACCCGACGATTTCCTGAATCACTTCGCAGTAGAGACCTCATAGGCAGTCGAGACCTGAAAACCATCGCTGCAGTTGAGGTTGAATTTGCTCAAAATCAAACATCCAGGACATCAGTTTTGAACTTACCTCTGCTGTTCGCCATCATGCCCCAGCAGGGACGAAAAGATTCCCCACGCCTTATGCCATTTTCAGTGTGACAAACGGTTCACCGACAAGTTCAAGGACCGCCGCGTCACGCTGATCTGGACTCCATCAGAGTCGGCATCCAACCACAGCACACATCCATTACCTGGCTTCACACGAGAGATATGGCCGTCCTGACAATGAATCATGAATCGAGCACAGGCCGCGAACGTTGAGGTTCGCAACTGCTGGATTTCATTTCATTTCGACACTGAATTGTCATCGGCGTTGCCTGAGCCGCAAAGTTTGTCTCCGCCGACGGAGTGTGTTCTGGCCCGAACAGAAGACGCCATAGCACCCGGCAGCAAAGAGACAGACTGCGCCGATGATCGCTGCACCACCAATACTTATCGCAGGCTGGCCAACCACTGCGGCAATGGAAAAGCCGATCATACCGGAGGCTACAACGCAGCCAATGATGAAAACACCGGAGTATGCACGCTCGAGATTCGAGTAATCTCCTTCAGTGAGAGTTTTTCAAAGCGGATTCAGGGACGCATGGCTCGCAATGCTGCACGCCGGGATTGAGCTCGTACGGACAACACGCGGCGAGCCTGATCGTCGATCAACTTAGCTGACGCCATGGCTCCCCAAAACCACAGCACTTCGTCAGCCGAAGTGGAATGCAGGGGCCGATTGGGTGCTGTTCAGGATCGCTGCCCGGCCCGATATTTATCTGCGTGAACGGCAAGTTGAGTTGCTGGCTGACCGCGGTGAAGATGTCTGCCTGCAGACGATCTGCAACGCTCGCCAGCATCTGGAGCAGACTCGAACAAAAACTTTAAACGCTCAGAGACCGAATCGTAGCCGGAGTCGCCAGACTTCGTGGATTCAGGATCGTAGCCGGAGTCGCCAGACTTCGTGGATTCAGGATCGTAGCCGGAGTCGCCAGACTTCGTGGATTCAGGATCGTGGCCGGAGTCGCCAGACTTCGTGGATTCAGGATCGTAGCCGGAGTCGCCAGACTTCGTGGATTCGATTAAACGCAAGCACACCCGAAGTCTCACGACTTCGGCTAGTGCGCCTGTGAAGGCGTTTGATCAGGAGGGTGAAAGTCCCTTCCAGGCGAACGTTACCAGCCTGAACAACAAGAGTAACTGCGTTGCCGTGAGGCAGGGTGGAGAGCAACTGGAGTTAAATGACCAGTCCGTAACAAAATGA
>CAMAXD010000147.1 GCA_945861975.1 Candidatus Kuenenia stuttgartensis | reverse complement strand
CCTCACGGCAACGCAGTTACTCTTGTTGTTCAGGCTGGTAACGTTCGCCTGGAAGGGACTTTCACCCTCCTGATCAAACGCCTTCACAGGCGCACTAGCCGTCTCGCTCCGTCGAGACGAGGCCTTATTGTGTGCACGTGAACAAGATTGCTGTGCCGAAAAGCGATAGGACATTACGACGCGTGAACTAACAACTGCGAGCCAACTTTCAAGGCTCGTCTCGGCGGAGCGAGACGGCTACTTTTTCTCATACACCACTTTGCCGCCGAGCCATGTTTGTTCGACCGTGATTGCTCTGACTTCCTCCACGGGACAAGTCAGAATGTCGCGATCGATGACAATCAAGTCGGCCAGCTTGCCGGCTTCGAGCGATCCTTTTTCTTGCTCCTCAAACGTCAGCCACGCATTGTTGATCGTGTAAAATTTCAGGGCTTGTTCGCGAGTAATCAACTGTTCGGGATGCAGTGGCGAATCGCTCCAGCGTGGTTGGCGAGTCAGCGTGGTCCAGAGTCCCAGAAACGGATTGTAAGGATTCACCGAACGCAGACTGCCGATCCGCTGCATGTGATCGGAGCCACCTCCGACGATAACGCCCTGATCAAAGAGTGTCTTATACGGCTGAAAAAAGCGGGTGCGTTCTTCACCGAATTGTTTCAGCAGAGTACGACCATCCAGATGCAGCCAAATGGGCTGAATATCGGCGACGATTCCCAGAGCTTTCATCTTCAGGATGGATTCTTCGCTCATGAAATTACAGTGAGTGATACACGGGCGTTTGTCGCGCACCGGGAAATCGTTGTTGACTCGTTCATAAGTCTCCACCAACGCCTTCACCGCACCGTCGCCGACAGAATGCGCTGTTATCTGCAGATCTCGCTCCAGACAGTGCTTAGCAATTTCATACATGCGATCCGGCTGAATATTCAGCACTCCGCGATACTCCGGATCGGTGATCGAATAAATCGTGCTGACACCCCAGGGCTTTTGCATCCACGCACTGCCAGTCAACATACCGCCGTCCAGGAACACTTTGACTCCTCGCAGCCACAACAGATTGTCGTAAGCATGAGCCGGATGGTCAGCGGCCTTTTGAATTTGCTCCGCCACTTTGGACCATTCCCCATCCGGACTCACGCCCCAGCAAAGAAATGTGCGGCAGGTCAGTTTGCCCTGATCTTTCAACGTCTGAAACATCGTCACATCCGACTCACCTGCACTGCGTTGTACGATGCTGGTGATGCCGACGGAGTTGTAGTCCTGCAGAAGTTTCTCCAGTTGAGCCATCCGTTCTTCCGGGCTCGGCGATTTTTCTGATGACTGCGTTTTGATGAATCGACCGGCGGCTCGGATGACTCCGGTTGGCTCGCCGGTCGTGGGATCCATTTCGATCTTTCCCGGCAGCCCGTCTGTGATCTTAAAATCCTTGTCGATCCCATTCAGCTTCAAGGCCATCGAGTTTAAAGCAGCATCTGGCCCGGTTCGAAAGTAAACCGGATTATTCGGCGCGACGGAGTCCAGTTCCTGGCGATTAGGAAACCGCTGGTCGCGCAGACGAGTGATGAAGACTTGATTCATGATGATCCACTGGCCATCTTCCAGAATCTCAGCTCGTTTCTGAACGTACTTCAGAACATCGTCGATTGTCTCCAGTGGCGGGATTTCATGGTCAAATTCATAGACAGCCGCTCCGGTGGCGTGGACATGCGAATCAATCAGCCCGGGCAGCACTGTTTTTCCGCCCAGCGAAATCTGTTTTGTATCCGGACCCGCAAGTTTCAGAATGTCTTCGTTGCTGCCGACGGCCTGGATTCGCTCACCTTTCAGAGCAATTGCCTGAGCAATCTCAAAGCCTGAGTTGACCGTCACAATTTTTGCGTCGTGCAGAATCACAGCAGGGAACTCGTTTGCAAAAACAGCTCCTCCGAACAAAGACAGAACTGTTACTGCGCAGACAATCCACAGGGCCGTGTTACCTGATCGAATTCTCGTTTTGAAAATCATCGACAGATCTCCGGAAGGCAGAAAGCAATTGTCTTGCACGAAGGTTGCAAGCGGGATTTTCATGTGTTCGTTTAACACTTGATTTAACAGCAAGCCAGAGTCGCAGACGAGACGAGTTACCTACGCCTGCGGCTTACCGTTGAACAAAATAAGGTTCAACCAGGGGAAGTAGACGAAAACACTCGGTTTGCGGGTGTCGCAAGATTGTGACAAAAGTCCGGCCAGCATTACACTTCCCGCGAACGAAACTTTACCAGCCCAGGCAATCTGATCCGTCACTATGACCACCCCCGAATACACCGTTGTTATTGGACTGGAAGTTCACGTCCAGCTTCGCACCGAATCCAAGCTGTTCTGCGGATGTTCCACAGCATTCCGGCCCGATGACCCCAATACTCAGACATGCCCTGTCTGTCTGGGACTGCCGGGATCTCTGCCGGTAATGAATCGCAAGGCCTTTGACTTGTCTGTCCAGACGGCTCTGGCGTTGAACTGCGAGATCGCTCGTTACACCCGCTGGGATCGCAAGCAATATTATTATCCGGACCTGCCCAAAGCCTATCAGATCAGTCAGTACGATCTGCCGTTCAGTTCCAAAGGCTGGCTGGAGATTGTCGCCGATAATCCCACCGAGCCACCTCGTCGCATTCGGATTACTCGTGCGCATCTGGAAGAAGATGCCGGCAAGAATGTTCATGACGAATCCGGTCGCGGAGCGGATAGTCGAGTTGACCTGAATCGTACCGGCACGCCGCTGCTGGAAATCGTCAGCGAACCCGACCTGCGTACAGCATCGGAGGCCAGGCGATATCTTGAAGATCTGCGGTCACTGTTGCTGTTTATTGGCGTCTCCGACTGCAACATGCAGGAAGGCAGCCTGCGTTGCGATGCGAATGTGAATCTGCATGTTCACAATGCAGATGGCAGTCGTACGGCGACTCCGATCGTTGAGCTGAAGAACATGAACAGCTTCCGCAATGTGGAACTGGCCGTGGAGTATGAAACTCGCCGACAGTGGAAACAATGGCTGAAGACCGGACAGAAGATTGGCGAAGTCCCGAAGCAAACTCGCGGCTGGGATGCCGACAGGAATGAAACCTTCGGTCAGCGAGAGAAAGAAGAATCTTCGGACTATCGCTACTTCCCTGATCCGGACCTTATGCCGGTAACGACCACGATTGAGCAGATCGAAGAGATTCGTCGATCCTTGCCAGAGACACCAGCCGCTCGACGCGAACGCTTCCAAAATGTTCTGGGACTTACGGAATACGACACCAATGTTCTTCTGTCACAAGGCCCGGCACTGACAGCATGGTTTGAACAGGTCAGTCAACTGTGCGGTGACGGAAAACTGGCCGCCAACTGGGTGACTCAGGATATCCTGCGAGATCTCAACGCGGACGCAGCCTCAATCGACGATTTCGTCATCACGGCCGAGATTCTGGGCACGTTGCTGCAGTGTATTCAGACCGAACGCATCACCACGAAGAGTGCTCGCGAAGTCTACGCGGCATTGCGATCTGATGCGGCCGAAGAAAAGGCCATTGAACCAGCCGATGTTGACCGCCTCATCAAAGAACGCAAACTGGAAATTGTTCGCGACACCGGTGCCATGGATGCGGCGATCGCAGCCGCTCTCGCATCAAAGCCGGAAGCCGCCAGCGATTTCCGAGCAGGCAAGCAAAACGCGATTGGTCCGTTGATCGGCATGATCATGAAACAGGTCGGAGGCGCGGATCCAAAACAGGTTCGCGAACGCCTCATCGCGACAATCATGGCAGGAGCGTAGTTGGACGTGTTGATTCAGTAGTCTCGGTTTCGCTCTGCGGCTGTGAATCTACAGAAGACGTAGGGTGGGACAAGTGAGCGTTAGCGAACGCCGGCCCACCAATTAGACCTATTGCACATGGTGGGCGGGCGATCCGATGGTCCCACCCTACAATAAATCCACAGTGTGCTCGCGGAGTCACGCTTTATGCCAGCAGATCGCGGATCACTTTCGCATGCGTGACTTCAGCATCAGTCAGACTGGTATCGCGGCCATCGTAAGGCACGGCTAAGCGAGTATGATCAAGTCCCAATGACGCCAGCATTGTGGCATGCAGATCGTGGACGTTGACGATATTCTCCACGGATGCATAACCAAACGGATCCGTCGCGCCATAGACGCAGCCTTGCTTGAAACCGCCACCGGCGATCCACGAAGAAAAGGCATGACGGTTGTGGTCGCGTCCATCGGGGCCTTGAGAAATCGGCAGGCGTCCAAATTCGCCGGTCCAAATCACAATGGTAGAATCGAGAAGTCCTCGCTGCTTCAAATCTTTCACCAATGCGGCCGAGGGCTGATCGGTGCGAGCACACAAGCCTTTGAGGCTTTCGGCATTGCGACTATGAGTATCCCATGGCTGACCGCTCATGTAGACGCCGACAAATCGCACCCCTTGCTCGATAAGCTTGCGAGCAGTCAGGCAGCGGGCCCCGTATTCTTCGATGGCCGGGTTATCGAGCCCGTAGAGTTCTCGCGTTTCCTGCGTCTCACCTGACAAATCCAGCAGCTCGGGAACCGATGTCTGCATCCGCGCGGCCGTTTCGAAGTTGGCGATGCGGGCCGTGAGTTCTGAGTTTTCCGGGTAGCGTGAAGCGTGTCGACGATTCAGCTTCCCAAGATAATCAAGCTGATTGCGACGTACGGCCGCTGTGACGCCTTCCGGACTTTGCAGGTTCAGCACGGGTGATGAACCTGAGCGGAAGACTGTGCCCTGATAAACCGCTGGCAGCCATCCGGAACTCCAGTTCTTCTCGCCATCGATCGGTAGTCCACCCGGATCAGACAACACGACAAACGATGGCAGGTCACGATTCTCTGTGCCTAAAGCATAGGAGATCCATGAGCCAAACGACGGCATGCCGGCAAACAGTCGCCCCGAATGAATCATTCTGAGGGCGGCTTCATGATCAACAGAACCCGTCTTCATTGAGCGAATCAGAGTGATCTCATCGGCGATCGATCCGGTATGAGGCAACAATTCGCACAGTTCCATACCCGATTCGCCGTACTTGCGAAACTTGTACGGTGAACCCAGCACATTCCCCTTTTGCTTATCGAAGTGAGTTTCCAGATCGCCAGCCGGATAGGGCTGACCGTGCCACTTTTGTAGCTCCGGCTTGGGGTCGAACAGATCCATCTGGCTCGGGCCGCCGTTTTGAAACAGGCAGATCACCGACTTTGCTTTTGGAGCCACATCGGGCGCGACCGACGTCGATTCACTCGCTTTGCCTGATTGCTGCTGGGCCAGCATCGAAGCGAGAGCCAAAAGTCCAACATGCCCGGCGTGAGTGCTCAGGAACATGCGGCGAGTGGCTTCAGTCGGGGACGGCAGGTCAAAGTGCAGAGGATGCATCGGGGGGGAGCTCACAAAAAGAGACGTGTGGGCTCGATAAGATTACCGTCGGTGGACCGGTTTGCTCAATCGGTCTAAAGAGTTCGTGTGGCGATTTTGTGCAAATCACTGGCGGGGTAATGGAGTACTAATCAGTTTAACCCGTGGCCAACAGGCCAGGTTTTCGTTCTTCCTGGCCATTCGGCCACGGGTTAAACGATGCAGTTTTCGAATCGCTGCACTACGGTGCCTGCAGCAATGACCGAGCTGAGGTTCTCGATTTGCCGGACTTCGCCGCGGTACGCTTCGAAGTGGCCTCTGTCGATGGGCGAGCAGCCGCGGTTGCAGTTCGCGATGTTGAATCATCAGACTCACCAGTCAGCAGCTCCAGCATATAGGCACTGGCCTGGGGAATCACGATCACACGCTTTTGCGAACCAGGCTTTTTGTCATCGATGACAATCGTGATCTCGGGACCAGACTCGGTCTTTGCGGAGACAACTTCTGCAGTTCGGCTGTTCTTCTTGCCGGCGGCGGCTGGATTGAATAGCGGAGCGTCCGTAAGTTCGCCCACTGTTTCTTCAGCGACAGCTTCCGCTGCAGCCACTTCAGGCTCTACTGCTTCCACTTCGCTGTCGACTTCTGTCTCATCAAAGGCGGGCTCTTCAATCTCCGCGATCGCTTCGCTCGGCGTCTTGACGGGAGCGAGTTCCTTCTCATTCATCCCATCCCCACCATCAAGCATCGAGGCGAATGATGAGGCCGCGTCTTCACCACCGGTTGGAGCAGGAGTGGCCAGAATTGATGTCAGCTTAAGGCCTTTGACCAGTTCGAGGATCGGAGAATGGGCCATGTAGAGCCCTTCTTTCAGTTTGCGATCCGCACAACTGCAAACGCCGACCAGAGAACCGTTTGCATCGAACAATCCGCCACCGGAACGACCACTCTGAGGATCCACAGAACAGACAAGATTGGCCGGTCCGTTGTAGCGATTGATGTCGACGACCTTTGTCTTCAACAGAGTCGGATCAGCTCCACCATTGCAACCAAAGCTGACAAGGTTCTGATCCTTCATCACGCCTGGAGCAGCGGCTGTCAGGCGGACTGCGGGCATAATCTTCGTGGACTGAATCTTCAGAAAGGCCAGATCGGAATTGTGATCTCCACCGATCAGTGATGCGGGATAACTGAGTGGTTTGCCGTTCACGAAAACTTCGATTTCAATCTTTGCATCCTTCGTCGCCATGTCCATAAAGACATGAGCACACGTCAGAATGATCGCCTGGCCCGCAGCGCTGTAAACCATCGTGCCGGTGCCGACGTCCTGAATCTTCTTGCCATCCTTCGATGAAACGCCAGCAACTTTGACTCGCACAGTCGCCGCTTCGGCAATCAGCAGGCCGTCCATTTCTGCAGCAGCAGCTTCAGGACTTTGAGCTCTCAGCGTGGGGAACTGCATGGCTGTGGGCTTTGTGACACCACCCAGCAAACCACGGAAGACATCCTTAATGGATGACTTGGATTCTGCGAGAGCTTCGACAGGAGCCGCATCGAGCCCCACTGAAATCTCCGGCGTATTTGATGTGGAAGCGAGACCAGCCGGCAATTCTGCAGCGGCGACATCGGTGCGTTCGCGAGTTTCCGAAAGTCGTCTTGCCGCGCGATTCATCTGATCTCGAAGTTCGGCTTCATCAGTCAGTCCGATGAAGCGTTGGGCTTCTTTTCCCTGAACCATCAGCACCAGCGTGGGCACTCGATCGACATTAAAACGGCGAGCCAGTTCCGGCTCTTCGCTGATATCAATCTGGCGGACAGGAAACTTATCCTTTTGCATCCGCTGCAGGATAGGCACCATCTGCTGACATGGCTGACAATAGCTGGCGGTGAAATCCAGCAGCTCAACCTCAGGAGGACTGGTCGCACCGGTTTCGGCATCGAACATCGCCACCAACAGCATGAGCATCTTCATAATTGGCTTCCGTGCCTGAAGAACAATCGGACAGATATCCAGGGGCTTACAGGACACGATGAATCAGCACGTGAGAATTCCGTTTCTCCTGAACTGATTCGAGCTGACTTACTCCGCTGGTCCAACCAGCAGGTTTTGTCAGTTCCAATTTGCATCCGGCAGATCCTGCCGCAATCGACGGGCGGAGCATAATCCGAAGTTCGGATTTCGGGAAAGATCAGAATTCACAGGGTTTCTAGCGATAAATGAACATTCCGTAAAACCTCCGTTCGGTTTTACATCATCCGGAGTTCTCTACAATGGCTGGTTCGAGCAGCTTCAGCAATGTCGTAAGGCTGCATTTGGAACACGAGAATGGAGAACGCCATGAAGAAAATTCTGGCAGGCGGATTTTTGAGTTTCTGCGTATTGGCTGCCGTAAATTCAGCGACGGTCAGCGCAGATGAAGAAATGAAGGATATTCCAATTGCGGTTGGCACGGAGCGCGCCTTTCCGAATCTGGACTTCGAACGACCGATCGTGGTCACTCACGCGGGCGACGGAACCAATCGCCTGTTCGTTGCGGAGCAGGATGGCATCATTAAGGTGCTGAAGAACGATCAGGACGCTGAAGAAGCTACGGTATTTCTGGATATCGACGAACGCTGCACGTACGCGGACAATCAGAACGAAGAAGGCCTGCTGGGGTTCTGTTTCCATCCGAAGTTCAAAGAGAACGGGCAGCTTTTTGTTTACTACACATCTGCCGAAGAAGCTCATCTGTCCAAGGTGTCTCGATTCACGGTCTCCAAAGACAATCCGAATGTCTGTGATGCCGCAAGCGAAGAAGAGATCCTGCGGGTTCCACAGCCATTCTGGAATCACAACGGTGGGACGATTGAGTTTGGGCCGGACGGTTTTCTCTACATCGCTCTGGGCGACGGCGGAAGCGGCAATGACCCGAATGGGAATGGTCAGAATCTGACGACACTGCTGGGATCCATCCTGCGAATTGATGTCGATCATCCGGGCAAAGATGCGAAGTATTCGATCCCCAAAGACAATCCGTTTGCCGGCAAGCAGGTGCCAGCAGGGCCTCGCGGAGCCATGGTTCCGGCTCGTGGAGAGATCTACGCCTACGGAGTTCGCAATATCTGGCGAATGTCCTTCGACAGCAAAACCGGATCCTTGTGGGCCGCCGACGTCGGTCAGAATCTCTGGGAAGAAATCAACATCGTGAAAGCTGGCGGCAACTATGGTTGGAATGTGCGTGAAGGAAAGCACTGGTTCCGTCCCGATGGCAACGATGCCGATCGACCAGACCTGATCGACCCGATCCATGAGTATCATCATTCCGTCGGAAAATCGATTACCGGCGGAACTGTTTACCGCGGAACTCGAGTGCCTGAATTGGTCGGAAAGTACATCTACGCCGACTACGTGAGCGGCCTGCTGTGGGCTCTGGACTATGACGAAGCAGCCGGCAAGGTGCAGGCAAATTATTCTATCACCGGCTTCGATGGTGATGACGACGGCAAAGCAGAGGTACTGCCGGTCATGAGCTTTGGCACCGATGAACAAGGCGACGTCTACTTCACGACGCCATTCGGAAGTCTGTACCGTTTTGTTTCAAAGTAACGCATCGACAGAATGCTGAACGACTGAAATAGACTCTGAGTGATGAGTATTGAGAGAAGCCGGATTCGTGAGAATTCGGCTGTCTTCCATGGAGACGCACCGAATTCTCACGAATCCGGCGACAACGAAACATCTCACTCTGCCCCACGCGAAGTATAGATCATTGCGGACGGCAAGAAATTCAATTCCCCTGAATGCCCGGTTGTGAAAGCAGCCGGGCATTTTTTATGCCCTCGCCGCATTGTGATCCCGGTGGAATAAAAACCACAGTCAAAATCTTTCTGAAATTTCCTGTAACAGTTGTGAGCGGCTGACGCTGGAGACCTCAGTCACACAAACATGAGAACCACAAGAGACCGGCAGACTGGTGGTTCTTCCAACTCACAAACTGCCGAACATGGAGAATTAAAATGTTCAAGAAACTGATGATGGCCGTTGTTCCAATGTTGATGGCTGCCTGCTCCGTACAGGCCGACGATGTGACCTCCGACAGTGGTGCGTCGATTGAAATCGATGTGGCTTCGATCTCGGATGCCAGCGTTGAGATCGTTGAAGCAGGATTGGATGTTGATGTGGATCAATTGGCCGCGAATGCGGGCAAGGCGGAAAAGACAGACGCAGTTGAGGCCTGTTTCCGTCGCTGCGGTTACCAGAGCTGCGGCTGGGGTGGCAATTATGGCTGCTGGAATTCCTGCTACAACAACTGCTACAGCAACTATAGCTGCTATCAGCCGTACTACAGCTACACCTCGTACTGCTGCGTTCGCCCGGTGTACTACACGACCACCGTCTGCCAGCCGCTCTACCAGCACTGGGGTTGCTACTAGTTTTGAACGACCTGCTGTTTTTAATTGAACAGAAGCCCGACGCCCGCTGGTGTCGGGCTTTTTTATTGGCCACAGATTCCCGCACGCCGCAGTACGTCACCGGTCACTGGGACTGGTGCGCGTGAGGCTTTGAATTACACCTTTTCGCACAGGAGAATAATCATGAAATATCGACTGCATTTCCACAACAGCCAATCCGGTGGCCACTCCATCGCGTTGTCTCTGGCTGCTGTGACAGTGTTCCTGATCTCTTCCGTTTCCGCTTTCGCACAGCAGGCATCCTTCGCCACGAATCCCCAGGGCCAGATTCACAACCAAACAGTCGGCCAAAGTATTGAACAGAATACTCCGTCGCAGATGACGCCGCCCAACAGTGCTGTATCCGGAGCCACAGCCCTTGGTGGCTTGATGCAAAATGTCGTAGCAAACAGTTCACATCAGCGACAAGTAACCAACCTTAACTCTGACTGCGGCCACCTGATCGAGCTGCTGCTGGCCAACAAGTTTCGACAGAATACTTTTCAGAACGGCGCAGAACTGGCCCCGGGGTTAGCACTCGGCTCGCCGTGGCAACAACGTCTCGGTGATCTGGAATTGCTCAGTGTTTACGGTGACGGGACCATCGATCCTCGCAACGGGCCCGTCTTCGAAGTCGCACTCCGCAACAACAGTCAGGAAGTACTGGAGAATGTCACGGTCTCTGCCGTTGCGGTGCTGGGACAAATTCATGGACAATCTCCGACGACCGTTTTATCAATTGGCCGAATAGAGGCTGCGGAATCGATCAGCATCCGCATTCAGTTGGCCGCTTCGTCGATGGTCATGGGGCCCGTCGGAACGCCCGTGATGCCTTTCGAAACTCTCGTCGTGGCCATCGACAGTTTTGATGAGCTTGTCGAAAGTAACGAACTGAACAACGTGAGCATTCTGCGACGCAGCGAAATTCCAATTCTCCCCCTCGCGGTAGTCGTTCCTGCATCACTCGTGCTGAATCAGCAATCGGCATTGCTGACCCAACCTCCTGCAGGGCCTTCTATCGCGGTTCCGGAAGAGACGAAGCCGGTGTCACCACTGGATGCGATTGATCCCGACATGCTGGGCGAGGAGATGCCGACGACCAACTGATCGAGCAGACCGACAGGTAGAGCAGACCTGCAGAGGAACGATCGTCTCGACGCAGCTTAATCCGTCACTCAATCAGCGGTCTCTGGCGAGGTGATGACTTGCGATGAAACTCGTCAAACTCTGCCGGAAGCAAGCTCAGCAGCTCTTCAGTGCTGAGCGAATGCAGATCCCAGGTGAGATCCAACTGGCTCAGAATATCTGCAAAACGACGCGGGCTGCCCGGACCCTTTCCGGAAAGCCCCGTTCGGTTTCGTCCTTTGCCGGAATCGTAATACAGCCGAGTCGCTGCACCAACAACGGCCTGGCATGTCACAAGCGATGGACGTGAAGCAATCAGCGTGACCAGCAGTCCCTGTTGCTGCACGGATCCGCACAACAATGACATCGCTCGAGTCGGATCGTCGCGGTGGGCACGAAAGACCTGATAGGGGCCAGCCAGCAGATGGCGACAGGATTTTCGAGGATCCTCAAGGTCTGCTATCCAGCGGCTACGATCACCGGGCTGCCAGCGTCCATGATTTGACGGACACAGCGTTTCGAACCAGCACAGCGACAACCATGCCCAGAACCCGGCGTCTGTTCGCAGATTGGTCGCATCCATTCGCAGGATGCGATGCACATGCTCGGCCACCTCCAGACGCGAATGAAACTCACGTGGCTCAGCATCCACCTCGGCGTCAAGGGGTGCCGATGTCAATGAGCCGGTCAGCAGTTCCATCGGAGCATCCAGCGACGGTTCCGCCTTCAGGCTGCTCAGGAAGGACTCGAATTGAGCGATTCCTTCTGCGGTAAGACGTCGGGCAAGCATGAGCATCTCAGATCAAAGCCAGAGCCATTTCTGGGCGGTGTCGACAACATCTCCGAAGCACCAATAGAACAGAGTGCTCTGACCACAATAAATCTTCACGGTCACTTCCGCGCCGATACGCTTTTCAGGAAGTGTCTGGCCTCCGTTTGCGACGGCATTCAGTTCGAACACAGTCCCAAGGTCCGTGTCGGTTGTGGAACGCGTGGCAACTTTTGTCAGGTGACATTCAAACTTCGCGTCCGGCTGAGTGGCCATCGTGAATCGTCCGGGAAGTTCAATCGATTCATTCGTTGCCGCTGCTTTTCGTTGAGCACGCAGAATGTGGCCCATGCGTTTCTCCTGCAACAGAAGCTCCATCTGCCAGGCTCCGTTGTCATTCATGATGTCGAACAGATGATCTCCCTGTCGCACCGGGCGATCTTCCAATAGCTGTCGCAGCTGGAAGTTCGGAATACGACCATCAGCCTGAGCGTAAATCGTTAGCTTCTCCTTCTCTCGATTCTCCAGATTCAGCACCTGCTGTCTGGCGATCTCCAGATCTCCTTCGATCCCTCGCTGTTCGACTCGCATGCGTTCAATGTTGGCCAGACTCTGAGATTTTTCTTCGTCCGACATCTTGGGAATATTCAGCTCCGACTGCACAATCTCGGCACGCTTGCCAATAACCAACTGTTCATACTTTCGAACAGACGCTTTGGCTTCTTCGATCTGCCCTACAAGTTCGTCATTCTCCAGGACAACCAGAATCTGCCCCTTTTTGACTTCTTCGTCGCCGTTGACCTTCAGTCCATCACGAGTAATCACGCCATCCCAGGTGGCGAAGACCGCGTGCTGCTCAATCGGCATCAGCTTGCCTTCAGCGGTCACCGGATAATCCAGCTTGATCAGTGAGAGTGCCGCAGCCACAACCGCGATGACGGCCAGCACGGCCGTAGTGATCATGAGCTTTCGCCCTTTGAACCACTCCAGCGCGGTGCCCATCAGTTTCCAGATGCTGAGGCCGAAGATGCGTTCGTGCTGGCGCGCATTCCACAGAGCGGCACCGACGTGATCGGCGATCAGTTCTGCACGCTGTTCCAGTTGCGGCAACGGCTCCGATTCCGCAATCTGTTCGATCACGATACAGCCCATGGCCTTGATGCGCTTCTTTTTGCGATCGCGGTCGGCTTCCTCACCCTGCTTTCGCACCAGGTCTTCCGTTTCGAAAGTTGGCACCATCATGACCATGCGCGAGCCGCTCTCCTGCACAAAAGCAGCCAGCGGTTCTTCAATCTGCGGCGCAAGACC
>CAMAXD010000146.1 GCA_945861975.1 Candidatus Kuenenia stuttgartensis | reverse complement strand
GCCTCAACATCAGTCTTCACCTGACTCGCCTGCTGATAGCGGCGGTCGGGTTCTCGGGCCAGAGTTCTCAAGACCACTTCATCTAAGCGCACGTCGGTTTCGGCTCGTTCGGATGGGGGTGAGAAACGGCCGAGCGGCAATTCCCCAGTGAGCAGTTCGTAGAAGACGACGCCCATCGAATAAATGTCGGCTCGATGATCGATGCCGGGCAGGCCCTCGATTTGTTCGGGGGCCATGTAAGCCGGTGTGCCCATCAGTTGATGAGTTCTCGTCAGAGTCGGCATCGTAGCGGACTGGCCGAGCAATCTGGCCAGACCGAAGTCCGCAATTTTGACTCGGCCGCGTTTGTCGATCAGGATGTTTTCCGGCTTGATGTCGCGATGAACCACGCCTTCGTCATGAGCAAACTGCAGTGCATCACACAATTGCCCGACGATGGCCAGCGTCTCCTTTGAGCCCAGCTTCTTGATCGGTTCAGCTCGCAGGGCCTGTCGCAGAGTGACTCCGTCGATGAATTCCATCAGCAGAAAATAGATGCCGCCGCGTTGTCCGAATTCGTACACGGTGACGATGTGCGGATGACTGAGTGATGCCAGCAGCCGAGCTTCCCGCAGGAATCTTTCGGTGAATCCCGCGTCCGCGGCCATCTCACCGGGCAGCACTTTTAACGCAGCGATGCGATCGAGTTCCTTCTGGCGAACTTTGAAGACGGCTCCCATACCGCCCGCGCCGAGCAGCTGCTGGATCTCCAGATGTGGAAACGCGGCGGTAAGTTGTTCAATCTCCGGCGGCTTCCAGGCCACTCGCGGCCCGCCGCCATAGGTCGAGCTTTTCATGCCCTGCTGCATCAAACACGCCGGGCAGAATGTCTGGCCGTTGCTGGTGATCAGTTCGCCGTTGCAGGTGGGGCAGCTGGTTGTCATTGTTTTGATCCTGGCGAACGTAGGTTGGACATTCTTGTCCGACTTTGTCTGGCTTATTCGACGGTTTGGCGACGGGCAGGAATGCCCATCCTACTTCAGGGGTGGTGTTAAACAAACGCGATCCTATTGCAGTGAGTCCCGGAGTCGTCTGGTAACAGAAGAAGTTTCTCAGAGCGAACGTTACATGTTTTTTGAATTTGCAGCGGCGAAAGGTTCTCGTCAAATGACATCCTCCGCTGCCTCACGTGCACGGCCTCGAGGCTTCGCGACGACTCGCTGGAGCCTGATTCAGCAGGCGAATCAGGGGAACGAAGCTCCTGCTCGTGCGCCGATGGAGGAGCTTTGTCAGGCTTACTGGCTTCCGGTTTATGCGTTTATGCGTTTATGCGGCGACAGACTCGTAATGTTCATGAAGCACAGGACTGAACACAGGGCTTTCTCGCCAGTCTGCTGTTACGAGATTCGTTTGCTCAACTGAGCCCGGAACGCGGTCGATTTCGTTCTTTTCTGCTGGCGGCAGCTCGACATTTTTCCAGTAACGAACGAGACAAAAAGAACACTGTTGTTCGAGGTGGCCAAATCGTCCTGCAGTCGCTCGATTATGAACATGGCGAACAGCGGCTGGCACGGGAGCTTTCAACGACGGCGACAGCAGAGAGTTTGTTCGAACGGCAATGGGCTCACGCGGTTCTTGATCGAGTGTTGCAGCAACTTCGCGAAGAATACTACTCCACGGAACGACATGCACTCTTCGATGCTCTCGTGGGACACTTGGGCGGCGTTGCTAGTGAAGGTTCGCTGACGGTCTCGGCGGAAAGATTACAAATGAGTCCCGAGGCGATCCGAGTCTCGTTACATCGCCTGCGAAAGAGATATCGTGCGCTGCTGCGAAATGAAATTGCTCAGACTACAAACACACCAGCGGAAGTTGACGACGAGATTCGCCATTTATTTCTGACACTATCGCAGAACTAATGCGCCCCTGGATGGCCGTGAGCCCGTCCCGAATTCCTGCGGGCACCGGAGTCGTTTTGCGATCAAGCTGTGCCGTCTGACACACCGTCCCTTCTCCCCCCTCGGGGGAGAAGGTGGCCGATAGGCCGGATGAGCGGGCTTTCGTGGAAGGGATCGCTCCAAAACGGCCCCCTCACCCCAGCCCTCTCCCCCGATTTTTTGCGAGAATGCTGCCATGTGACGCCAGACAGCATCCGCAAAAAATTGGGGGAGAGGGGGCAATATGGCGTCGGCCGGTTAGTATCGGACCAGGTCATCGGTAGTGGTGAGGCCGAGTTCCTGCACGAGTTCCTGCGCCTTCGTGACCATCATCTTGAGTTCGCTCTGCAAGGCCAGGAACTGCCAGCCTTCGCTGATCCGGTGTTGAATCTCAGTGACGCTCTGGCAATGGATACCGACGGGAGTACCGGTCTTCTTGCCCGCGGCCAGGACTCGTTGCAGCATTGCTTCGAACTCTTCAGGAGTCGGTTCGGTGCCGTCAGGCTTCTTCATTTGCCAGAACAAATCGTTTGGTCCCACGAAGATCGCATCCACGCCCGGCAGGCTGTAAATTGCTTCCGCATTATCAACGCCCTCGGGTGACTCCGTCTGCAGAATCACCAGAATCTCGTCATTCGCGCGACGATAGTATTCGCCGGTCGGAGTCTGAAAATTCTGAGCCGGAATGCTGCCCCCAATGGATCGATTTCCCTGGGGAGGATACTTGGCTGCAGCGATCGCGATCTTCGCCTGCTCGACGGTATTCACCATTGGAATAACGACTCCAAAGGCACCGCCGTCCAGAACTCGCTTGATCAAATCGTGGTCACCTCGAGGAACACGGGCCAGTGGCACGCATCCCGCATCGGCGATCACGGCAAACATCAACGAAGCCATCTGCCAGTCAATTGGAGAATGTTCCAGATCGACTGTCAGCCATGGAAAACCGATCTTCGCCATCAAGCGGGCTGTAAAGACGTCACCAAACGACAACCAGGTTCCAACCTGAGGTTGTCCGGCAGCCAGAGCCGCTTTGACAGGATTGGTTTTCATTGGAGTTTCTTACTTTCGTCGGTGGAGTATGCGTTGTGTAAAAGCACGTAAACCACCGAGGTGAACCCCAATGGCGTGGACTTAGCGTAGCGGAACTCGCCAAGAGTTCCGGCTTTCCTGCCAAATCACAGGAAGTCTACGCGACTTCCACTACAAATTTCCCTTAAGTCCACGCCATTGGGGGTAAACCCGGTGGGCGAAGAAAGTTCGCATGATTGAGGTCTATTCCGGTTCAATCACAATCAACAGGTCACCGGTTTCGACTCGCCGACCTGGTTGCACAAGAACATCGCCGATCTTGCCATCGAGTTCAGCGTTGATCATCGTCTCCATCTTCATGGCTTCAAGAGCCAGCAGTTTCTGGCCCTTTTTGACTCGATCACCGACCTTCACGGCCACTGTCACGACCATGCCGGGCATCGTCGCTCCGACCTGACCTGAAATCGCCGGATCGGCCTTGATGCTGGTTTCCCCGGTCGCTTCGGCAGACTGGTCCGCCAGGGTGATCTCGCGAGGCTGACCGTTCAGTTCGAAGAAGACAGTGCGAGTTCCATCCGCATGAGCATCGCTGACCGTCAATAGCTTGATGATCAGAGTCTTCCCAGGCTCGATATCAATTGTGACTTCTTCGCCAGTCTCCAGACCAAAGAAGAATGTCGGCGTCGGGAAGATACTGACGTCTGAAAACTGCTGCTGATGCTTGACGAACTCTTCGAAAACGCGTTCGTACAACAACCACGAGATCACTTCCTGGCCTGTGGGTTCTCGCTCCAGCAGCTCGGCCACCTTCTTCTTTGCGGCGTCCATGTCGGCCGGAGCCAGAGTTTCCCCGGGGCGTCCGACGAATTCTTTCTTACCCAGCAGAACTCGCTTCTTCACCGCATCTGGAAAACCACCCGGAGGCTGTCCCATGCCGCCACTGATCAGGTCAATCACGCTGCCTGGAAACGCAATATCGCGATCCGGATTGAGCACATCTTCGCACGTCAGATTATTCGCCAGCATGAACAGCGCCATGTCGCCGACGGACTTGCTGGTTGGTGTTACCTTCACGATGTCACCGAACAACTGATTGACTTCGGCGTAAAGGCGACAAGCCTCCGGCCAGCGATCGGCCAGACCCAATGCACGAGCCTGCTCAAAGAGGTTTGTGTACTGACCGCCCGGCATTTCATGACGATAAAGATCGGCCGTTGCTGCCAAAGCTACGCTCTCGAATGGCGTGTAGAAGTCCCGAGTCGCGCGCCAGTATTCGGCGATCGAATCCAGACGATCCGAATCCAATTGAGTATCTCGTGCATCGAACCGCATCATTTCGACGAGCGTGTTCAGATTCACCTGAGAAGTTCCGCCGGACATCGGAGCCATGGCTGCGTCAGCGATGTCGAGACCAACCTTGCTGCCTTCCAGGATTGAAGCCGCCTGAATTCCGGCGGTGTCATGAGTATGGAAGTGGATCGGAATCCCAATTTCCTGTTTCAGCGTTTTGATCAACTGAGACGCTGCGGCTGGTTTACACAGGCCCGCCATATCCTTGATTGCCAGGATATGAGCACCCATCTTCTCCAACTGCTTGGCCAGATCGACGTAATACTTCAGGCTATACTTATTGCGTTTCGGGTTGGTGATATCCCCGGTGTAGCAGATCGCCGCTTCGCAGATCGCTCCAGTGTTGACGATCGCATCCATCGCAACGCCCATGTTCGGCAGCCAGTTGAGGCAGTCGAAGACTCGGAAGACATCAATCCCCGCATCGGCCGCTTCTTTCACGAAGACCTGCACGATGTTGTCAGGATAGTTTGTATAGCCGACCGCATTGGAAGAACGCAGCAGCATCTGGAACAGAATGTTGGGAACTCGTTCACGCATCTGAACGAGTCGCTGCCAAGGACATTCCTTCAAGAAACGCATGGTCGTATCAAACGTTGCACCGCCCCACATTTCCAGACTGAACATGTTGGAACAATGGTGGGCATAGGCGTCGGAAACCTCCAGCAGATCGAAGGTTCTCATACGAGTCGCCAGCAGAGACTGGTGAGCATCGCGGAAGGTCGTGTCTGTAATCAGCAGTTGCTTCTGCTCGGTCACCCACTTTGCGAAGCCAGTTGCTCCGAGTTCCTTGAGCTTATCGCGGGTTCCCTTTGGCGGTGCAACTCCACGCGGCACAGCAGGGACTGGTGCGGCCTCGGTTCGCAGCGATTTTGGTCGTCCTTTCACGAGACTGTTGCCGTTCACGATGGTCTCGGCGAGGAAGGACAGGAGTCGAGTCGCACGGTTCTTGCGGAGATCAAACTGGAACAGTTCCGGCGTCTCATCGATAAATCGAGTCGTGCAGTCACCGTTCACAAACGTCGGGTGATTCATCACCTTGGCAAGAAACGGAATGTTGGTCTTCACGCCACGAATTCGGAATTCCTTCAGAGTGCGGTCCATGCGATGAATCGCATCGATAAAGCGGCGTCCGCGAGTTGTCACTTTGGTCAGCAGCGAATCATAAAACGGATTCACCACCGCACCGGAAAACGCGCTGCCGGCGTCGAGCCGAATGCCCATGCCGCCGGATGAACGGTAATGTGTCACGCGGCCGTAGTCGGGCATGAAATTGTTGGCCGGGTCTTCCGTCGTGACTCGACACTGCACAGCGAAACCGTTGGTGCGAATTTCCTTCTGATCTCCAAGACCGATTTCTTCGTCGGCCAGTTTCATTCCCTGAGCGACCAGGATCTGGCACTTCACGATATCGATATTGGTGATCTCCTCCGTCACCGTGTGCTCGACCTGAATACGAGGATTCACTTCGATGAAGTAAAACTTATCGGCATCCACATCGACGAGAAACTCGACGGTCCCAGCACACGAATAATTGACCGCTTTACCAATCTTTACGGCGGCATCCAGAATGCCATCGCGCAGAGACCGCGACAGATTTGGAGCCGGTGCGAGTTCGACCACTTTCTGATGCCGACGCTGTACGGAGCAGTCACGTTCAAACAGATGCACGAGGTTGCCGTGTTCGTCACCCAGCAGTTGCACTTCGATATGCTTGGCACGGGCGATGAACTTCTCGATAAACACGTCCGCGCAACCGAAGGCGGTTCGGGCTTCGTTGCGAGCTGACTCAAAGGCCTGATCAAAATCGGCGACTGTCTTGACGGCACGCATGCCACGCCCGCCGCCACCTTTGGCGGCCTTGATCATAACCGGGAAGCCAATTTCTGTGGCTTTCGCTCGGGCTTCGGAGACGGATTCGATCGACTCCTTTGTTCCGCCGAGCACGGGAACATTTGCCTGCATCGCAATACTGCGCGCGGCGGTCTTGTCGCCGAGTGATTCGAGGCAATCGACGGACGGCCCAACGAACTTGATACCAGCTTCTTCGCAGGCCCGAGCGAACTCGGGGCGTTCAGAGAGAAATCCATAGCCCGGATGGATTGCATCGACGCCAATTTCTTTGGCCAGTGCGACGATGGCCGGGATATCCAGGTACGAGCGAATCGGTTCGCCCGGTTTGCCAATGCGATAAGCTTCGTCCGCTTTGAATCGATGCAAAGCGTACCGGTCTTCATGAGAATAGATCGCGACCGTGCGAATTCCGAGTTCTGTAGCACTTCGAAACACTCGAATAGCGATTTCAGAACGATTAGCAACCAGCAGCTTTTTAATTATAGGCATGAATTCTCGAACCACAAAAGACTGTATCGACGATGTCGAACGGCCGTGAAAATCTCTGATTTCCGGAGCATCACGTTTCACGGAAGGCCACAACATAACCCAAGTTCGAACGACAATCCACCAGCGACGTAAAGAGTTCCAACGCCCAACATGAGAAGTGAGAAATGGTCGGGCGGATGCTCTGCGATTTGCCTGAAAAAAGGACATTCAGAAGCCTTCACACTTGCGAACCGAAGATTCGGTATACTCTCCCCATGCCGAATCCAAGTTGGCCCAATTTTTCCGGGAAACACGCTCATGAGTGACCAGAACTGCTGCCTGATTTGCGGGCTACCGAAACGCCATCTGGTTCCCGGGAATTTGGCGAGAACTGCGATTGCGAAACTGATTCAGTCCAATCACCCGGAATGGAAAGACCAGAGTTTTATTTGCCTCGACGATCTCAATCGGTTTCGATCTCAGTACGTCGCACAGATTCTGGAGGTGGAGAAAGGTGAATTGACTTCACTGGACAACGACGTACTAAAAAGTCTGGCGGATCAGGACTTGATCTCAGAAAACACGAATGCGGAGATTGAGGCTTCACGGACTTTCGGGGAACGTTTGGCAGATCGCATCGCCAGTTTCGGCGGAAGCTGGTCATTTCTGATCACATTCGGGTTCGTGATGTTCTTGTGGATTGCTTTCAACAGCTTGTCGGCATTCGGGAAACCTGTCGATCCGTTTCCTTTTATCCTGTTGAATCTGATCCTGTCCTGTCTCGCATCCGTTCAAGCTCCGGTCATCATGATGAGTCAGAATCGTCAGGAAGCCAAAGACCGTGTTCGAGCCGAGCATGACTATCGAGTGAACCTGAAAGCTGAACTCGAAATCCGCCAGGTGCATTCGAAACTGGATATGTTGTTGACTCATCAGTGGCAGCGACTTCTGGAGATTCAGCAGATTCAAACGGAGCTGATTCAGCAACTTGCGGCACGAGAAGACCCCGCCGATCGGAAACCGGATGTGAGTTAGTTGGCATGAGAATTGTTTTGCGGGCGACATTGCGACAGTCCGGTTTCCGTAGCCGTCTGATTGAGGAGTGTCGATTTATCAGGAAACGCATTCATGGCATTATTTGACGCGGCGATAATTGGTGGAGGTATTGTCGGACTTGCGACCGCGTGGCAGTTGACGCGACTCAAGCCTGACTGGAAAGTGGTGGTGATCGAGAAGGAGTCGACGCTCGCATTTCATCAGACCGGACGTAACTCAGGCGTGATTCATTCGGGCATCTATTATCGTCCGGGGTCGCTGCGAGCACGCAATTGTCGTGAGGGCAAACTGCTGCTGGAGCAGTTTTGCATGGAGCATCAGGTCGCGTGGAAGCGAACAGGCAAGGTGATTGTTGCCACGCAGGAAAGCCAACTGCCACAACTACAAACGATCTATGAACGCGGACAGCAGAATGGTGTCGATTGCCAGCTCATTGATCGCAGTCGGCTGCTGGAACTGGAACCCCACTGTGCCGGGATTCGGGCGATTCATGTGCCGGAATCGGGGATCGTCGACTATCCCGGAGTCTGTCAGAAGCTGGCCGAGCTACTAAGAGCTTCCGGAGCAGAGGTTTTTCTGAATGCTTGCGTAGAGTCGATGGAGCAGAGAACGGATTCCGTAAGAGTCAACACGTCCGCGGGCATTGTGGACGCCAGGCAGGTTATCAACTGTGCCGGTTTGCATAGTGATCGAGTTGCTCGTCAAAGCGGATTACCGATGAAGGAGCTGATCGTTCCCTTTCGCGGAGAGTATTTTGAACTGAAGCCAGCAGCGGAGTATCTCTGTCGGACCTTGATCTATCCGGTTCCTGATCCGCGTTTTCCGTTTCTGGGCGTGCATTTTACGCGCATGGTCCATGGCGGAGTCGAGTGCGGTCCAAACGCCGTATTCGCAATGGCTCGCGAAGGGTACGACTGGGGCACGATGAATGCTCGTGATCTTTGGGAGTCGTTAACTTATCCCGGCTTCTGGCGTTTGGCTGCGAAGAACTGGAAGACCGGGCTGGGAGAAGTCTGGCGGTCACTTTCGAAAGCCGCGTTCGTCAAGGCGTTGCAGCAGCTAGTCCCGGAGATCCGTTCAGAACATCTGGAGGCCGCACCCGCCGGAGTTCGTGCTCAGGCTCTGGGACTTGATGGCAAACTGGTCGACGATTTCGTCATCCTGCGGCATGAGCGAGTCGTCAATGTGTGTAACGCTCCGTCCCCAGCGGCAACTGCTTCACTGAATATTGGAAAGCATGTGGCGGAACTGGTGACAGGGTCACTGATCACCATGGATGCTGCTCTTTCGTGATATCTGTGAATTCAATGACATCCATGGTCGTGACGATTAACATACTTCGTTAACGGATCATCTGTCCGGCATGTTTTAGAGCCAGACAACGTCCATCAAGTAGGATAATCAGATCATGACATCAATACGCTCTTGGCATCCCGGCCATGTTTTTATTGCGATTCTTGCGGGTTTGCTGGTCCCTCCAACGTCCGCGCACGCAGACGACTGGCCTCAGTGGGGTGGCCCTCAACGTGACGGCGTGTGGCATGAAGAAGGCATTGTCGACAAGTTCGAGACCTCCGGATTGTTACCTCGCGTCTGGTCTGCTCCCGTGGCAGAAGGATACTCGGGGCCGGCCGTTGCGGATGGACGAGTCTTCCTGACGGATCGTATTGTGGAAGGTGAGTTCGAGCGGTTGCTGTGCTTCGATGCGGAGACTGGAAAAGAGCTTTGGAAGCATCAGTACTTTACTCGATACACCGTCAGTTATCCCGCAGGCCCCAGGGCAACTCCTGTTGTTGATGAAGATCGAGTCTACTTCATCGGAACTCAGGGCGACATGTTTTGTATGAACGTGGTCGATGGCACGATCCTTTGGCAGAAAAACTTCCCCAAAGACTATGGCACAGAGCTGCCCATCTGGGGCATGGCGTCTTCGCCTCTTGTTGACGGAAATAAGATCATCACATTGGTCGGCGGTGTGAAAGATGGACTTGTGATCTGCTTCGATAAAGTTTCCGGTAAGGAGATCTGGAGATCGTTGAATGATCCCGGCACTGGATATTGTCCGCCGGTGATCTATGAATTCGGCGGCCGACGCCAACTGATCATCTGGCATCCATCAGCCATTTCTTCGCTGGACCCGGAGACCGGCACAGTACTGTGGGAAATGCCGTGGGACATCAAAGCCGGCCTGACGATTCCCATGCCTCGCAAACTGGATGATCGCCTGTTTCTCACATCTTTCTACGAAGGCCCGCGGATGCTGAAAGTCGGCGCGGATAAGGCGGAGTTGTTGTGGAAGGGCAATGGCGTGAATGAACAGCAGACTGATAAGCTGCATTCGATCATGCCGACGCCAGTGGTGCGTGACAAGAACATTTTCGGCGTCTGCAGCTATGGTCAACTGCGATGCCTAAAAACAGATGATGGAAGTCGCGTCTGGGAATCTTTGGAAGCGACCGGCAGCGGCCGCTGGTGGAATGCGTTCATCGTGCCTCAGGGAGATCGCTTTTTTCTGCATAACGAGCAGGGCGATCTGATCATCGCCAACTTGTCTGAGACCGGCTATGAAGAAATCAGCCGTGCGAAACTTGTCGAGCCGACTCGTCCAGTCCAGCGTCGAATGACCATCTGGTCGCATCCGGCTTTTGCGATGAAGAGCGTGTTTGCGCGCAATGACAAGGAGCTAGTGCGAGTTAACCTGGCGAAGTGAACCGACATTGGGCTTAAACCGACATTGGGCTTAAGCCGACATTGGGCTTAAAATAGTGAGGCCACTGCATTTCCGGCGCGATGCGAATTCTCGAACGGCCGCCGCACGTCAGTTTTGCGATGTGACAGAGCCCTTTGTGTCGCGATGATAGACCGTGAGTGGTGTGTGTTGAGAGTAGCCGGATTCGTAAGAATTCGGATGCCTTGCACGGAATCGCACCGAATGCTCACGAATCCGGCGACAAAGAAACATCTCACTCTGCCCCGAGCGAAGTGGAGTTCGAGTCGCGAGATGCCGTGAGTCGCGATGATCAAAGCTTGCTGGCGTCTCGGAACTCTTTCTCGAAGCTCTTGCCGAAGATCGTGTTCACATTTCCCTTTTCGCGGATGTCCCTGCGAATCTTTTGGCGAGCTTCCAGTTTCATCTCGTTCAGCAGCGTCGTTTCAATTTCCTTCTGGACTTCCTGGAAGGGAATTGTGCCCGGGTCGCGATGATCAATCACCTTGTACACTTCAAAGCGATCACTGCGCACCTGTACGCTGGAGATTTCTCCGTCCGGCATTTCGAACAGCATGTCTTCGAGAGCTTTGTCTGTCAAAGAGCCGCGTTTAATCCAGCCGATCTCTCCACGTTTTTCAGAGGTCAATGTATCTGACAAAGCCTGAGCGACATCACCGAAGTCTTTGCCACTCTGGAGCTGAGTTACGGCATTCGTCATGGCCTGTTCGGCACCCTCACGACCTTCGTGATCGCGGAAGCGGATGACGATTTCGGCAAAGCGAACTTCTTCAACGGGGGTATAGTCGTTGATATGCTCCTGATAGTAGGTCACGAGGACTTCTCGATCGATCGTTTCCGGAACTTTGATCGAGGTTCCAATGTAGCCTTCCACCATCTGCATTCGCAGGAAATTATCGCGAAGTGAATCGACGGAAATTCCTTCTTTGCCCAGTCGCTCATCAAGTTGCTGGTCCGTGACGAATCCCTCTTTTTCTTTGATACCAGTAATCACCTTTTGGAACTGCGGTTCCAATGTCTCTTTGATCGCATCTCGTTTGTCCTCGGGAATCTTCTTCTCAAGGGCCTGCACGATCAGTTCATCTTCCACGTACTTGGGAAGACGCTTTCGCAAGGTCGCTTCGATCACTTCCTGACGCTTTGATTCGGGCAGGCGTGGATCAGATTCGATAATCTGACGAGCCCCCCCCAGAACGTCATCCACAAACACTGGTTTTCCGTTCACGTCCGCGACGACGGTTGTTCCCGTCAAAGGGTCCGAATTATTCTTTGAATAGCCGATCTGCTGGACGTCGGTACCAGCTGCGGACTGGACCATCGCGAGTCTTTGTTCTTCAGCATCGGCCGTTTGATTCACCAGAGATCGTCGGGGCGGAGCATCGGCAAAGACGGGATTGGGCACCTTCAGTGACCGACCTTTACAGCCACAGTTTCCGAGAATCACCAATAGAATTCCCATGAACCACAGGCCGGACGTGAGTCTCTGAGATCGGCGTAGCCGAGTTTTCAGGGGGCTGGCATGAAGAATGGTGGAACCCACGGGATTTTGCCGAAGAGGGAGTGGCAGCAGAGAGACGACGCGGAAAGCGGAATTTGCGGGATCTAAAGGAACATCGGCCAAAGAAGGGATCGGGACTATACGACTGTTTGCGGGAATCCATCAAGGTCGAAATTACGGTCATGTTCTGGCAGAAGATCGCCATTCCATCCGGCAGAAATTGCCGTTTCCGCGGGCTTGACGCCAAGTAAGAAAAAAATCACCTGTGAACTCAGTCTGGCGCTTCCAACGATGCGGCGATGCCCTAGAGTCTGTGTTCGGCAGCAGCCCCTGATTTGTTCTGCCCATCTGATTCCCTCGAATACAGCCCCTGCGTGAATCGTCTCGCCTATTCGTTACGTCTTCTGTTTGTGGCTGGTTTGTCAGCAGTGATTCAATGCCTCAGGTGCTGATAATTACAGGCACGGCACGCTTCGAATCTCGATGAAATGAGTGAAACATGGCTTTTCCAAAACCATTCTTCCGTTGGCGACCGCATCCATGGCATGGGCTTGAAGTCGGGCCCAATCCTCCGCATCTTGTCCACGCGTTTATTGAAATCTCGCCATTCGATCTTGTGAAGTACGAAGTCGATAAGGTGACCGGTTACCTGCGCGTTGACCGTCCACAACGAACGTCGTCTCAGCCGCCTGCTCTTTACGGTTTTATTCCAAGAACATTCTGTGGGACACGAGTTGCCGAGATGATGCCGCGGGCTCGACGAGGGGACGGAGACCCTCTTGATATCTGTGTGCTCAGTGAACGACCGATCACGAAATCTGAAGTGATCGTGAATGTACGCGTTATCGGTGGCCTGCCGATGCTGGATGGCGGCGAGGCTGATGACAAGATTATCGGCGTGCTGGCTCAGGACGAGATCTGGTCGCATGTTGAGGATCTGGACGAGCTTCCACAGGCTCTCGTGCAGCGTCTGCGTCACTATTTCACAACTTACAAAATGATGCCGGGCGATACGACTCAGCAGGTTTCGATCGACCACATTTACGATCGAGCGCATGCCGAGAAGGTGATTCTGGCGGCAATGGCTGACTACGACGACGAATTCGGCGGAGTTTGATATTCTCGCCGTGAGG
>CAMAXD010000145.1 GCA_945861975.1 Candidatus Kuenenia stuttgartensis | reverse complement strand
AGTTCGATATGGTCAATCAGCCCTCCGTTGGCTCCCGTAATGCCGTCGCGTTCGAGAGCCGCTCGGATCTGGAGCGTAAAATCGGACAGCTCTTTCCAGCGAGAAAGACGCAGATCCTGACCGTGGTCACTGACCAGAAAGAACCAATTTCCGCCCCACGCAATATCGCCGGTTACCGTGCCATGGCCGGGAACATTGACTGGAACAGCCTTGCGATATCTCCTGGACGGCACATTTCGCACGGAGACTCGGTAGTCGTCTATGAGAGTCGCAGTCACGACACCGACGGGCGTTTCAATGCGATGGGAACCGGGGCCCAGTTTCTTCATCCACGCCAGCGTCACCATGAGCCCGATCGTCCCATGGCCACACATGTTCAGATAGCCGGTGTTGTTGAAGAAAATGATTCCCGCCGCGCAGGTTGGGTCCGAGGGCTCACACAACAAGCCGCCGACGAGAACATCGGATCCACGGGGCTCGTTGATCACGGCGGAGCGGATGTCATCGAAGCGATCGCGAAAGAGCTTCAATCGCTCTGCCAGTGGTCCGCCTCCAAGTTCGGGACCACCGTCAATGATGATTCGGGTAGGTTCACCGCCAGTATGAGAATCAACGACGCGAATCGTCTGCACAGGGAATCTCTGAAAAAGGAGAGTGATCGTCAGGACTGACACGGAATTGTCGCAAGGCCGGCTGCACAAGACATGCCCCTGAAATCCGGCTGTGATCAGCATTCATCAGCGAAACAAAGCGAGATCAGGGGCTGGCATTGTGCGAGCGAACAAGGTCGTCGTCGAGGGTCTTGGGGGGCGATTCGCGAGGTTGCGACTGGCTGCGAAATGGCAGCCTATGGACAAAAGCCCGACTTTTTTGACTTTTAACTATTAATTCTTGTCCAGAGGACGATGAATGATGTTGTAAGATTCACAGAAAACTCGCACAATATTCATACAGAATTCACAAATGGCATTCTGACTGGTTGGCTCGGCACGATGCCGGCCTGGCCTTTTCGTTCTCGAAGTCTTATTCGGAGAACAGCCTTATGCTCGACCTGGTCCTAAGCGCGTTCGGGATGTTGATCCTGTGTTTCGCGTTCTGCATGGCAGGGGCGTCGTTGCAGAAACGAGGTGGTGGAACTCACACGTTTCTTGCCCTCGCAGTAGTAACCGGCGGTGGGGCTGCCTACATGCTGTGGATCTGGGATCGCCCGATCCTGGCAAGAATTCTTCCGTTCTCAAACGCGATCATCCTCGGCAATTGGCTCCCTGTTGCGGCGGCCTTCTTTATCGGTGTTTGCCTGAAGACGGACACGATTGCCTATCTTCGACGAGTGTTTTTTGCCGCTGCTCTTGGTTGCCTCTGCGGCTTTTCCCTGATTAGTCCGCTGCTCGGCGATGCCCCGGAATGCGGGATCATTGACCACTCCGGTCGAATCTTTGAGTTCCAGACAACCAAGCAAACTTGTTCCGCGGCTTGTGCTGCCGGATTATTGAGACTCCATGGTATCGACGCCACAGAGGAAGAACTGGCGACTTTGTGTTTAACTCGTAGTGGCACGCACTGGCTGGGGGTTTTTCGAGGTCTGAAGATCAAAACGGCCGGAACAGAATGGGATGTCATCGTCGAAGAGGTGACTCCAAAGCAATTGACATGCAGCGAGAATCCTCCGGGAGTTCTGGCGCTCACGTTCACGCCGGAAGCCGCCGAACACTCCATTGAGTCGGGATTTGGGACAGAGGTGGGTCACACTGTGGTGTGTCTTGGGACTTGTCAAAAGTCCAAAACTCTGGAAGTCTTTGATCCTTCCCCGGACTACGGTTTCGAATCATGGAACGATCGAATCCTGGCCGACGTGCAGACAGGGATTCTCCTGAGGCTGGTGTCTCGCATTGGAACACCATCTCCACTGCATGGGATTGATACCAACCGCCCATCGACATGGAACGAACGACGCATGGCCAGTCGATAAGTGCCTACCAAATCGAGTTCTGTGTTTTCGAACAGAAGCGCACGAAGGAAGCAAAGTTCGAGCACCAGTAATTTCTTCGTTTCCTTGGTTAACTTCTGTTCCGATCTGCCACAATTCTTCTTTGCACAGAAGCTAAATCGACACCAACCGCCATGAACAGGGGCGTTTCGAGAAGCCTGCTGTTCGTGCCTATTGCCCGATGCAGTACAACAACTCCTGACGCTTCCCGTCTTTGTCGACGGCGATGCGTTGGTACATGCGATTCCCACAAAAGACTGGCGTGGAGAAGACGCTTGTGCCCAGTTGGTTGGTGCTGACAATCTCCAGTTTCTCTGTTGAGGCCTTGAAGATAAATGTCTGGCCCTCTTCGTTGCTCGCGTAGATCAGGTCTCCGACCATCACCGGTGAGCTGCTGAAAGTTCCGTTCAATCGGCCCTTCCAGACTTCCTCACCAGTATCACTCTTCCAGCACATGGCAATGCCGGCATCCATCACCGCATACAAATAGCCGTTGCGAGTCAGCAGTGAAGGAACGTAGGATCGAGTTGGGTTCTCCCAGACAAGTTTGCCAGAACCATCTGCTGCCACCGCTGAAACGTGATTCTTCGGATAGCCTCCGGTGGTGTAAATGTGCTTTCCGTCAGTGACGGTTGTTGTCACACATTCGGTTGTGGCCCCTTCAACTTCCCAAAGAGTTTCCCCGGTCAGCGGATTGAGACTGGTCACCAGGTCGCAGCCAATCAGGAACATTTGATCCTTGCCGGCTACGTTAAAAATGACTGGTGAAGAGTAATTTGGTTTTGCCGGGCGATCTCGTTTCCACACGATTTCGCCGGTCGCGCGATTCATCGCCACGACGGCTCCGCCACCTTTATTGTCCGAAACACCGATGACAAGGTCTTGATACAGAAGCGGAGATGATCCGAAACCCTGGTGATTGATGTAGTTGGTCAGCTTCGTCTGCCAGATCTTCTTTCCATTCCGATCGAGAGCCGTCATAAAGACGGAGTCACCATTCAGGAAGTTGACGAAGAGTCGTTTACCATCGCAGGCGGCGGACGCAGAAGCCATCGAGGACTTCTCGTTGTTCTTTACATCCAGGCCGCCTTCGTGCACGACGGTCTCCCACAACGGCTTGCCGGTCTTGCGATCAAAGCAGAGCACTGACTGCAATTTGCGATCATGATCCGCCGCTGTCAGGACAACCTGATCGCCCACAACGATCGGTGATCCATGACTACGGCCAGGAACGGGCGCACTCCAGATGATGTTCTCGGAGTCGCTCCAATTCACCGGAGGATTCTGGTCAGCGCTGGCGATGCCATCGTGCTGCAGTCCTCGCCACCACGGCCAATCGGTTGGAGTCGTCTGAATCGGCTCTACTTCGGCAATGGCCCCGGCACCGTTCAAGGGCTCATTTGAAAGCCCCAGCGAACTACACATCAAAAGTGCGCCGAAGGAAGACAGTCGGACAAAAGCCTTTTGAAATGTGGAATGCAGCACAGCAATAGCCTCACGAAGTAATGGAAGCAGAGAATCCGGAGCCACCAGTCTAGGCTGTCGCCCGCTTTTTCCAACTCTGACTGAATATGCGATCCGGCATAAGCAGAATACTGCGTCGGTTGTGGAACCACAGGTTTGAATTCGGTAGACATGAATTTTCGAAATATTGTTCCGGTTTCGTGTCGACTGGTTGAGGTTCTATGCCGCGTTCGTGGTGTTTTTCGGGACGAATCGATTGATTCTCGAGCGACAGCGCGTTGAAGCGCTGCCACGAAACGACCATTATGCGCAACCCGCCGTTTTTCCTGCCTCCTCTGAGATCTCAGAAAGTGCCGCATGTCGACTGCTCATAATCCCCTCGAATCCCCCGAGCTGCCGTCGCTGAAAGAGCCTCCCGCCCCGCGGTCGTCGACGTGGGTTTGGTGGATCAGCGGGCTGCTGCTGCTGGCGACCATGATTAATTACATGGATCGTCAGACTCTGGCGAATCTGAAGGTCCGCATCACGCGGGAGTTGTCGCTCAGTAATGAACTCTACGGGAATCTGGAGTGGGGCTTCGGTTGGTCGTTTGCTGCCGGATCTTTGTTCTTTGGGTTTCTCTCCGATCGTATTTCCGTGCGTTTTCTCTATCCGGCAGTTCTGCTGGCATGGTCGACAATTGGAGTGCTCACGGGATTCTGCAGCGACTATAAATCGATGCTGGTCTGCCGAATTCTGCTGGGCTTTTTCGAAGCCGGTCATTGGCCTTGTGCGCTGCGGACCACAAAGATCGTACTCGACAGCAGCAAGCGTACGATGGGAAACAGTATCCTGCAAAGCGGCGGTGCAATTGGTGCCATTCTGACGCCACCGGTCATCCTGATGATCGTGGGCAACAACGAAGCGGCCGGGGCATGGCGATCACCTTTTATTATCATTGGTTTGCTTGGAGTTGCCTGGGCCGTGGCGTGGCTGTTTTCAACTCGCGGCGATGATCTGCCGGCACCAAAAGTTGAAGAAGCCCATGACATGCCGAAGGACTCCGGCTTCCTGTGGGAGTGCTTGACCAACCGGAAGTTCTGGACGTTGGTGCCAGTTGTGATCTGTATCAATCTGACATGGCAGTTGATTCGAGCGTGGTTGCCCGCGTTTTTGCAGGAAGGACGTGGAGCCACGGAGAAGACTGCGTTGCTGTTTAACTCGGCCTACTACATCGCCGCTGATGCTGGCTGTATTGCGGCGGGAGCCATGACTCTCTGGATGGCAAAAAAAGGCATGAGTCCTCATCGATCTCGAATGCTGGTCTTTGGATTTTGCGCGGCTTTGACAGCATTGACCACGGTGGCTTCTGTTCTGCCGCTCGGACCTGGGCTTTATGTTGTGTTGCTGATTATCGCAGCGGGCTCACTGGGTTTATTCCCCTGCTATTACTCGATGTCGCAGGAGACCAGCGAACGACATATGGGGAAAACAGCCGGCCTGCTGGGAGCATTAGCGTGGCTGGTTTCTTCACCGATGCAGTCGGTGTTCGGAAAAATCGTGGATCGGACGCATTCGTATGATGCAGGACTTGCCGTGGCCGGCATTGCCCCAATCGTGGCGCTGGTAGCCCTGCTCTTTCTGTGGCCGAGCGAGACGGCTCGCGATCGAGTGCAGAGCACGGAGGGCTGACGCCCTGCCGCTCGCCGGGTCAGGAACTTAGCGACGCGTCATCGCTGCCGAGTAGTTCGCGTAGTCGGCGAATGGCGCGGAGGTAACGCATGCCGGCGGCTGGTGGAGACAATCCCAGCGCTTCGGCGACTTCGCTGTTTCCGAGATGTTCGAAGTGTCGCATGACGACAATTTCGCGATCGTTCTCTTCCAGTTGATCCAGAGCGACGAGAAACCGTTGCTCCATTTCTCGACGAAGCGCCGCGGCTGCTGGTGTGAGTTCGGCATCTTTCAGTAGAGCCGCCAGATCTGCGGCCGACTGTTCGTCGTTCCCAAGTCCGCTCATGTTTTGCTCCCGATCCACCGAGCGGCGCTGGGCGGCTCGATGGCGTCGGTGCATATCAATGATGCGATCTTTAGCCAGTTGTCGCAGCCAAAGATGGAACGGCATCACGGGATTCGCCAGATAGTCCTTCAGACGCTGAGACGCTTCCATCAGGACGTCCTGCACGACATCGCTGGCGTCGACTCGACGAGCCACGGCTTGATCGAGTCGCATCTGGATCATGCGCCGAACAGCCTCCCGATGTCGATCCATCAGGCGATTGACAGCCTGCGAATCACCATCAGTGACCCCCTTGAGAAGTTCCCGAGTCTGTTCACCTTCCGGCCACATAGTTTTCTCCGGCGGGCCGGGAGAAACCAGTTCTCCGCAGCTCGCTGCTGAATGACATTTCTGTCGACAATTTCTTTATTGTTGATGCTCACGTCGTTCACGAGTTGCAGATCGCCAACAACGTGAGCGATTCGTTCGATATCAAGCCGAGAGACCAAACGAGTCAGGAACAGTCCCAAAATAACTTTCGGCTTGAGAGAAGAGACAACCGGTGTGCCTGCGTTCGCTGACGCTCACTTGTCACACCCTACAGAAAAACGTTGGAATTTGCAGGGTGTGACAAGTTCGCCCCGGAGAACGCAGGCACACCATTCAAGGATACGATTTCGAACCAAATCCTTAGAGGCTCAGTTCTTAGCAGGTTCAGGCTTTTCGATCTCAAAGGTATAGGTTGTTTTCGATTCGTACTTCTCGCCCGGCTTCAGAATTGTCGTCGGGAAATTCTCGTGATTCACAGAGTCCGGATAGTGCTGTGTTTCGAGGCACAAAGCACTGCGGTGAGCATACGTCTTTCCGCCTTTGCCCTTTTGGCCTTTCAGGAAGTTTCCGGAGTAGAACTGAATGCCTGGTTCGGTCGTCATGACATGCATGCGGCGACCTGACTCTCGTTCAACAACAATCGCGGCCAGAGTCATCGGCTTGCCTTCTTCGCGTGGATTCAACACGAAGTTATGGTCATAACCGATCGCAGCGGTCTTACCGATCGATTCAATGCGTTTTTCGATCACTGTTCGTTTGCGGAAGTCGAGATCTGTGCCTTCGACAGGGGTAATTTCCCCGGTCGGAATCATCGTGTCATCGGATACGGTGTAGTTATCGGCGTTGATTCGCAGGCTGTGGTTCAGTACCGTCGCGCTGCCTTCACCGGCGAGATTGAAGTAGGCGTGATTCGTCAAGTTAACGGGCGTCGCTTTATCAGTAGTCGCGGTGTATTCAATCGAGATTGAATTTGTGTCATTCGGCACAAAATAGCTGACAGTGATATCCAGAGTTCCCGGATAACCTTCGTCGCCGTCAGGGCTTGTTGCAGTGAACTTAACGCCCTGCCCTTTTTCGCCCGAATGGGGATGTGCTTTCCAGACAAGTTTATCAAGGCTCTTGTCCAATCCACCGTGCAGATGGTTTGGTTCGTTGTTGATCGCCAGCGTGTACTCTTTGCCTTCGAGGCTGAACTTTCCTTTGGCAATACGATTGCAGACGCGACCGGTCGTGCAGCCAAAGTACTGGTTGTCTTCAGACTCATAGCCGGTGACATCATCAAAGCCCAGAATCACGTCCGCCGCTTTGCCGTCCTTATCGGGAACGTGCAATTGAACAAGAGTGGCACCGCGAGTCATCACTTTTGCCACGAGGCCCGTATTATTCTTCAGCGTATATAATTCAACGGCTTGACCGTCTTTGGTCTTGCCGAAAGGTTCAGAGACCGGTTCAGCGCCGGACACAACAGATGTCATCAGGAATGCTCCAAAAATCGCCAACGTCAGTTTCATGGATTCTCGCCTTGAGAATGGTGGGACATGTCAGCGGTAAAAATTCCAACTGAGGACAAAACGTCCGAGCCGATTGGCTTGTCGGTCTGATCCCGATGATGTGCTTCATCTCGCTCGCCTCTGATGACGAGAAAAAACGGTTCGGGATCGTTCCGCCCAGGTCTCTAACCGCTACGAGTCGAAGGGCAGCAGGACCTGCCCTCGACGAATAGACTATTATCGGGAAGGCTTCCTCAGGCTACAAGTGACGGGATCAGGGAATGGCGGCATTCATGACGACCGGACAGAAGGACCCTTTGACGCTGGTACAGACCTTTCCGTGGGATTATACCATTCCCAACGCAGCGTCTTTTCGCAGTGCAATTTCAGTGTTTTCCTGAATACATGGCTCGGAAAACAGACCAGTGAAGTGTTAGGCCGAATTCTCTCTCTCTACTTTTTGCGACAAAAGTCAGCCCTATGTTAAGAAGTTCGATTGTTGCGGCGGTCGCCTTCGTCGGTTTCTTCGTAATACCCGAACTTTCACCGGCCTCGCCGCCAAACGTGGTCGTTTTTCTGGCTGATGATGCCGGGTGGGGAGACTACAGCCAATCGGGCAACCTGCAGGTCAGTACGCCCCATATCGATTCGATTGCTCAAGGCGGTGTGTCGCTTGACCGTTTTTACGTGTGCCCGGTTTGTGCGCCGACACGAGGGGAATTTCTGACGGGTCGATATCATCCGCGTGGAGGTGTTCGAGGTGTCTCGACCGGGCAGGAACGGCTGAATCTCGATGAGAAGACAATTGCGGACGCCTTCAAGGCGGCTGGATACGCAACCGGTGCTTTCGGCAAATGGCATAACGGAAGTCAGTGGCCTTACCATCCGATGGCTCGAGGTTTCGATGAGTACTTTGGACACTCGTCGGGGCATTGGGGCGAGTATTCTGATGCTCCGCTGGAGGACAATGGCCGTATGATTCGCACGCAGGGATACATCGTGGATGTCTGCACTGATCGAGTGATCTCGTTTATGGATCGAAACAAAGACAAACCGTTCTTTTGTTTTGTCCCGTTCACCACACCGCATTCACCCTGGGCCGCGCCTCCGGAAGACTGGCAACGATTTAAAGATCGTCCCATTGTGCAACGAGCGACAGATGCGTCAAAAGAAGTTCTCGATGAGACGCGATGTGCTCTGGCGATGGTTGAGAATCAGGATCGCAACGTGGGCCGGATTCTGCGGCGATTGAACGAACATGGTCTCTTCGATAACACGATCGTCGTGTACTTTTCCGACAACGGTCCCAACTCCATGCGGTGGACCGGAGGGATGAAGGGACGAAAGGCGACAACGGATGAAGGTGGAGTGCGTTCTGTCTGTTATATCAGTTGGCCGGAAAAACTGCTCGCAGGGCATACGGTGACACAGATTACCGGTGCCATGGATTTGCTGCCAACGTTGACTGCTATGGCGGGCATTCAACGAATCGGTGACAAGCCGCTTGATGGAAGTGATCTCAGCCCATTGCTGCTGAAGCAGTCAGTGGCCTGGCCGGAGCGAATGATCTTTTCGACTTGGGCCGGCAACATCAGTGTACGCACTCAGACCCATCGGCTGGATAATGCCGGCCTGTTGTTTGATATGGTGGCCGATCCGGGCCAGGCCAAGCCCGTTAACGAGAAAGAGCCGGAGCTGGTGGCTCAGTTAAAAGAGGCCGTCAGTCAATGGCGTGAAGAGATGTTCGGCTTTGCTGATGCGAGATCGAAGGGAAAGTCGACCGGAGGAAAAGCGAAGCTCGGCGGAGGCAATTCAATGGATCCGCGGCCAATTCCTGTCGGCTACCGAGAGTTCCCGATCACAATGCTTCCTGCCCGTGATGGTGAGCCGCGAGGCGGGATCAAACGCAGTAGTGCAGCACCAAATTGCTCATACTTCGTCAACTGGAACAGCGTTGATGACCGCATGGTCTGGCTGCTGGATGTGCATACAGCCGGGAATTACGAAGTCGCGATCGATTACACCTGCAAAGTTGCTGATGCTGGTTCGCAGGTGGAACTGGCGTTTCAGGATTCGCGGCTTGTCGGAGGAGTTGAACCGGGGTGGGATCCGCCTTTGTACACAAATCAGGACACTCTGCCTCGACCGGATGGTGAAAGTCAGATGAAGGAATTTCACACATTGAAACTTGGCGAGATCGATTTACCGTCTGGTCAGGGGCCGATGACCCTGAGAGCTTTAGAGATGCCTGGGAAATCCGTGATGGACGTTCGCAGAGTCACGCTCACGTTACGGGAATAGGGCAAGCAGTTTTTCAGGCAACTACCAATCGACGTTCGGTGCCAACCGAGTTGTTTGTTCCCAGCGGGAGTTCGCGGTCCTGGCTTTCGCTATACAGCACCAGTGTGACTTCATTACCGGAGGGATTGAAGAACAGTTCGTCTGAGAAACCGCGCATCAACAGCAGGCCACGTCCACTCGCCAGCAATGCTTCCGGGTCGTTGCAGCGATCAAGAGCCGCCTGAACATTGAAACCGTTTCCCTCATCCCGGATCGTAATCCAGAGCCCGAACGGGCTGACGAGTTCCGTAACAGAAACAATGCGATGACACCAAGGGGACAGTAATTCGCGTTCTGCAGCTAAATCAATGAAGCGAGAGGAACCGTCTTCTTTGAGTTCTGAGCTAATTTCCAGATTCCCATGATAGAATGCATTGTTGAGTGCCTCTTCCAGCGCCATACAGAAATGATTTTCTTTCGCGCCTTCGACCACATGATAATCCTGAATGCCACGCATCAGGCGGTCGCGAAGTTTCGGTATCAGACGGTAGCGAGTGGGAACGCGGAACTGAGCGAGCCGGACATGTGGTGACTGAACAACAACTTCCTCGACAATGGTCGCTTCAGTTGTCATGACTGGGAGTTCCCTCAGACGGAGGATCAAATCATTGCGCGTGACAGGAAGCCAGGAAGCCGGCCTTGCGTTGTTTTGACAAACTCGGGCGATCACTGCAAACGCATTTTGCGAATTTTGTTCGACTTCATCCATCCTGGGGCATTCTGGCTGCACGATACAGACATTATTCCGGCCGAAGGATATGACGGTGATCGACTCCATGTGTCCCTGCGGATATGCGTTACGCTCACCCTGCGCATGCCTGACGACTAAGTTGGCGAACGTTTTGGAAGAATTCCGCTGCATCGGTAATGACCGGGATTTGCATGGTTCAGGTGTCTCAGTTTGCGCGTCGGTGCGGAAGTTTGCGTCGCACGGAAATCTTCCCGACGCGATTCGACAACATGTTTCATTTCAGAAACATAGCCCGAAAGCGGATCTGGCCTCCCGGTTTCGCAAAAGTCAATGCACCTGCCCAGGCCAATTATGGAATGGGAACGGCGTATGCTGGGCGTGGGCATTATGGCGAGTCCGGTTGTGGCCGTCGTTGTGGTCAGTAGGTTTCCTCCAAGGGGGTCTTTTGCCCGAAAGCGGAGTTTTATCCACAAGTTTTTCCGCGAATCCTGTTTTTTCAGCGTACGGGTAATAGAAGCTTGAGAAGTGACTATAGGGACGGCCATACTCTTTCTGTTCGCTGTTTTTTGAGCCTTTGTTTTTGAGCCTTTGAAGTGCTTTGTCATCGCCTAATCCATGAAAACGCTATCAGGATTGCCGCTTGTGTGGCATTTCTTGGGTGTTCGTTGCTGGGTAAGCCGCTGCACGAATTGCAGCATCTGGTTGACGCCGGCCACTGCAGGCATCATGCACATTCAGATGTTCCTCAGGGCAAATCGAAGACAGCCGGATGTGGCCAGACATGTAAAGATCATCTGCATGCCGCAGATTTTTCCGCTTCAGAGCATCGCTCGAAATCTCTGCACGAGCAGCACGGTTCCGGTCATGACATTCCTGGGCATTCGCACGATTCCCACGACTGTTCTGTCTGTCAGGCCCTTTGTGTGTCTGCGACATCAACGGACTATTGTGCCGTTTCGTTGAGACCGCATGCGTGCGAGATTCGCGACGCAATTGACAGTGAAAGTGTGGACGCGTCTGCTCCGCAATCTGCAGATGCCCGCGGCCCACCCCGCCTTGCCTGACGTTGCTTCTCTGAAATTGCTGTGCGCGGGCAAGCACTGATGGAATCAGGCTTCCTGCTCAGCGCGGGCGGTTTTTGACAGCACTATGCCCTGCCATGAGTGATGAGGTTTTCACTTCGTCCTCCTTCCAATTTGTCGAACAGACCTCTCCTTCGTGCAGCACGAACGTGCGCCGGGTCTGTCTCGCTCAGTGTATACTCGTCCGCAACCAGCGGCATTCCGGAGCCATAAATCATGTTGTTTGCCAAGTCAAAATCCCTCCGCGGATTTACATTGATTGAACTGTTGGTCGTGATCGCAATTATCGCTGTTCTGATCGCGTTGCTGCTTCCTGCGGTACAGCAGGCTCGAGAAGCCGCCCGAAGAACTCAGTGCAAGAATAATCTCAAGCAGATCGGCCTGGCCCTGCACAACTATCACGACAGCCATCGTGTGTTCCCGTCGGGTTGGATTGCGGTTGATGAATTCCGTATGCCCAGTGCTCACGAGGGCACCAGCGGTGTCGGTTGGGGAACTTTAATTCTGCCTTACATTGAACAGGACGCCATCTATCGCCTGTTCAATCCAAGCCTGCCGCTGACAGATCCGGCTAACGCTGCGTTTCTGCGATCACAGGTCAATGCCTACAAGTGTCCGTCTGATCCGCAGCCCATGCAGTTCGACTTGCACGAAGAAGGTGGTGGTCCGATATTGGCCCGCTTGCCGATCGCCAATTATATCGCGGTCTTTGGCCCGGAGAGTCTGGATGACTGCGAATTGCCCGCCGGAAACGCACCTGTCCTGCCTGACGGAACCTGCAAAGGAAGCGGCATGTTTCACCACAACAGCAGTGTCAGAATGGCGTCAATCACCGATGGCACGTCTGGTACGTTTATGATTGGAGAACGAAAAACCAGAGTCGATATGGATTGGTATACTTCCTGGCCCGGTATGATCGCCGAGGGAGAAGAGGCATTTCAGCGGGTCTGTGGATCTGCGGATCATGTTCCGAACGATCCCCTTCATCACTTTGACGATTTCAGCAGCAATCACACCGGCGGTGCTCAGTTTTGCCTGGCCGACGGATCCGTGCGATTCATCTCCGAAAACATCGACCACGGCGTGTACCAGTCCCTGTCGACAATCCAGGGCGGCGAGGTTGTTGGCGAGTTCTGATCTCAAAAGAGTTGAGTCTGGGCAATGCTGGTTGATCAAGTGAGATTGCACAATCTTCAATCATCTTCGCCTGGTTGACTCAGGTAGTGGCTGATAACGATCGGCAGACATCGCCCGGAATTTGGTTCGAGTCGTCATCCTGATGTCATGAGGTATCACAACGCGGGCGCAGATTGATCTTCGAGGAGGAATGTACGGCTGGTAATGCCGATGCATGTCATGCACAGAAATCAGGTCTGGCAAGGACTTACGACGATACCGAAGATTTCGGCAGACATTGTTGATGCTTCGGCACAGAGGATGCCAGAAGGGAAAGACGTAAAGTTGTTCTGACGGTAATTCAGCGACACAAGGCTTAATTCATGATCCTCCGGGAACTCGGCTTCCTGGCGGAGGCCCCCCCTGAATGCTGTCAGAGTTCAATCGTTTTCCGAGTTGTTTCTGAGAAGCAACCGAACCTCGATCCCTTCTTTGTTTCCTCCCTGCTGAACTGCCACGAAAGGACTTGATCATGTCGATCAGCAATCTTCAGCTCGAACGTCAACTGCTGGAATCCGATGCCGGACAAGCCGTTTATGAC
>CAMAXD010000144.1 GCA_945861975.1 Candidatus Kuenenia stuttgartensis | reverse complement strand
GGTTACGTGGTCTGGACGACTCCTCAACGAACTTACACGAGTGTCGATGGCATCTTCGCGGCGGGTGATGTGGCGGATGATTATTTCCGTCAGGCGATCACTGCTGCGGGAACTGGCTGCATGGCGGCCCTGGATGCCGAGCGATGGCTGGCGGCGCAGGGGATTGAATAAATCCGCGTCGTAATACTTCGCAGCAATTCTGGTTTTGGAGTGAAACTTGCGATGAAATCGGGCACATGTCCCAAGTGCGAGGGGACCAGTATCCTCGCCAACATTGGGCTGATGGATCATCATGCGGAGCATGGGACTTCGCTGGATACAAAAGCCGCCGTATCGACAACACCAAACGCGATGTTTTTTCCGACAATTGTTACGAGCAAGATTCGAGCCTGGGTTTGTGAATCGTGCGGATACGCTGAGTTCTATGTTGCAGAGCCCGCAAAGCTTGGGAAGGCGATCGATCGTGCGACGGCTGATTTAAAGGCCTCGCACAATCCGCGACAGGATCCTCATCGACTGTAAAGAAGACTGGTATTGCTGCAGGTTAATTTGGTGCGTGGACACGGAGGGCTGACGCCCTGCCGCTCGCTTTTTGGGAATGAGATTGGTACGGACTATGTTGACGAATGAGGGTTGTCGAGAACGTCGGACGAGACTTTGGGAGCGGCTGCCGGAAGAGATCTCGTGGGTGCTGATTGGTGATCAGCGACATGTGCAGTATTTCACCAATTTCCGCATCAATCCGATTTCGTTCTCGGCTGACCAGAAGGCTCTGGTGCTGATGACGCGCGATGGCAAAGTCATCCTGCTGGCCGACAATTTTGGCAAACGATCGGCGACTGTTCCGTACTTCGTTGATCAGGAAGTCATCACAGCCTGGTACACGCATAAGAAGTCAGTCACCAATCGTGATGATGCTCTTTGCCTGGCACTCAGCGAAGTGGAAAAGATCTGGGGTGGCGAGACAGGACTGATCGAACCCGAAGGCCTGTCCGAAATGACGGCTGCGATGGTCTCCGAAAATGCCGCGTGGCAGTTTGCAGAAGATGACTCGGAGACACCGACGACTCTGGGGACCATCATTCGGTCCTTGCGTCGTTCAAAGCATGCTGACGAAGTGGAGTTGCTGAAGACCTGCATGCGAGCCGGTGAAGTCGGACATCGTCGAGCATTCGAGGTGATTCGTCCGGGGATTTCTGAGTTCGAAATTTATCTCGAGGTTCAGCGTGCCGCTCAGGAAGCGGCCGGCGTTCCGTGTGTTGTGTACGGGGATTTTCGAGCCAACAACGCGACTCTGCATAAAGCCGGAGGGCTGCCAACTCACTATCGGCTGCAGAACGAAGACCTCTTCATTCTGGACTACAGCGTGATCATCCATGGGTACCGCAGCGATTTTACAAACACAATTTCTGTGGGAGCTCCGTCCGACAAAATTGTCGCACAGTTTGAAGCCTGTCGGGATGCTTTGAGTGCGGCGGCGGCCATCCTGCAGCCAGGAGCTGCGGGCCGAGAAATCTGGAAAGCTGCGTCTGCAGTACTGGAATCTCGAGGTTTTGGACCGCTGGCTCATCATGCAGGACATGGTTTGGGGCTGGAACATCCGGAACCACCGGTACTCGTCTCGGAAAGCGACGACGTTCTTATCGAAGGAGACGTGATCACGCTGGAGCCTGGTTGTTACATTGAAGGTCAGGGCGGAATGCGTTTCGAACACAATTATTTGATTAACAGCACTGGCAGCGAACAACTGAGTCAGCATCGGATCGGCCTGACGCTTTGATGGACTAGTGCCGTATCACGCTTGATTTTTTGGTAGGATGGGCGTGCTTGCCTGTCGAAACCCTTCGGACAAGAATGTCCAACCTACATTTTAGGGTTTGTCAGATTGTCAGACCAGAAACTGTTTCATCCGCCGACTGCGAAAGAGTCGGTGCCGCAACGATCGTCAATGCGGCGCTATGTCTATGGGCTGCTGGGCGCGGAGATTTCGGCGACGGCCAGATTTTGTGATCGGCTGATTCAGGTTGCTCCGCTGGAACACGAAGACGGACTTTTGCTGGAGTCTGTTGACTGCCATGAAAAATCTGTAGCAGCAAAGATCGACGAGCTGGAGTTGCCGTCCGATGCAACCGATCGAACAGGGTTGTTGCTGAACGGAAACTTCAATGCCTCCGGCGATATTCAGGAGATGTTGCAGCGGGTCCGAGCGAAAATGTCGGGGGGAAGTCGTCTGTTTGCCGTGCTGTATACACCGTATGCCCACGGACTTTTTCGTTTGGCGAATTGGTTGGGTATTCGCAAAGGTGTTCTGCCGTCGACATTTGTTACGGAAACAGAATTGAACTCGATGCTGAAGCTTTCGGGTCTGGAGGCCGTGCGAGTTCGTCCGGCGATCTTCTTGCCATTCTGGATCCCGTTGATCAGTTGGGTTCTGAATTCCGTGCTGCCGGCAATTCCATTTATCAATCGATTCGCCATGGCATGGCTGGTCGTTGTCAGAGCTGTGCAATTGCCGCAGACAGCACCGTCGCTGTCGATCGTCATTCCGGCTCGAAATGAACGAGGCAATCTGGAAGCCGCGTTGCAACGAATGCCGACGTATGCGACATCGAATGTCGAGATTATCTTCGTCGAAGGGAACTCGACGGATGGCACATGGGAAGAAATTCAGCGACTGATCAAAGTCTACGGTGACCGCTGGAAACTTTCCGCGTATCAGCAGGGCGGACGAGGAAAGAACGATGCGGTGCGTGTTGGCTTTTCGAAAGCCACGGGCGATTTGCTGACGATTCTGGATGCGGATCTAACGATGCCTCCAGAGTTGTTGCCGCGGTTTTATGATGCGTGGCGGCAGGGTCACGGCGGCTTTATCAATGGGAATCGGCTCGTGTATCCCATGGAAGATGCGGCCATGCGGCACCTGAATTTGCTGGGCAACAAGTTCTTTGCCAAAGCACTCAGTTACGTGCTGGGAATTCGTGTCGGAGATAGTCTTTGCGGGACCAAATTGCTGGCTCGCCGAGACTACGAACGTCTTGTTCAATGGCGAGCAATCTTTGGGGAGTTTGATCCGTTCGGAGATTTTGAACTCCTCTTTGCCGCATCTGAGCTGGCATTAGGAATTGTGGATTTGCCGATTCGATATCGTGAGCGAACCTATGGCACGACGAACATCTCCCGCTTTCGGGATGGCTGGCTGTTGCTGAAGATGACGGTCTATGGATTCTGCCGACTCCGTTTGGGACGCGGGTAATGAGCCGTCTTGACGATCATGGTCTGGATGATCCCGGCCGCGGCCCGGAGCTGGGTCGCATTATTCGCCAGAAGAAGGGTCTCAATCTTTGGTATCGTGAAATCTATCAGCATTACGTTTCGGTGCTGTCGCGTTGTCCGCACGATGGTCTGGCTATCGAACTGGGATCGGGAGGTGGGTTTGCTCAGGAAGTCATCCCGGAACTGATTGCTGCCGACGTGCTTCCTTACGAGACAGTGGATCTTGTGTTTGACGCCTGTCAGATGCCATTTGCAGATCACTCGGTTCGGTTTCTTGGAATGCTGAACGTGTTTCACCACATTCCCGATGTGGAACGATTTTTGGCAGAGTGCCAGCGATGTCTTAAGCCCGGAGGACGAGTCCTGATCGTGGATCAGTATCCGGGCTGGTTCAGTCATTGGATTCTGAAGTATGCTCATCATGAGCCTTACCAGCCGGATGCAACCACGTGGAGCTTTCCGTCCAGCGGGCCGTTGTCCGGAGCCAACGGAGCATTGGCGTGGATCGTGTTTTTGCGTGATCGCGAATTGTTCCAACGAAGATTCCCCGGACTTCGCGTCGAGTCCTTGCGACCTCACACTCCGTTGCGATACTGGCTAAGCGGTGGCCTGAAATCGTGGACGCTGCTTCCGGCGTGGCTCTGGAAACCAGCCAGCATTTGTGATCGTTTGCTGGACAACTTGTTTCCGGGATCGGGAAGCTTTATGAATATTGAATTGGTACGGAGTGCTGATCAGTAAGATCGCAAGTGACTGACAGATTGCTGATTGTGGACATGGTGCCGACTTCACTCGGCATCGTGGATGAAAGCTTCAATCAAACGCTGGCTGAAGCCGGCACAACAAGCTGCTCAGCTCTCGAACATACAACTGTCATAGTCAGAAACCAGGACGCGCTCGTGAGCAACCGGCAAGCACTTAAAACGCACTACGATGTCGTGATTATCGGCAGCGGGCACAACGGCCTTGTAGCGGCCGCGTATCTAGCCGGGGCTGGCAAATCAGTACTGGTCCTGGAACGCAATGATTATCCGGGCGGTGCCACCACATCTCATCGCGTCTTTCCCGACTATGACGCGCAGTTGTCACGGTATGCGTATCTGATTTCGTTGTTGCCCGAACAGATAATTCGAGAACTGGATTTGTCGTTGGAGACACGTCGAAGACGAACGGCCTCCTTTACGCCTTACACAGATGCACGCGGGATTGCGTGCGGACTGGTCTTGTCGAATGTGGACGAGCAGCGTTCGCGATCATCAATGTTTGAACTGACTGGCAGCGAACAGGCATGGAGGAACTATCAGCAGTTATTGTCGCTCGAAACCACGATGGCTAAAATTGCGTGGCCAACGATGCTGCAGCCACTTAAATCTCGCCGCGAATTTCAACAGAGCCTGATCACTGCTGAGCAAAAAGAAGCCTGGCAGTCGTTCATCGAGCGACCTCTGGGTGAAGTAATTGAACGATACGCCCAGCACGACGTACTGCGTGGATTGCTGATGACCGACGGCAAGATCGGTGTGTTTACTGATCCGCATGATGAATCACTACTGCAGAATCGCTGCTTTCTGTATCACGTGATTGGCAATGAGACCGGCGAATGGAGAGTTCCCGTTGGCGGCATGAAGTCACTGGTGGGAGCACTGGTTGATCGTTGCATTGCACGAGGCGTCCAGATTGCGACATCAGCACCTGCTCAACGAATTGCCCTTGCGGGTTGCCATACTGTCGAGTATCTGCAGGACGACAAAGTGTGCCATGTGGATACGGACGTTGTGCTGGTGAATGCCGGCCCCAAAACCTTTGCAAAACTGCTGGGTGAGTCATGGACTCCTTCCGCTGCGGACGAAGGTTCTGTGATCAAGATGAATATGCTGCTGCGTCGACTGCCGAAAGTGAAAGCACACGGGGTGAGTTCTGAAGAAGCCTTCGCGGGATCATTTCATATTGATGAAGGCTACCAGCAAATGCGAGAGTCGCATCGAACAGCCGCTGCTGCAGAACTTCCGGATCCCGCGCCCGGTGAGATGTACTGTCACACGTTAACGGACGATTCGATTCTATCGCCGGAACTCCGTCAACAGGGATATCACACACTCACCTTGTTTGGCCTCGATATGCCCTATCGCCTGTTTGCTCATGATCACGACACCCGACGTGAGCAGGTGAAGCAACTTTATCTGGCGGGCTTAAATCGCATTTGTGCAGAGCCGTTCGAAGACTGTCTGGCTCGGGACAAAGATGGGAACTTATGCATCGAAATCAAAACACCGCAGGATCTTGAACGAGACGTCGATCTGGATCTTGGTAACATCTTTCACAATGCTCTGTCGTGGTTCTTTGCCGATGATCCTGAGCAGGTTGGAAAATGGGGCGTCGAAACTCATCATCCGAGGATTTATCGAGCTGGCTCTTCTGCAATTCGCGGCGGCGCAGTGAGTGGAATCCCGGGACGCAATGCGGCGATGTGTGTTTTGGAGCAGGATCGATAACCGTTGGATGATGGAAATAGTCGGTGCTCGAGATGGTTTCGTTTAACGGCAAGCCGGAGGCGTCGGCGCACATGAACATGGTCGCCTGCGGCTTACCATTAAATGAGGTGTTCACAAAATAAAGGTGATTCGATGCGACTCAAAATTCTTTGTGCTTCTATCGTGACTGTACTGTTGCCGATCCTGTTTGGATCCACCGCCGAATGTGGGGAATTTCGCTCCGGAGCAGCGATGCGCATTATTACACCGGATCCGCTGTTGCCGGTCTCCGGAGGCGTTGGCGAGCCGCAGGCCACGACCGAGAAGCGAGGCGAGCTGACGGCCCGGGCCATGGTCTTCAGCGATGGGACAACGACGATTGCTGTTGTCGGAATTGATGTGCTCGGATTCCCGTCGGTCCTCGGGGATCGTGTTCGCAAGCTGGTGGCTCGCCTGCCTGCCGAGAACATTCTGATCGGCGCGACACATACTCATAGCGCGCCGGACTGTTATGGGTTTCCTTTGCCTTCCGGGAAGTTCACTGGGGATCTGAACTTTATGCAGAGCGTCTGCGAGAAAGCGGCGGAGGCGGTGAATGAAGCGATTGATAAACTTCAGCCGGCGACATTGAAGACTGCTGTCGACAAGGCCGCGGAAGGAATCGCCTATAACTATTACGCTCCACAGCTCTACGACCGCCGCATGGGAGTCATGCAGACCGTGAGTACCGACGGAAAGGTGATCGGAACACTGGTCAACTATGCAATTCATCCCGAGGTGCTGGGCAGCGATGTTGGAATCATCAGTCCTGACTGCATCGGGCCGATGTACGATCAGATCGAACAGAAGCTTGGCGGGATCGCGGTGTTTATGAACAGCGCGCAGGGAGGAATGGTCACGGCTGACAATCGGGATCTTTCCCAGCCGGGCGATATTCGCAATGCCGTCTGGCCGGATCAGCGAACATGGACCGAATGTCTGCGAATTGGTCACCTGATGGCTGACGAGGCGGAGCGGATTATTGGCAAAGCAGATGCTCAGATAGAGCCAGTTGTTAAGAACCTCGCGCGGCGTGTCGAGTTTCCGGTGGAGTCGGCGATGATGCGTGCTATTGTCGCCGGATCACCCTTGAAATATCCGTATACGGATGATTTTCGAATTACGGTTCAGGTCAATCTGCTGACGATCGGGAAAGCTCAGGTACTGACGATCCCGGGAGAAGCACTGCCGAATATCGGTTTCTATTTGAAGCGGAAAATGAAGGGGGAACACAACTTCTTGTTTGGTCTGACCAACGATGCGTTTGGATATATCCTGACCAAAGTCGATTACGAGAGTTTCGATCGATACTCCTACGTTTCACGAACGAGTCTGGGTGAAATGACGGGCGAGCTCCTGATGGAGAATGCTCTGCAGATGATTGAACAGCCTTGAAACATCCTTATCTCTGCACCAACGGGTAATGCCAATTGAAATGTGCAGGTGCGGGTTTTGTTGCACTTCGTTCGATCCCCAGATGCATTCTCTGTCGTGTCACTCGTCATTTCGTTCATTTTTTGTGGCCGTGCCGTCTTGTTCTACGGACGCTCTTGCACATCCTGCGTTAGAGTCTTACTTTGTAGGTCCTTTCTTTGCCGGTGTTTTGTCGGATCATGGCAAGATCAGTCAATGTGGCCCGTCTGTTCCCTGAAATCGTCGGCGATTTCTCCTGAGTTTTGCGGAGAAGGCCTCTGACAGATTTCGGTGATCTGAAAAGTCCTATCCCGTCTTTTGAGTACTCCGCGATGCCGGAACAGCCTGATTCCACTGTAGACGTCGCCGACGATGAGGAGATCGATCCGTCATTGCTGGAGGCATTTCAGGCGAATCAGAAGAAGACACAGAGACGGAAATCGGTCCTGAATGAGGTTCAGCAGCGAACGGCGCAGAAAACTCGCCGGCGTAAACCGCCCACATGGGCGATGAAAATCGCGGCGACGTTTCACGTGAGCAGACTCTTTATTCGTGTGACCGTGCCGCAATGGTTGAAGACGCATCGAGAGGAAATCAAGACTGCGGGAATCAGCACCGCAGTCCATGTGCTTGTGCTCATGATCATGGCATCGTTGTTGCTTCCGGGCACCTCGGAAAATGTCGAGCTGCAATTAATCATCGACAATTTCAAAGACGAATTGGTTGAGCAGCCTGTTGAGCTGGCTGAGATTGTGCAGCCCAAGGATCTTGTCGATCTGAATGTTAACAGCACGATGCAGCAGATGCTCGCCGAGCTTGACAAGGGGCAGCATCGACTGCAGGTTGATTCAAATGAGCAACAGGAATTAACGCTGCCACTGGAAGAGTTTGTCGACATTTCTGATATCCCATTTGTAAAGGGACATTTTGGAGGTCGATCTGATGCCGGACGACGTGCGGCGGTCTCTTTGTACGGCGGAAACGCAGAGAGTGAGCAAGCAGTCAGTCTCGGATTAAAGTGGCTGACATCGATTCAGCGTGTTGATGGTTCATGGAACTTTGCTGAAATCGGTGATGCAGGTCAGCCTGGAGACCTGACGACAACGGACATGGGCGCGACGTCCATGGCGTTGCTGTGTTTTCTCGGCGCCGGTCATACTCATATGAAGGCGGGCCCCTTCAAAGACAACGTGCTGAAAGGTCTGACCTACCTCCATCAGAATGCTGAGCGAGGAGCGATGGGCGCTGATTTGCGAGCGAGCAGCCAGGGAAATTCCGGGATGTATGTCCAGGGAATCGCAACCATTTGTCTTTGCGAAGCGGCCGCGATGGAGAAGGATGATAAAGAGCTTCGAAAACTGGCAGCAGACGCGATTAAGTTTATCGAGAAGGCTCAGAATCGAGTTGATGGCGGTTGGAGATATCAACCCGGGCAGGAAGGCGACACGTCTGTTGTTGGCTGGCAGGTGATGGCTTTGCAAAGTGCAAAAGCTGGCCGGATTAAAGTTCAGAGTGACACTGTTCGCGATGTGAAAGAGTTTCTGAACTCGGCGCAAGTTGCCGGTGGTGCGCAGTATGCGTACACGCCAGGCCAGGGCGCCAAAGATTCGATGACGGCTGTAGGACTGCTGTGCAGGATATATCTTGGCTGGAAGCGAGAGAACCCGGCGTTAAAGGCTGGCGTTGAACATCTTTCCAAAGTGGGACCTCAACCAGGACGCATTTATTACAACTACTATGCGACTCAGGTTCTGCATCATTGGGGCGGGGATCATTGGGATCAATGGAACCTCAGGATGCGAGATGAGCTGGTGTCGACTCAGGTAAAGTCTGGTCCTGGCGCAGGCAGTTGGGATTTTCGAGACGATCATGGTTCACAGGCCGGTCGTTTGTATCAGACGACGCTTAGCCTGTTGACGCTCGAAGTCTACTACCGCCATCTGCCGATTTATCAGCGGTTTGACGACAATGCTGCAGCAGCTGCTGCGGTTCCGGAAAAGGCCAAAGGCAATTGATTCTCTGTTGAGTTGCGCCCGATGTGAATCGGTGCGTTGAGGCATCCACGGAGATTTTTTCACGCGAAGGCGCGAAGCCGCGAAGGGAATAAGAATCGCGTTGGTTGCGGGTCATGCGGAACGTGAGCGTTGCTCAAGACATCAGGCCGCTGAATGTTATGATTGTCCGAGCGGTTCTGATCTGCTTCTCTTTGCGTCTTTGCGTCTTTGCGTGAGATGTTTTTTTCACGCGAAGGCACGAAGGCGCGAAGGGAACAAGAGTCGTTGTTGGTTGTGCGTGATGGGAACCTGAGCGTTGCTCAAGACGTCAGTCCCTTGAATTTGATTGTTGTCCGAGCGGTTCTGATCAACTTCTCTTCGTGTGAGTCAGACCTGAATATCTGAACGGTCACGGCGGTATTTATCCTGATCGCTGACAGACGAGGCTTCACAGGGTATGTTGCGGAGATCCCAGCATCGCCTCAACATACAGGACCTCATTGATTATGGCTGATTCCGCTTCCTCGCCGACAACTCCACACGGATCCGGTGGTCACGTCAAAATTGTGATTGGCCTTGTGATTGGGCTGATCCTTGGCATTGCAGGCAACTGCCTGCAGAAGCCGGATCTGGGTGGCGGCTGGGTTCAAAAGGCGTTCGGGGGCATTGTGGGCGTCGTCGATCGCAGCCTGCCGAAGTCTGAAGCCAGTGAGCCCGAAGGCGCGGCAAGAGGTCGAGTTGTCGCGTTTGTGGTTTCGGTGGCAGAACCAATCGGCAAACTGTTTCTTCGCCTGATGCAGATGATGGTATTGCCGCTGGTGTTTTCGGCACTCTATCTGGCGGTCGTCGATGTTGGAGATCTTCGCAAGCTGGGACGCATAGGATTGGTCACGTTGTTTTACACAGGCATACTGTCGATCTCGGCAGTGCTGATTGGAGTGACTCTCGTCAATGTTGTGCAGCCGGGAAAGACGATCTCGGATGAAGTTCGAACGACGTTGACAGAGAAGTATGCGGCTAAAGCGACTGAGGGAGTTGCAAAGGCCGACGCCGCCAAAACAATTGGGCAAACTCTGGTGGATTTGTTGCCCGAGAATCCCGTTCAGGAAATGGTCGGATCTGTCGACGGGTCCTCCAAAGGAAACGGCATGCTGGCCGTCATGTTCTTTGCTCTGCTGTGTGGAATTGCGGCGACAAGCAAGCTGGCCGAAACGACAACGTTAACCTCGGTCATGCGCGGGATGTATGAAATCTCCATGACCATCATAGGCTGGGCTCTGAAGCTGGCCCCATTGGGAGCCGGCTGCCTGGTTTTTGTGGTCTCGACACAGATGGGCACCGATGTTTTGCGAGCCCTGGCGGCGTTTGTTGGCGTCGTATTGGGCGGGCTCGCGATTCATCTGGTCGTGGTTTATTCCACAGTACTGCGACTCTTTGGTCGTCGATCGCCCGTGGAGTTCTTTCGCAGTATCTCCGATGCGATGTTCGTTGCTTTCAGCACGTCATCGTCCAGTGCCACGCTGTCGACGTCTTTGAAAGTGGCCCAGGAAGAATTGAATCTGCGTGCGGAGACGTCGAACTTTGTTTTGACCGTTGGTGCTACTGGAAATCAGAATGGCACGGCACTGTTTGAAGGTGTCGTTGTCTTGTTTCTTGCCCAGGTTTTTGGAGTCCATCTGAATATTGGACAGCAGGTCACCGTTGTGCTGATGTCGGTCCTGGCTGGAGTCGGCACGGCAGGTGTCCCCGGTGGATCGATCCCGTTGATCATTGTCGTTTTAAAATCTGTCGGAGTCCCCGCAGATGGGATTGCCATCATTCTGGGAGTCGACCGTTTGCTGGATATGTCACGCACGCTGGTCAACGTCGTGGGAGACCTCGTCGTGGCAACCTGTGTTGATGCAGCCACACCGCAGCAATGAAGGTAAAGCTCGGTTAAATTCTGCCATGTATCACTGTTTTTGAGAGTCCAGGCGATGAAACTGCGATTGATAAAACTGTTGACGATCCTGACTCTATTGCTGTCGGTTGGTTCTTCACTCGGGCAAACGTCAGAACCTGTTGTCGTCGCGGTGCCTTCAGGGCCGGTCGCTGCAGACATTGCCACGCTGATCGAGAAATCTCGAGTGGAATGGAGCGTTCCAGGACTGTCCGTGGCAATTGTGAAAGACGGACAAGTGTTTTTGTCGAGGGGTTTTGGAGTTCGTGAGTTCGGCAAAACGGAAGTCGTCGATGGAGACACGTTATTTGCGATCGCATCGAACTCAAAAGCCTTCACGGCCGCGGCCATCGCAATGCTTGATGAAGAGGGAAAGTTGAAATGGTCGGACCGAGTCCAGCAGCACCTGCCTTGGCTTGAGTTTTACGATCGATATGTTTCGACGGAGCTACGCGTTGATGATCTGCTGTGTCATCGCAGCGGACTTGGAACATTCAGCGGCGATCTGCTTTGGTGGGGCACATCGTATACGCCGGAAGAGGTTCTGCGACGAGCACGGCATTTGTCAGCGAAGGGGCCGTTTCGTGCTTCTTATGGTTATTCGAATCTGATGTATCTGGCGGCCGGTGAGGTGATTCAGAAAGCTGGTGGACAGACCTGGCAGAGCTTTATCGAACAGAGAATTCTGCAACCTGTCGGGATGGATCGATCGGTCACATCAATCAAGGCTCTGGACGCGAAAGGGAACTTTGCAACGCCTCATAAGTCGCTTGTTGAAGGAGTGAAAACGATCCCATGGTACAACTGGGACACGATGGCCGCGGCGGGCGGGATTATTTCCAGTTCCAATGACATGGCGAAGTGGGTGCGAGTGCAGTTGGATCGAGGTTGCATTGATGATTCCCGCCGACTGTTTTCGGAGACTTCCTCATTTCGCATGTGGTCACCACACACGATTATCCCTCTGAGCGCCGCCGCACAGAAACGTTCGCCGACAACTCATTTTCGCGCCTATGGCCTCGGCTGGAACCTGGCGGACTACAAAGGTCGGATGCTGGTTTCTCATGGCGGCGGTTACGACGGGATGTATTCGCAGGTGATGCTGGTTCCGGAAGAAAACCTGGGGATCGTGGTGTTGACGAACAGCATGACCGGTCTTCCCTCATCGCTTGCAAATACGATTGTTGACGAGTTTCTGGGCGGAGAAAAACGTCCGTTACTTTTGGAGGGGTTAGAACGCGATCGAAAAGATCGGGAGGCGTTCTCTCAACGCGTGAGTGACGTGACTGCTCAAAAGGTCGCGGATACTCAACCCAGCCGCAGTCCTGATGCGTGTATGGGAACATATCGCTGTCCGCTTTACGGGGACATCACGGTCACGAAAGAATGTGATCGCCTGGTTTTGAGTCTGTTACCCAATCCGGAACTCGTTGCCGATCTAACTCATTTGCACTACGACACATGGAAGATCACCTGGCGAAAAGAATTTGCCTGGTTCGCTGAAGGAACAGTTCAGTTTGTTCCCGATGCGAACGGGGATTTTCAGGAACTGCGTCTAAATGTTCCCAACGATGATCTGTGGTTCGATGAACTTCAGCCGGTGCGAGTTCAGTAACCTATGGACACAAATCCTTACGAAGTCACAACAGGTAAGCTTGACGTCAGCGTGACCACGGGGCAGCAGATCGTCGCCGTCGCCGTTGGTGGCATCGTCACGATTGCTTCGGCCATCACGATGGCCGCATTTCTGTTCGGGCTGCTGGTGGCGTTTGGCGGGAAATCGATGCCAGCTCCGATCAGCCTGGCGGCCGTCTGGGCTGGCAACATGGGGCGAGTTTTCGGCTTGATTGCCTTCGCAATTGTTCCGATCGCAATCGCCCTGGGCATTTATATCACAGCAAGATTACTACGAATGCAGAGGGCGATGCTGGAAACAAAAATTCGCCGTATGGACCTTTTACGCCAGGTCGACGAAATTCGACAGTCGCTGGAAAAGTAGTACT
>CAMAXD010000143.1 GCA_945861975.1 Candidatus Kuenenia stuttgartensis | reverse complement strand
CGCAATTGTTCCGATCGCAATCGCCCTGGGCATTTATATCACAGCAAGATTACTACGAATGCAGAGGGCGATGCTGGAAACAAAAATTCGCCGTATGGACCTTTTACGCCAGGTCGACGAAATTCGACAGTCGCTGGAAAAGTAGTACTACACGAGGGCTTCGCGATTGATGCAGCCCATAATCCAGTGGTCGATCATGCGAGCTTCGTTGCTGGTTGGGTCGACAGGAAGCTCAGTCACTTCCACATCGACGCTGGCCCCGGCCGATCGCAGCAACCGAACGGACTCAACGCTGCGTCCCATGCATTCGTGAGAACAACTGCGAGAAACAGACATCATCATCGGCTTGCCACGAAGTCCTGTCAGGCGATCAGACTTCAGACTGTCTGACTTACAAGCCGGGTCAAGCAGGATCGCACCAGCGAACCAGTCAGGACGCTGAATCATGGTCTGCAGAGCAACATCAGCTCCGTGGCCGGAACCGGCTACAAAGATTCGCTCGCTGTGAATATGGAAAGCTCGACGCAGACGGCAAGTTGTTACGTAAAGCAGATCCTGCAGCGGCACGGACCCAAACAGCAGTGACGATGGATCCCAGCAGTAACCGCCGGCAGACTTGTGCTCGGTGTTGCCGCGAAGCGCGAGGCCGATGTAGTTCTGTGAGCTGACAGCCCCCATGAACTGTTCGAGCTGATCTTCATCATTGGCATCGCTGTGAAACCAGATCACCAGAGGATACGCATATCGTTCCTCGTATCGCTCAGGAACGTAAATCGAAACCGGCCAGTCTGATTCGGAAACGCTGTTGGAAAACTTTGCCAGGGAATCCGGCGATTGGCTCCACGACTGATACAGTTCGCGAAGTTCCGTCGGCAGCATTTCCACGTCCATATCCGGGATCAGAGAGTCCAGCTCACCGGATGAGAACGACAGGCTTCGAACACGATTAAACATTGAGATAACTTCCATGAAGAACATTGTGTGTTGAGGAGAACGCCAAAATCACGGTCGAGAGCAGTCCTTGCCTCAACGTCTTCTTATTGCACTTGTTTAAGATCTCAGATTTCAGATTTCAGATTTCAAATCAATGATCTGCAAAGCTCTGAACGATCAGGGAACCACCGCTCTGACATCTTGCAGAGAAAAGTGTTTCCCGGGACAAGCCGTGGCCTTCACCGAAGCATGTCCAATAATTTTTTCCCGAACGATCTGATGCCGCCCTGCCAGAGTTTTGACCAGCTCCCTGACCGCTGCCAGTTGAGCTTTTGACGGTGAAGTCTTCTCGAAATTTCCGATCAGGCAAATACCAATTCCACGAGCATTAAACAGGGCATCACCAGAATGAGCTCCGTGGAGCTGCTCCTCCCAGCGAAAAGTGGGCTCCACAGCCCCGTCTTTCATTCCCTGTCCATTTCCGATCACAAAGTGGTAACCAATTCCCAGCCAGGCGTTTCCCATCGCATCTTTGCGACGACGATGTTCCTCGTGAATCGATTGAACACTACCCGAATCACTGGCCGAATGATGCAGCACCACAAACTCCCAGTCCGATTCAGCAACATCCGCTATCCAGCGATTCTGGTTTGACGCGGGAGACGTTTCTGGTTGACCGGCTCCATTCCGATCTCTCGAAAGTCCCAGAACAACTCTTCCCGGCACCATCCAGCTCCGACGCTCATCTGCCCGCAGGCTTCGAAGACCTGTCAGAAGGAGAAACGCCAGGAACGGCACCAGAACAACAGAACATCCCCCAAAGCAGACTGAAACGGTCAGAGTCTTCCCAACACAGGACCGCGAACGGTCACCGGCATGAGTACTTCTGGCCAACTGTCAGACCCGCCGTTGAGGAAAAATTCCGGGCTGCAAAAAACGAACTCACTCGACTCTACATGGCGCTCCGGAGGGTGTCAACGTCCTCTAATTTTGGGGCCTCCAACAGCCGATATCGCAGGGTTTTCTGGCTTGAGGAGAGACAGTCTGCGCAGAATTTGAGGCTTCGAAAACGGGCCTACAAATAGCCCTGCTTGCCCTGGCCTTCCCAACCGTCATAATCTCGGCGATTTCGGGGATTTCGGAGCCGTGGTTTTCAGTTTGGCTTCAGTTCTTTCACTGAAGGGAAGTTCTGGAACATCATGCGTCGCGAAGACAATTGCTCTGCCCCTTTCCGCTTTATCTCACAGGACGTCCCGTTATTCTCAAACTGCGCATTTTAACGCCGGGGATCTGGGCTCGCGTTCGAACTGCTGGTGATGTTCGTCGGTGTGGATGTCTTTTTGAAGTACGTCCTTTCTGCCGGAAAGAACTTTCCCCGCAAGTCGGACCTTAGTGTGCAATTCGCTGCAGGATATGGGTCCAGTACGTTGGGCGCCATGCACGCAGGTCGCGGCGAGCCGCGAAGCCCTGCCTGCCTGGCAGGACCGACCGATAACGCTCCCCCGAGGGGCCGACCTCCGTGACTCACATTTCGGAACGATCGACGCTAGACTCCCCCGCGGAACGATAATCATAGACTGCGAACCGGAGTGGATTTCTCTGTGACTGTGACAAATTCCAACCAGCTTGCTCAGCGCGTGAATGAGCTGCGTCAGCGAACATTGCAGGCTGTTGAACAGGTCGTGGTCGGAATGAACCATGTCACCGATCAGTTGCTGATGGCACTGATTGCTGGCGGACATGTGCTGCTGGAAGGAGTTCCCGGGACGGCGAAGACGACTGTGTGTCGCACATTTTCGTCGGTGCTCGGAATCCATTACGAACGAGTGCAGTTTACTCCGGACCTGCTGCCGTCCGACGTCACCGGAACCCAGGTGCTTGATCGTCAGACCAGCAACTTCGTGCTTCGCAAAGGTCCGGTCTTCTGCCAGTTGCTTCTGGCTGACGAATTGAATCGCGCCCCCGCGAGAACTCAATCATCACTGCTCGAAGCGATGCAGGAACGTCAGGTTACCATCGAAGGAAAGACACTGCCGCTGCCGGAACCCTTTATGGTCCTGGCGACTCAGAACCCCATCGAACAGGAAGGCGTGTATCGACTGCCGGAAGCTCAGTTGGACCGATTTCTGTTCCGCATTCATGTGGGTTATCCGGAACGCAATCAGGAAGTCGACATGCTGGAATTGCACAGTCGAACCATTCCAAAGCCTGAGCCGGTGACAAACGCGGACGAGATCGTGGCGATTCAGCGACAGCTTGATACCGTCTATGGATCACGTGAGCTCCAGGAATACATCGTCGATCTGGTGCGGCAGAGTCGTCAGCATCCGGATCTGGTGCTCGGAGGCAGTCCGCGTGCCGCGATTAATCTGATGAAGGCCGGACGTTCGCATGCTCTGCTATCCGGGCGAAATTATCTCACACACGAAGACATTCAGGCTGTTTGCAACCCTGTGCTTTGCCATCGATTAATCATGCGGCCCGAGGCAGAAATGGATGGTCGCACGATTGAATCGGTCGTTCAGCAGTTGATTCGCACCGTTCCCGTTCTGCAGGAACGTCGTCGATGACCGTGATCGCGCGATGGCTGGCTTTGCCTTCGATCGCCGGGCTGTTCCTTGGCATTTTGCGAGGTCAGACCGGTCTCGCGCTGCTGTCGCTTTCGATTCTGCTCTGGTTGCTGATCGAATGGCTGATCTTTACCTGGCGAGTTTGGATAGAGCTTCCTCAGTTGCAGTTTATTCGTCGCGTGAATGGTCGTGATGAACCCACAGGCCTATTGTGGGCCGGTCGACTGGTGGCAGTTTCCATCGAAGTCAAATCATCGCGAGGAACCATCGGCCCGGCGTTAATGATTCGTGATGTTGTCCCGGAGAACATGGACGTTGCTGACACCGGCAACGAAGTGAATGTGAAGGCTCGGTTTGACGCGTTTGAGTTTTCTTACATCGCTCGTGTGCGTGGGGCGGGCCGTTTGCGATTGCCCGGTTTTCGAATCGTGCTGCAGGATGCTCAGGGCTTTTTTCGCCTCGAACGCTTCATTCCGCTGGTACAGGTTTTTCGAGTACTTCCGGCATATGCCGATGTGGGTGAGACGCAGCCGTTGGTGAAGCGGATTAATTCGCTGCCACAGCATGGAATTCATCGCCTGCAACGATCGGGAATGGGATCGGAACTGCTGGAACTGCGAGAATACGTCGACGGGGATCCGCCGAAATCGATTGCGTGGAAGGTGTCGGCTCGTCGAGACAAGCTGATGACTCGACAATACGAGTCCGAGGTTCCCGTGCGGTTGCAGTTGTTTCTGGATGGATCGATCGGCACACGAGTCGGCGGGTTTGGCCTGCGGTTGCTGGATCAGCTGACCTACGTCGGCGCGAGTGTGGCTCGGACGGCGATCTCTGTGGGCGATCCGGTGGGTGCGGTTCTGTTTGATGAACGAGGACCGCAGCGAGTTGCCCCTCAGGCTGGTGAACGTGGCTTTCATCGTCTATTGGAAGCGATGTCGGATTTTTGCGTGAACCCCGCGCCGATGCCTGATCGACTTTCGCCGACTCTGGTAACGTTTGCTTTGAGCGTGGCGACGGAACAGTTTCCGGAGTTGCTCGATCTGAAAGTCAATCAGGTCCCGTTTACGTTATTTCCGATTCTGCCATGGAATGCGCGACGGCATCGCGACCGTTCTCTGCTGGCCGGCGCGCTGGCTGAGCTTTATAAAATGTCGCCGTTGAAGCATGTGCAGTTGTTGCACGACGACGCCCTGATGGCGACGTTTACTCAACACTTTCTGAGTCAGACCGGCCTGTCGTGGATGACGCCGGTTGTGGCGATTCGTGGTCGAGGTTTTCATGACGGCATCGCGCGGATGGATCTGTTGAGTCGTGCGTTGACGACAGCTGCATTGCAGGCGAAAGATAATGAAGTGTTTGTTGTGCTGGCCGATCTGATGGAATGTGCCCCGAGCATTTCGCATCTGTTACCGTCCGTCAAAATGGTGCTCGCGAGACATCATCGGATTGCTTTTGTCTGTCCGACGCCCACGTTTAAACGCCCCACTGCAACTTCCATTGAGATGAAGTCTGATGACGCGGAAGATCTGTTGTTAGCGGCCGAACAAACTCGCAGTCGTGATCTTTCGACGCGTTTGCAGAGAGAATTGCGTCGGATTGGTGCGACCGTTGCGTTCGCCGGGGAGCAGAACGCGATTCAATTGGTACTGTCGGAGATGGAGATTGCTCGCACGGGTCGAGTTGGTACATCAGGGGGGCGACGATGAGCCGTCCGTTCTTCGAGAGGACTCCGGATCTGCGCGATCGCAAAGATTCGGCTGCGGAGAGAGTGCCTGCGGACAGAGTTTACGAGCGACCGGGTGAGTCACTGCAACTGGGACTCGTGCTGCAGATTTCTGTTTTCGTTGTGGTCGCCGCGTTGTTGATGTTGCTGGCCCCGGAAGCACCGTGGTCGATCCGGCTGTTGCTTATTGCTCTGGTTATGCTGACACTGAAACGCTGGGGCGGAGTTCTGGTGTTGATGCTGGTTCAGGGAGATCTCATGCTGCGGGAAGGCCGCGAAATGGCGGTTCTGAACGGATCCGGCGGCGTCTTGTTTGTGCTTGTTGTGATGGCCGTGCTGATGTTTGTCGCAAGGCAGAGAGAGTTGTTGCAACAGATTGCTCGCCGTTCTTTACTGCAGGTTGCTCGAGAATTCCTTAACTCCAGCGAAGCCCCCGCGGAGTCACTGAAAGAGTTCAGCATCCCTGCTGGTCGCATTTTTTCCTCGGCATTACGTGGAATCACACTGATGTTTGGCTGCGTCGTGATTGCTCGTGTCCTGCTGGAAATGTTGCCAACCAATCGTGAAGTGACAGCCAGCCTCAGGGATTTCATCGACGTTGACCCAAGCCTCACAGCTGGTGCGATGTTAATTGTCTGTTTGTTTGCAGTCTGGATTGCCGTATCCGAAGTGTCGTGGCGACAAATGACAGCCGCGCAAGCTCGAATGTATCTGCGATCTGCATTTCTGAAGTTGCATTATGCAGACCTGCGAATGATCGTACGCCGGCGACTGAAAGTGCGGCAGCAAAGACTGGCAGCAGCCAAAGCCAAATCACGCAAAGAGGGAAACTAACATGACACCGTCTATCATCAAGGCAGGAGCAATCTGATGTTTTGGCTCAGAGAAGTGATGGGATGGGCATTGGTTGCGATCTCGCTGATCGTCCTGCGAGTCGGAATGAACTTCGCGATGAACACGACTGAGCCGAAGATCGTTGAAGCCTCTGTGGTCCTGTTCGCCGCGATGGGAGTTCTTCGCGCCGGGATCCTGCTGATTCGTATCTCCACTGCGGCGCGCATCTGCCGCATCGACCGTGAAAGCGAGTCGAAGGGTTGACGAGTATTTCGGGAAGCTGTGCTTGAACCCGGGAGCAACAAACGGGCTGCGTCGATGCAGTGCTGCCTTTCGCTCCGAGGCGGTGAATTTATTTTAGGGTGGGACCAGCGGAGTGCCGGCCCGCCATCTTTGGAATGCCGCAGATTGGTGGGCCGGCGTTCGCGAAGCTCACTTGTCCCACCCTACGATTCCAATAACTTCAGCACCTCTCCACGAAGGGCACGTGGCTTTCGCGTAGCGAAGGTTAACACTAATCTCCTTTTGGTAGTCGTTGCGGACCCCGTCAACGACGCTCAAGGGCTACTCTGCTGCTGAAAATGCCCAAGAAGAATGGGTATTGGTCGTGTCGCTGAGAAACCTGGAGCGGTTTAAGAAAACCGGGCTGCACTCAAAGACGCAGTTTTACTATTCTCGCGCGGCTGATTCAGAATTTTGTGCCCGTATGAGACCGAATCCCCATGGAAATCAAGTTCTACAACACGCTCACGAACGCCACCGAAACCTTCCAGCCGGCCGACACCGACTGCGTGCGAATGTATAGCTGCGGGCCGACGGTTTATGACTTTGCTCACATCGGGAATTTCCGTTCCTTCCTGTTTGCGGACGTGATTCGAAGAACTCTGGAATTCTTCGGGCACAAGGTCCATCACGTGATGAACATCACAGACGTCGGTCACATGACGGACGATTCCAATGCGGACGGTGGCGGTCAGGACAAAATGCAGGCGGCCGCCACACGAGTCAAAGAAGACAAGAAGTCCGGCAAGGTTCCGGAAGGCGCTGTTCAGAATCCGGATGATCCGTATCAGATCGCCGAATACTACATGAACGCGTTTCTGGACGATGCAAAGCTGCTTGGTGTCAAAGTCGCTTCCGAACCCGACAACATCCTGCGCGCGACTGAGAACATCGATGTCATGCAGGAGATGATTACTCAGTTGCTGAAGAACGGACATGCGTACGTTGGTCCGGATCGAGTGGTCTATTACAGCGTCGAAAGCTTCCCGGCCTACGGCAAGTTGAGCGGGAATACTCTGGATCGTCTCCTCACAGGAGCTGGTGGTCGCATCAGCGATGAGAATCAGTCGAACAAAAAGCATCCCGCTGACTTCATGTTGTGGAAGCCGGATCAATCCCACATCATGAAGTGGAAATCACCGTGGGGCATGGGTTACCCAGGCTGGCATATTGAATGCTCGTGCATGGCTCGTAAACGCCTGGGCCGCGACGTGATTGATATTCATACCGGCGGCGAAGATTTAATCTTTCCGCATCATGAATGCGAGATTGCTCAGACCTGCGGAGCGACCGGCAAAGATAAGTTTGCCAACATCTGGATGCATGCGCGCTTCCTGATGGTCGAAGGCGAAAAGATGTCGAAGAGCAAAGGCAACTTCTGGACAGTCCGCGATGTGCTCGAAGGCCGCGCGACGGGAACTCAGGTGCATCCGGCCGTGTTGCGACTGGAACTGATCAAGTCGCACTATCGAGCCAACATGAACTTCACGAAAAAGGGTCTGCTGGATTCTGCCGGTGCTGTGAAGCGTTTGACGGATTTTCGAGCCAAGCTGGAAGCAGCCTGTGGAGGCAAAGCGGAACCTGTGGATTTGAGCTATCCGATTCTGAAGGAGTTCGCAGAAGCTCTGGCTGACGACCTCAACATCGCCGGCGCGTTGGGTGCGATTTTGCCATGGGCCTCGTCAACTCCTGATGATGCCGGTGCGGCTCTGGGAGCACTTAATCGCATCAACGAGGTACTGGCCGTTGCGCCGCTGGGAGCCGGTGACGTGGGTTCCGGCGAGGCGTCGGGCGAGCAAGTGGAGATTGAAAGTCTATGCCGGCAGATTGATGACGCTCGACAGCGTAAAGACTGGCCGACTGCAGATGGTCTTCGGAAAGATATCGAGAGCCGAGGGTATAACGTCAAGAATTCACCGAACGGCACGATCGCAGAGAAGCGATTGGCGTAGTGGTGACTTTGGCTTCGAAACGCTGACATTTGCTCCGAACAGCAGCCCGACCGGAAACGGCGGTTGCTCATGCGCAAAATTTGGGTAAAGTGAGGATCCCTCCACGGTTCTTCCTGCCTCAAAACCGCCGCATTTTGCTGTCTGGTGCAAAGCCATGAATCGACTGAAGTCCCTTTTAGTTGTGTCGGTACTCGCACTGATGATGCCACACACCTTTGTTCGCGCGGATGAATCTGCCCCCAAGCCGCAGTTTGAAAAGCATATCCGTCCCATCCTGAAGGCTCATTGCTGGCACTGTCACGGAGAAGAGCCAGAGCTGAAAGGTGGCATCGATTCGCGGCTGGCTCGCTTTCTGTTAAAGGGAGGTGAATCAGGTCCGGGGCTTGTTCCGGGCGATCACAAAGCCAGCCTGCTCTATCAACGAGTCGCCACCGGGGAGATGCCTCCGGGCAAGAAGAAACTGTCGCCCGCAGAACTGCAGTTGCTTGCTCAGTGGATTGATCACGGTGCAGCAACCGAACGTCCGGAACCGGAAACTCTGGCGGCCGGAGATACATTCACCGACGAAGAACGTCAGCATTGGTCGTTTCGTTCGATCGTGAAGCCGGAAATTCCATCCGTCACCGCACAGGCGATCGTGACGACTCCTGTGGATGCGTTCTTGCTGTCGAAGCTGGAATCAACAGGTCTGAGCTTCAGTGCGGAAGCGGATCGTGAGACATTGATTCGTCGAGTCACCTTCGACCTGACCGGGTTGCCTCCGACTCCGGATGCCATTGATAAGTTTGTCGCCGATACCGCTCCGGATGCCTGGGCCAAACTTGTGGATGAACTTCTGGCATCTCCGATGTACGGTGAGCGTTGGGGGCGACATTGGCTTGACGTGGCTGGATATGCGGACAGCGATGGCTACAACGAGACTGACGTCGAACGTCCATGGGCGTGGAAGTATCGCGACTATGTGATTCGATCATTCAACAATGATAAACCATGGAATCAGTTTCTGGTTGAGCAATTCGCCGGAGATGAGTTGTTGACTCCGCCTTATCAGGATTTGACTCCGGAGCAGGCCGATCAACTCATCGCGACGGGCTTTCTGCGGATGTGTCCCGACGGCACCGCGGCTGGCGGTGCGGATGTCGTGACAGCTCGCAACGATGTGATTGCCGAAACAATTAAGGTGGCCTCGACGGCTGTACTGGGCTTATCCGTTGGCTGCGCACAGTGTCATGAGCATCGGTATGACCCGATTACTCAGGCCGATTATTATCGCCTGCGAGCACTCTTTGAGCCGGCTTATGATCCAAACGACTGGCGAGTTCCCGGTGGACGCCTTGTTTCGCTGTGGTCATCAGAAACTCAAAAATCCGCAGCGACGGTTGATGCGGAACTGGCGGAAGTTTCGAACAAGCGTACTGCGGAGCTGGATGGAATTGTCAAAGACACGTTTGAACGCGAACTTCAAAAGCTGCCGGCTGAACAGCAGCCGCTGGCTCGTGCGGCGCGAGAAACTCCAGCTGACAAGCGAACTCCGGAGCAGCAGCAACTCATCAAAGAGTTTCCGTTTCTGAACGTGGATCGTGGATCGGTTTATCTATATCTGCCTGATCGGCTGACAGGGTTCAACAAGAAATGGGATGACCTGACGGCCGAGACGAAAAAGAAACGACCGGCTGACGACGATGTGATGTGCCTCAATGAGGTGCCCGGACGGATTCCGGTAACAAAGTTGTTCTCGCGAGGTGACCACCAGCAACCTCGTCAGGAAATTGCACCGGGCGAGTTGTCTGTCCTGAATTCAGGCTCATTGGCAATCCCTGCTGACGATCCCGCAGTGCCAACCTCAGGTCGTCGACTGGCGTATGCGAAACATCTGACGAACGGACAGCATCCGCTGGTCGCTCGGGTTCTTGTGAATCGATTTTGGCTGCATCATTTTGGTCAAGGGCTTGTGTCGACTGTTGCGGACTTTGGCGTAAAGGGTGAACGGCCTTCTCATCCGGAACTTCTGGACTGGCTGGCGCGAGACTTCATGGATGAGGGCTGGACTTTGAAACGTTTCCATCGCCAGCTCTTGAATTCAACGGCATACCGTCAGGTATCTGCTCATCGACCGGAACTGGATGCTGTGGACGTCGAGAATCGCCTGCTGGGGCGCATGAATGTTCGACGACTGGAAGCAGAGACAGTTCGTGATTCGATCCTGCAGATCAGTGGTAAGTTGGCGACAAAGCAATTCGGCAAGCCGATCCCGGTCAGCCCGGATGAGGTCGGCCAGTTTGTTGTGGCCGTGGATACTCGCGATTCTGCCGGACGGCCATCGGGGAAAGTCGAGGCGTTGGGTGAAGATGAATTCCGGCGCAGCATTTATGTGCAGGTGCGTCGCTCAATGCCGCTGAGCGTCATTGAGCCGTTCGATCTTCCGCGAATGGCGCCTAACTGTGAACGCCGCCCCGTTTCCACGGCGGCACCGCAAGCTCTGCTGATGCTGAACAACCCTTTTATGGTGCAGCAGGCCGGCTTGATTGGCGACCGAGTTCGTACCACAAGCAGCGACTTGCCGACGCAGATTACTCTGACATGGCGGCTGATTTATGGACGAACTCCAAATACTTCAGAGATCACTTCGGGGGTTGAGTTTCTGACTCCTCCGCCGGATGCTCCACCAGAAATTACAGCGGCAAATCTGAATCTGCTGTGCCAGACACTTCTGTGTTCGAACGGTTTTTTGTACGTCGAATAACTCAACCCAGAGAATTCAATGCTTGCGGCAGGCTTAAGAATTGGAATCACCTTTGGCCTGTTGTTGTCAATGGGCTTCACGACGACTCACGCCGATGAAACGCAGTTCTTCCGCGAGTCGGTCGAACCCGTTTTGAAGCGGCGTTGTTATGAATGCCATTCGCACTCAGGGTCGGAGATCAGCGGTGGTCTCGTTCTCGACTGGAAAAGCGGCTGGCAAAAAGGCGGAGATCGTGGCCCCGCGATTATTCCCGGAGACCCGGAAAACAGTCTGCTGATCAAAGCAGTCCGGCACTCGGACGCGGATCTAAAGATGCCGGAAGAAAAGTTAAGCGATGAAGAAATCGCCGTACTTGTCGCATGGATTAAGCAAGGAGCCGCTGATCCGCGAGATGTTGAGCCGCAGAAGCCAGATCTCCAGGACGCGGCTGACTGGTGGTCGCTGAAACCTCTGGCGCGTCCCGAGATTCCGTCAGCAGCAGAAGCCGCAGAATCAAAGCATCCCATCGATCGATTCATCCGAGAAAAACTTCGAGCGAATGGGCTGACACCATCGACCCAGGCCAATCGCCGCACGCTGATCAGAAGACTGTCGATTGATCTGCATGGTCTACATCCTTCGATCGAAGAAGTTGAGACCTTCGTCAACGATCCCGCGCCGGATGCTTACGAGCGACTGGTGGACCGTATGCTCGAGTCACCTCGTTACGGCGAACGCTGGGCAAGGCATTGGATGGATACGATTCACTACGCGGACACGCACGGATATGAACATGATGTGCTGCGAAAGAACGCGTGGCGTTATCGCGATTATTTGATCGAAAGCCTGAATCAGGACAAGCCGTGGGATCGATTTATCCGCGAGCAACTGGCGGCTGATGCTCTGTATCCCGAGGAAACTCACCTGATGCCGGCTCTTGGTTTCATCGGAGCAGGCACTTACGACCATAGCGCGGCGGCCACGGCGGTCAATGCGTTTGAGAATCTTGATCGAGACGATATGGTGACACAAACGATGTCCGCGTTTGTCAGCACCACCGCCAATTGTGCGCGATGTCATCAGCACAAGTTTGATCCAATTTCTCAGGACGACTACTACTCCCTTCAGGCTGTTTTCGCCGGGATTGGTAAGGGCGATATTACCTTTGATGCAAATGCCTCTGTCGGCAGGACACGACGCCATTGGCAAGCTCTGAAAGATGCGGCGGATCGCAAAGACGCGTCCATCCTGTTGCAGCCGGAACATCAGGCGCTGGTTGCAAAATGGACGAATCAGCGAGGCCCCGAGGCGAACTGGCAGTCGCTGGACATCGCAGCGTTTGTGTCGGTCGATGCGGCAATGCTGATGCGTCAGTCGGACGGTTCGATTCTTTCGACGGGGCCAAGGCCCGACAAAGAAACGACCACCGTCACCTGTTCGACAACGTTGAAATCCGTGACCGCGCTGCGACTGGATGTGCTCACGGATCCTTCGCTGCCCATGAATGGTCCGGGCCGCATGGACAATGGCAATCTGCATTTGACCGAGTTCGTCGTGCAGGTGTTTTCATCGAATTCTCCCGAGCCAAAGTCGCTGGCATTTCGTCGAGCGACTGCTGATTTCGATCAGTCGGGCTGGACTGCCAGTCACGCGATCGACGGCAATTTGACCACAGCGTGGGGCATTCATCCTCAGGTCGGGCAGCCCCACTTGATCGTCTTTGAACTGGCAGAACCACTTGCTGTGGAACCGGGAATGAAACTGTCAGTGTTGATGCGACAAATTCACGGTGGTGGTCATATCGTCGGGCGATTTTCACTGTCGGCGACAGATACGGATGCGGAGCTAACAGCAGTCGTGCCTCTGGAGATCAATCAGATTCTAAAACTTGCAACTGATCAGAGAACTCCCGATCAGAACTTAATCCTGGCGGCCCATGTCGTTAATCAGCTGGCGTCTGAAGAGCTTCAAAAGTTGCCTGAGCCAGTCAAAGTTTATGCGGCGGGAACCCGTGCGGAGAATGAACGAGGAGTCATCACTTTCGCTGCACCACGCACGATTCATGTGCTGCGACGCGGAGATCTCGACAAACCCGGCGCGGAGGTTGGTTCGGGATCACTCTCTGCGGTTTCTGCGCTGACGTCTCGCTTTGA
>CAMAXD010000142.1 GCA_945861975.1 Candidatus Kuenenia stuttgartensis | reverse complement strand
CGCAACAACGGGGATCCCGAGAATCGATCGCGGAACTCTTCTTCCGTCAGTCTCAGCAGAGACCTGCATTCAGAAGCACTGAAGTTCAACTTTTGCTGAAACTCCGGCAAAGTGTCCGCCGGAGCAAATCGATTCCACGGACAAACATCCTGACAAATGTCACACCCAAACAACCACGGCCCAAGACGGCTTCTGAATTCCTCCGGGATTCCAGCATGGCGATGCTCAATCGTCAGATAACTGATGCACCGACGAGCATCCAACACGCCTGGCTCAGGGAACGCTTCCGTCGGACAGGCATCCAGACATCGCGTGCAACTTCCACAAAACGTTTGCTCAAGCGACTGATCATAGGTCAGTTCGAGATCAGTCAGGATCGCTCCGAGAAAGAACCAACTTCCAATGGACCGACTGATCAACATCGTGTTCTTGCCAAACCATCCCAGACCAGCGAGCCGACCAAAATCGCGTTCCAGCAACGGAGCAGTATCGATGACAATTCGATTCCGAGACTGAGGGAACTCCGCGCGCAGCAACGCAACAAGACGTTTCAGCAGAGGTTTCAGCACATCGTGATAATCGGCAGACCCTGATGCATAACGAGCGATTCTCGGACCTTCGGTTGTCTGTTCTCCATCGTGGTAGTTCATCGCAGCCATAATCACGCTGCGTGTTCCGGACATGACGCCATCGGGATGACGATAGGCTTCCAGACGTCGATCAACCCACTGCATGTCTGCGTTCTGACCTCGACTAACCCAATCCAGGAGCCGATGATATCCGGTTGGAGTTACCGCGGGCGCAATTCCGATCTGCGCAAACCCCAACTCCTGTCCCAGAGACTTGAGCCGTTCGGAAAGTGTTGACATCTGCACTAAGCCAGTCACGTCAGAGACAACAGGCCGAACTCCGGGACACACTTGACTCAAGCAGTTCAAGCATACGAACTAATCACATCGCGGATGTGATCCCATCGGTAATACGCTGCAGATGGCGACGTCCCACAGCGGCGACCTCGTCAGCGCCGACTCGTGGCAACGCAGAATAGTGCGGATGCCGCCCATCTTTGTAAGGATCATTGCTGCGAGTGTTGTAGCAACAGATAAAAGCCCAGCGAGGATTTTCACTTCGATTCTGATCTGACCGATGCAGCGTGTTGCCATGGAACAGCACTGCAGAACCAGGATTCATCTCGACGTGAATCAGCTCCATTCGAGCCAGCGCGGCGTCAACACGCTCCATGTCAGCCCCGGTCTGATCGCCGCGTTTCATATGATCAATGCGTCCCATGCGGTGCGAACCACGCAGGACCTGCAAACATCCGTTTTCTCTGGTCGCCTTGTCCACGGCAAACATACAACTGGCCATATCAGGAAACAGGCAACCGTTGCTGTACCAATAACCATAATCCTGATGCCAGGTCCACGCGCCGCCGACTCGTGGCTCTTTCAAAATCATTTTGTGATGATAATGATAAACTTCATCGCCGAGTAAAGCCTCCATCGCCGTCACCAATGGCTCAGCCTGGACAATAGCAGTGTAAATCGCATCGGCCGGAAGCTCATTCTCGACGACCAGATCCACGGAGCCACCTTCGCCATCGGCCCGAGAGGTTTTCGCGGCTGCGAGAGCATGATCCTGCCGCGCAATGGCTCCAAGCAACTCCGTCTCTTCAGCATTCAGAAAGCTGTCGACAACAATAAAGCCATCGCGGTCAAACGCCTCGATCGCATCAAGGGTCAGGAATCCGGTTTTCATCTTAACCACTCCTGCAGGATCAATTTTATGACCAAAACTCAATGGCCATAATTCTCGCTGAGACAACGCAGAATATCCGTCTAACTTCGCAGGAACTCAATGGTTTCCCGCACTCGGATTGTGCCCTCATAAATGGCACGGCCCGTAATCGCACCAATCAGATTCGGCTGTTCGGCATTGATCGTTTTCAGAGCAGCGATGTCGGCCATTGTCGTTACTCCTCCAGATGCAATCACGGGAAGCCCCATTTCGGCAAGCCGTACGAAATCGTCAAGCGTCTGCTGATCGATGCCCTGCATCATGCCATCGTTCGCGATGTTTGTGTAGATCACGGCCGCCAGTGGAACTCCGACAAATCGCTGAGCGAGCTGCGTGACGGAGATCTGCGAAACTTCCAGCCATCCGTCCGTCGCTACCATCGAATCACGAGCATCAAGCCCGAGAGCAAGGCGATGAGGAAACTTCGCACACATCTCTGCAAACCAATCCGGTTCTCGCAGCGCTTTGGTTCCGATGATGACGCGATCGACTCCAGCCTCTTCAATCGTCAGCCGGATGTTGTCCTCGTTCCGAATTCCGCCACCCAACTGACAGGGCAAACCGGTGGCATCCGCAATACGTCTGACCACATTCTGATTCACGGGACGCCCTGCTTTTGCACCGTCCAGATCAACCAGATGCAGTCGCTCAGCCCCTTCATCTCGCCAGCGTAATGCCATATCGACAGGGTCGTCTGAAAAGACTGTGCTGTCGTTGTAGTTTCCCTGACGAAGACGAACACATTTTCCGTCGAGCAGATCAATGGCCGGAAGAAGCTGAAGCATATTTTTAGCTTGTAAGGAATCTCAAAACACGAAGGCAGTACGCAGAGCCTCACGGAAACATGCGGCTCTGACAATGGTCGGCGGTCGCACTCAATCTCACCAAACTTAGAACACCATCAGGCATCAGATCATTGGGCGGAGCAAACGGCCGACTCACCAATCGAAACAAAGTTGCGCAACAACTGCATCCCGCCGGACTGACTCTTCTCGGGATGGAATTGGGTCGCCATAACATTACTTTTTGCAACGACCGAAACAAACGGACGACCATAATCTGTCGTTGCAGCAATCCACGACTTATCGCCGGGAACCACATGATAGCTGTGAACGAAGTAGAACCACGGCTCTGTGCCCAGTTCCCTGAGTAATCCGTGCTGCGAAGCGCCTTCGAGGTTCAGTTGATTCCAGCCCATGTGTGGAATCTTGAATTCAGGCGAAAGATCAAACCTCTGCACAGTGCCGGGAATAATTCCCAGACCTTCATGCTCACCATCTTCAAAAGAGGCATCGAGCAACAGTTGCATTCCAAGACAAATCCCAAGAAACGGCCGATCTGCGGCAATGTGATCCCGAATAACGCCAGTCAGATCACTCCTTCGAATCGCACTGATAGCATCTCGAAATGCTCCCACACCGGGCAGGACAAGTCTTTCTGCCGCAGCAATCTCCGTAACGTCTGAAGTCACATGAGCAGACTGGCCGATGCGTTCAAACGCCTTCTGCACGCTGCGAAGATTCCCCATTCCATAATCAATGATGGTGACTGATGTCATATTTGAAACAATGCTCTGTCGAAAAACGGATCTGGTCCTGAGTGAGCTGAAGAACAACGAAGAACGCCGAGGATTCACTCGTCAACGTTTGCGCAAAATTGATCTGTATTGCTGACACCAACTATCGAATTATGTCACAAGGTTATTTTGAACTCGTTCGTTTCATTGGCTTTCACTGTTAGCTTCAAAGCCCCCTCTGCACGATTGAGTGGCTTTCCAGTGACGCCTGCGAACCCAATATTGTATTCACCAGCAGGACAACCAAAATGTGATGCGTCATACATCAACCGAAAGTTCCCGCCGGGATCTGTGGTGGCCCAGACAGCAGAGCGATTGTCTTCGGGACCGCTTGAGATTGGTTCAAAGAAAACCTGGATTCCCACCGCAGGAGTTCCTGCAGTTGAGACCTGACCAGTGACTTCAAATAACTCCGGCCCTGTCCATGGCTCATCATTCATCCACGAAAAGTAACCGTAAACGAGTACGCCGACCACTAACAATCCTGGTAACGCTCGCCGTGTGATAAAGTCCTTTAATAGTGCTCGTTCCTGCTGAGACTTAACATCCTTCGCAGATTTCGAAGGAGCTGACGCAGAATCTCGCTTTTGCTGATAAGCGCGGGAGAGCGCATCGGCGGCAGTCCCAGCGGTCTCAAGGGCTGAGGCCGCAACCGCCGAAGTACGAACCGTCTCAGAAGTTGCCCTTTTCTCTCTGCCCTTCTTCGCAGCATCGAAGTCTTTCATCATTTCCGCCATCGACGGCTTGCGTTCCGCCGATTCGCTTCGAGATGACCGCGGTCCCGCAGATCCGGTTGATGCCCCCAGCACCGAGAGCGGATCGAAGCTGTCCGACTCCGGCACTTCCGGAGTCAGCTCGATTGGCATATCGACGGAATCAACCGGTTCGTCAATTGGCTCGTCTGCTGGCGAGGCCACAACTTCAGCAGACTCTTCAACCTCCGGCTGGGGAACTAAAAACTCCGCTTTGCATTTGGGGCACTTGCCCTTTGTGCCAGCTTTCTCATCCTTGATCTTCAACACCGACTCACAGCCGGTGCATGTATATCGAATGGTCATAAAAGTGGCGCTCAGTCAACGAGATACGAAGAACCTGCGGGACGCCGGTTCGTTCGAAATGAAGTCCTCAATTTGCTCATACTAACTGCAACCATGGGCTGCTGTTCCAGATCCCGCGAAAAAAAAACGCCAGGATGACGAGAATTCGCAACCCTGGCGTCTGGGATATGCTGAGCATCAGAACCCCTGAGTTGTCACTCCACCAGAAATATTGCCCGCAGCCTGCCAAACGTTCAGGCCGATGTTTTGAGACACAGGCTTCGCCGAACCATCAGTAAGTCCCACCATGCAGACATCACCGTGTGAAGACCCGGCGAACTGAAAGTGCAACATCTTGTTCGGGCCATCCATGGTTGAAACAAGAGTCGCCGCGCCTCCCCAGGCCCAACCGTCGTAGGCGACTTGAACAGCATTGCGAGCATTAATTCCGCGCCATGGAGAAAAACGCTCAGCCTCTGCAAACATGATTGTATGGCTCGTTCCGTCCTTGATATCCGTAAGACGCACTGAGCTGTTGACGGTGAAGACACCGAGGTTGCCAGAGAGCTGATTGAAGTTGTTAGCAAGCGTTCGAACCTGTTGATTCTGGTTCGCAATCTGGTCGGCTGTTAGATCAAACATCGGTCGTCCGGCACTAATGTCGAAGACCAGTCCGGAGCCGGCGCACCCAGCATAATCAATGCCACCACTGGAAATCTGACCGGTTGAAACTCTGCTGGCGGACACTGAGTCAAGATAAAGATTGTGACTCAGGTTCTTGCGGTCCATATTCCCTCGGCGCGAAGGACAATAAAACTGTTTAATGTCGAATGTCGCCGGAGCATACCCGGCTTTCTGCCAGTCTCCCTGTTGATTGGCCATCTCTGCGTTGTTGATAACGTTGAAGAACGGACGCCACATCTGAAACACGTTGCCTTGTTCGATATAGGGCAATACATGCAACGCCCAACTGGTTCCATGGAGTGACAATGATCGTGACAGGTCTGTTGCTTCGGTAGGGTCGATGGTTCGAAGTCCGTTCGGTGTCAGATCGGCATTAGCGGCCAGGCGATTGGAGATAATTCCCGGCGGAAGGGCCCCATGTGAATCATGGTAGCTGTGCATCGCCAGCCCAAGTTGCTTCAGATTGTTCAGGCATTGAGTCTTTCTGGCGGACTCACGAGCCTGCTGCACAGCAGGAAGCAACAGTGCCACCAGAATCGCGATGATGGCTATCACCACCAGCAGCTCGATCAGAGTAAACCCGCGGGCGTGTGTACGTAGTTTTCGCATTGCAAAATACCTCCCTTACTGACCAGTGCCTTCAGAACCGAATAAGTCTGAATAAAACACCAGATCTGACAAAGACTGGCTGACGATGGAGAGATCCGAAGGACACAAAAATGTTCAGAATTCTCCCGGCACGTCACACATCATGCAGGGATTCTCCGCAGAGTGCAAGAAAATCACCGCAAAACATATGCCGTGGCATGCCTGAGAGTCTCAAGTCCGGAGAAACCCTTCCGGCGGGTTTCTGGCCAAACGGCAAAGAATCTCGGCTCCCTCGCGAATCAGATCGTCTTCTGCGGCAAAGGAAACGCGAAAATGTGTGTCGGACGGACTGAACACGTTTCCGGGAATGATCAGCAGATTGTTGCGAATCGCTTCAGCTACGAACTCCGTCCCGGTCCCCCACGGAGCTTTGAGAAACAAATAGAATGCTCCTTGACCACCGGAAATGTTAAAATCTTCCTTCAGGAGCCCAACTAACAGTTCTCGCTTCCGTCGGTAATCATCCACGTTGTGCTGCAGATCCAGCTCCCATGCTGTCACTCCCGCCCATTGAACAGGATGGGGAGCACAAACAAATGTAAACTGCTGCAGTTTCATCATCTGCTGAATCAGATACTGCGGACCATGGATGTAACCAAGCCGCAAACCCGTCATTGAATGAGACTTGCTGAATCCGTCAATCACGATGGTGCGGTCATTCCATTCCGCAGGACTATGGAAGGGCTCGTCGTAGCAGAACACTCGGTAGATCTCGTCGCTGATCAGTGCGATGTTCTTCTCAGCAGCAAGCTCAGCCAGCGCCTGAACTTCTGCTTTCGATGCGACAGCTCCTGTCGGATTGGCTGGACTATTGAAGAGGATGATCTTTGTCCGAGGCGTAATCGCCTTGCGAACATCCTCAATCCTTATTCGAAAATCAGGGTACGTAGAAACCTCAACGACGTTGCCTCCGGCCAAAGTGGTGAGGTGCCGATACATCACAAACCATGGATCAAAAATGATCACTTCGTCACCAGGATTAATCAGCGTACACAACGCCAACATCAATGCCCCGCTGGTGCCTGATGTAACAAAAACCTTCCGATCAGGATGATGGTAACGGTCATCAACATCCTTTTGCAGTACGCTGAGCAAGGGAGCAATCCCCTGCGTCTGACTGTATGCATTCTTCCCATCCTGCACTGCCTTACACAAAGCATCCTTGATTAGCTGCGGCGTGTCAAAATGGGGCTGGCCAATGCTGAGATTGATGGGTCGCTTCATCGTTGCAGCGAGATCAAACACCTTTCGAATTCCCGATGCATCAATTCGATGCATCCGATCTGCAATCCACGTTTCGCTCACGAGTTTTTTTCCTCAGTTCTACTGACAACAACTCACGTTTCCCGGAGGACAGTGAATGCAACACTCATCTTCCGACAACACCACATCAACCGATTTTCGACGTCCAAAGGTATCTTGACGACTCGACATGGTTCCTACAACACCCCTGAATAGTCACGCGCACCTCGGACTTGACACAAATCTGCGAAGTCAACGAGCAATCTCAATCGGCCCCTTGCGTTTGATTCCCGAAGTCAAAAGACGATGAAAACTCTTTTAAGAGGTTTCTGAGGTGGATGACTGGCATCTGGTTTGCTGCTGACGCAAGATATTGATGGCCTTATTTTCCCCTATCTTACTGGAGTTTTTCATGGCCCAAATCCCTAGCTCAGGCGCCGACAGCCTTCGCCTGCGGTGTCTGTTCCCGACATTGATGTCTTGTCTGATGTTCGTGTTTTCTGGCTGTGAAGAGGTCACAAAAGCGGTCAACGACGCAAAATCCGAGGTTTCTGGCTCGGCGAGCACTTCCACACCGCCAACCACTTCCGCAAATGCCACTCTGCCGCCGGTCGGCGATTCACCAACCTTGATTGTCAGCCCAGCCGAGATTGTCGCAAGGTTTCAAAAGCTTGCTCCCTACGACATTACCGACGCCGATTTAATGCAGCTCTGTGTTACTCCTGAAGTAGGGCCGAGCATCCTGAAGATCGACCTGACGGGCAACAGAAATGTCACCAACGCCGGTCTGGCTCACCTTGCCGCGTTAACGCATCTCACGTCACTGACGCTTACAAGTACCGATTTGATGCCTGATGCTCTTTCAGCGATTGGCAGTATTAAATCTTTGAACGAAGTACTGCTGCCCTCCACAAAAACAGATGACACGGTTGTTGCAAAACTCACAACAATCCCGCATCTCCAAACGCTGGATCTCAGCGGTACGATGATTACACCAGCAGCAGGAGCCAGCCTGAGTCAAATGCTGGAGTTGTCTAATCTGAACGTGGGATCGACAGCCGCAAATGATCAGTTGGTCACAATGCTGCATGACTTACCGCTGCGTGAACTTCGGCTGCCGCGAACTCAGATCACAGGAGCTTCCGTTCCTGAGTTGCTGAAGATCAAGACGCTGGAATATCTCAGTGTTGACTTTAATAACATCCCTGGGATCGCGTGGAAAGGGGCATCGCGAGCCAACCTGAAGACGCTGACGGTTGGCGAAACCCCTTTTGGCCTCGAAGGCTTTCAGGCCATCAAAGGGATGGATTCACTGGAGCACCTGAACGTATACGGTGCCGGTCTCGTCGAACACAAAGCGGCTGATGTTTTCGGTTCATTTCCAAAACTACGTATTCTGAATGCCGGATCCAACGCGGTGACCGATGCCGGAATGGTGGAATTCTTTAAAGGACTAAAAAACCTTGAAGAACTACACCTGGGGAGTAACCGAGCCATTTCTGACCGGGGACTCGCAGCACTCGTCGGTCTGAAGAAACTTCGACTGCTGGATGTCAGCAACACAAACTGCGGGCAGGCAGGAGCATTGGCTCTGAAAGAAAAACTGCCGGAGTGCAAAATCAGAACCAGCACGGGCGAATACTGATCAATCGCAAATCACGCGGATATTAACAGAGAGAACAGTGTACCGAAGGGTGCCCTGTTTTTTTATTGCGGCTACAATGTGATCAACGGCCTGTCAGACACAGTGCCTTCGTGCTCTCAGGGACTGCATTCACGTCAGCAGCGCCAGATTGTCGCGATGAATGACTTCTCCATACGGAACATGCCCCAGAGCCGCCGCGATTTGATCAGAGCGGCGGCCCTGAATGCGACGAATCTCATCTGAAGAATAATTCGCCAGCCCTCGCGCGATGTCGGTGCCGTCTTTTGCTCGCAGCCCGACCAGCGATCCGGATTCAAACTCACCCTGAACATCGGTAATGCCGACGGCAAGCAATGATCGACCGGATTCTCGAACGGCCTTCGTCGCTCCCTCGTCCAAAACCAGCATGCCGGCTGGAGGTGCTCCAAATCCAATCCAGCGTTTCCATGACGGAACGGTTTCACCCTTCGCCAGAAACAGTGTGCCTGTAGAGACGCCTTTCCGGATATCGTCGAGTACCGTATCGCTGCGACCACTGGCAAGAATGACGGTCTCACCCATTCCAGTAGCTGCTAGAATCGCCTTCAGCTTCGAGCCCATGCCGCCACGACCTCGAGTACTCTGCTCGGCCGCAACCAGCTTCAGCAATGATTCATCAGGCTTCTCGACCAACGGCACGACCTTGCTGGCTGGATTCGATGGCGGGCCATCATAAAGCCCGGCAATCCCGGATAAGATGACCAGCAGCGGTTCCGGCAACAACGTGGCCAGCATTGACGCCAACTGATCATTGTCACCAACAGCAATCTCCTTGATACTGACTGTATCGTTCTCGTTGACGATCGGAATGACGTTGAAGTCAAACAGCGTGCGAATCGTGTTGCGAACATTCAGGTATCGCTGCCGGTTGCGAAAATCATTACCCGTCAGCAACAGCTGAGCCGTCCGATGCCCGCTGCGCAGCATGGCATCGTCCCACGTTCGCATCAACGATGGCTGGCCAATGGCCGCCGCCGCCTGAAGCTCGGGCAGTGAATCCGGACGCCGATTGAGTCCCAAAATTCCTATTCCAGCACCGACAGCCCCACTGGAGACCAGGACAACTCGCCGGCCAGTTTCCTGAATGCGATGAATCTGATCTGCGATACACTGTATACGGACCAGATCAAGCCGATCATTCTCCGTCGTCAGCACGTTCGTGCCGATCTTGACGATGACAGTCTTGCAGGCCTGAAAGATTTCCTGTCGCACAAGGTCTTGCATGGGTCACTTGATGGTGGGCTAAAGTCCTGCACACGCTTTAAAGTCGCGGGCGATCATGCCAACTACGGCACTTACACCGCACAATACTCGTCGCATGGTAAACGCCCGGCAGCTTTCGTGTCACGATCGGAAATCATAACGAGAATGGTGTCGAAACCCGTGAATTCTATGACAGCTCCCGAATGATTCGCTCGATGCTCTCCAACTGAGCTTCCTGCTCCGCCTTCGTGGCTCGAATACCGTCCACGACGTCCGCCGGAGCTTTTGCCATAAAGCCCTCATTCTGAAGCTTTTTGTCCGCGCTGGAGATGAAGCCTCGCAGCTTCTCGGCTTCCTTCTCTTTGTTCTTTCGAACAGCGTCACGGTCGATTGAATCCCCGACAGGAATATAGCCGTCGGCATCGGGCAGGGAAAAACTGACAGAGCCTTCCGGAGCTGTTACATCAAGCCCGGCCGCTTCCAGCATTGTCTTCGAGAGAAAATCAAACTGCCCCGCCACAGCTTTCAGTTGTTCCGCCACGTCCGGCGCACATCGCATGAAGAGTTTCAGCGGAGCTCCCGGTGATATCCCGTAAACCGATCGCACGTTGCGAACCGCAATAATTGTTTCCTGCAGTCGCTCGAAGCGCTTCTCCAGAGACGCATCAATGGCGTTGAGTGGCATCTCCGGCCACTTGGCGACCATAACACTTTCTGACACAGGCACGGACTCGCCAAACACACTGTCACCGCTGGCGATCCCCGTCGGTCGCACCGGCGCAAACTGGGCAAACAAATGCCACAGTTCTTCAGTGATGAACGGAGCAAACGGATGCAACAGCCGAAGCAGCGTATCTACCACAACAACCAAACATCGCTGAGCGACAGGACGAGCAGCCTCGTTGCGGAAGCGTGGCTTCAGCATTTCGAGATACCAGTCACAGAATTCATTCCAGGTGAACTCGCGGACGGCTCGAGTCGCCTGATCAAACTGGTAGCGATCCAGCATCGTAGTGACTTCGCGAACCGTCGTAGCCAGCCGACTGAGCACCCAGCGGTCCTCAACCTGCAGTTCCGATTCATTCACTGGGCCAGCTGTGTAGCCTTCCAGATTCATGAACGCAAAACGACAGGCATTCCACAGCTTGTTGCAGAAGTTGCGACCGTATTCAAAGCGTTCACTGACAATCCGAGCGACCGGCGCTCCTTCATCAGGCGTAAACCAAGGGCTTGGGAACTGGAATGACTTCTTGCACTTCGCACATTTCAGGGACGGAGTTGCTCCGCCCATCGGCCGCATTTCCTGATGCTCTTTGGTCTGCTGCGTAATGGCCTGACAATGAGGACATTCATAACCAACCGGCAACCGCACGTCCTGAGTTTCCCCGGCCAGCGATGAGATCGTAAACCGGATCGCATCGGTGCCGTATTTCTCAATCAACTCCAGCGGGTCAACGCCGTTGCCTTTGGTCTTGGACATGGTCTGGCCAAGTCCATCCAGAATCTTTGGATGGATGTAGACATGCTTGAACGGCACGTCGCCCATGTTGTACAGCCCCGTGAGCACCATTCTGGCAACCCACAGCGTGATGATGTCGCGGGAGGTGACGAGCACGGACCCGGGGTAGAAGAAGTCGAGTACTTCGTTTGTCCCTGCGGGAGCTTGAGATTTCAACTCTGAAATATCAGATGCCGCGGCAGCAGCCTGCACCATCGGCGGATTGTTCTCCCGATCCGGCCAGCCCAGCGTCGCATGTGGCCAGAGCGCCGAACTGAACCACGTGTCGAGAACATCGGGATCCTGAACGAAGCCCATCTTCGCCAGACGCATGGGAAATGCGTCGTCCGAATCATCAAAGTGATCGTCAAGGCAAAGGAGAACCGTCAACGGATCGGACTCTGATACCTTTGCGAAGGTGAATCCATTCGGATGGCGAAGTTCTTCAAGAGCCCGATGCACCTCGTCCGTGCTTGTGAACGTGGCGGTCCAAACCGGAATCCGATGACCCCACCACAACTGCCGACTAATGCACCAGTCGCGTTTCTCACCCAGCCAGTCGAGATATGTCTTGGCATAACGCTGCGGAAAAAACCGAACGCGGCCATCTTCAACGGCGTCAATCGCGTTCTGCGCCAGGGTGTCCATCTTCACGAACCACTGATCACTCAGGAACGGCTCAACCGGCGTCTTGCTGCGGTCGCTGTACTTCATCGGGATGATGCGGTCTTCGACTTTTTCCAGATGTCCCAGCGAATCCATCTTCGCAACGACTCGCTTACGAGCCTCGTAGCGATCCAGGCCCAAGTACTCGCCGCCGTTTTCGTTGATCGTGCCATCTGAATTCAGGATACTGATCGGCTCGCCCATCTTGTCCTTGTTGCGAGACCAGCAGGCATAGTCGTTGGGATCATGCGCAGGAGTTACCTTTACTGCACCAGTGCCCAATGTCTTATCCGCCAGCAACGCATCAGCCACGATTGGAATGATGCGACCGTTGACCGGAATCATCACATGCTTCCCGACGAGATCCGTGTAACGTTCGTCCGTGGGATGAACGCAAACAGCAGTATCGCCAAGCATGGTTTCGGGGCGAGTCGTTGAGAACGAAATGCGAGTGCCGGTTGGTTTTCCGGCCTCATCAACCACCGGATAGTTCATCGTCCAGAAATGCCCGGCAATGTCGTCCGTGTAAACTTCATCATCCGCGACAGCAGTCTGAAGATAGGTGTCCCAGTTCACCAACCGCTTACCGCGGTAGATCAGTCCGTCGCTGAACATCTTGAAGAACGTACGACGAACTGCCTTGCTGCAGACTTCGTCCAGTGTAAAACGTACTCGACGCCAGTCACAACTCGAACCGATCTGCTTGAGCTGATTCAGAATGCGTCCCTCGTACTCATTCTTCCACTTCCAGATACGTTCGACCAGAGCCTCACGACCAATGTCGTGCCGTGTCAACTTTTCCTCTTCCAGCATTCGACGTTCAACAACCGCCTGAGTCGCAATGCCCGCGTGATCCGTGCCCGGCATCCACAGAGCGGCTCGCCCCTGCATCCGTCGCCAGCGAGTCAGCAAGTCCTGAATTGTGCCGTTCAGACAGTGCCCCATGTGCAGCGCACCGGTCACGTTTGGCAGCGGAATCATGATCGTGTGCTGTTCCTTGCCCGGAGTGGGTTCGGCGTTGCAATATCCCTTGCTGAGCCAGTGTTCAACCCAGCGAGTCTGTGCGGCGGCTGGTTCGTAGGCTTTTGGAAGTTCTGTGGTCATTGGCTGCGGTTACAGTTCAAAACGTGATGCGATTGATTCAAATTCAGGGGCGAAGCTTAATGAAAAGGT
>CAMAXD010000141.1 GCA_945861975.1 Candidatus Kuenenia stuttgartensis | reverse complement strand
TCAACAGCAGCGGAAACACTTACCTGAACGCCCAGTTCCCCGCGCTTGATTACATCCGAAAGGCGACGGTCATTAAAGAGTGAACTGCGAGTGCGCACATTGCAAATTCCTTCACAACCCGAAGCGTCCGTATTGAAGCTGCGCGTTTCAGCCCTAACGAAATGTGCAACTTCAAAAAGCGTCAGCGAGGGATTCGTGTTGACTATCGAAAGCCAAAGCTTATGTTGATTGCTCTGGGCGACCATCAGCCCGTACTTCAGTCGGCTGATGTCTGGATCGCCGCCAATGCCACGCTGATCGGACGAGTGACATTGTCGGAAGCCTCCAGCGTCTGGTTCGGCGCGGTGCTGCGAGCGGACAATGAGCCCATCCTGATTGGTGCTCGGACAAACATTCAGGACCTTGCGGTGTTGCACACGGATCCAGGCTGTCCGTTGACGATTGGCCCGGACTGCACGATCGGGCATCAGGCGATGCTCCATGGCTGCACTGTGGGCGAAGGCAGCATGATTGGTATCGGAGCGATCGTGCTCAATGGGGCAAAGATCGGTCGCCATTGCCTGATTGGTGCCGGAGCCCTGGTACCGGAAGGAGTGGAAATCCCGGATCGCTCACTGGTTGTTGGATTGCCAGGGAAGGTCAAACGCGAACTGACCGAAGAGGAGATCTCGCGGTTGCTGGAGAATGCGATCCAGTATGCTCGACGTGCTCAGGAGTATCGCCTGAATGCAAAAGTAATTTCCGGATAGAACTTGCCGACTCCGTTTCAACGCCGCGGGAAACCGCAGAGAGAGAATTTTATGTCTGATCGTTCGTCGGTTACTGCTGATGGCCCGGTTTTTGTTGGCACTGATGCCTTTCGGTATGAAGCCGTGGCTGACTGGGCTCAGCGTCCCGCAGAGTATCAGTGGCAGGAAGTCTCTGCGGTGGCCGTCGATTCCCACGACAACGTCTTTGCGTTCAATCGTGGCGAGCATCCGGTGATGGTGTTTGATCGATCCGGAAAGTTTCTGCGCTCCTGGGGCGAAGGTGTCTTCGCAAGGGCACATGGGATCACGATCGGTCCGGATGACTGCATTTACTGCACCGATGACCTGGATCATACCGTCCGCAAATTTTCGCCGGATGGAACACTGGTGTGGAAACTGGGAACCAGTGGGCAGCCGTCGGATACCGGAGCCACCAGCATCGATTTTCGCACCGTGCGTTATTCCGGTCTTCCCTTCTACTTTCCGACCAACATCGCGCTGTCGCCAGCCGGAGAAATCTACGCGGCTGATGGTTACGGCAACGCACGAATTCATAAGTTTACGGCTGATGGCCAGTTACTCTTTTCCTGGGGAGAACCCGGAAGAGGGCCGGGGCAATTTCAGGTCCCACACGGGATCGCAGTCGACCGAAATGGAATTGTGCATGTCGCTGATCGTGAGAACAGCCGTCTGCAAAGTTTCACGCCGGACGGGAAATTCCTGAGTCAGGATACGGATGTCGCTCGACCTTGTCAGTTGACGTTCGATAAATCCGGAAACATGTACGTGGCGGAGTTGGGTTTTCGATCAGGGATGTGGCCGGGAATTTCTCCACCATCAGAAAATGCAACCGGCGGTCGAGTCAGCATTTATTCGCCGACCGGTGAACTACTGTGTCGCTGGGGCGGCGGTTTGAATCCAACAGCTCCCGGAGATTTCTTCGCCCCGCATGATATTTGCCTGGACTCCCGCGGTGATATCTACGTCTCCGAAGTTGTCTGGTCGGCCGGCGCGAATCGCGGGCATGTGGACACATCCTGTCACACGCTCCAGAAGTTTATTCGGCAGCCGCTTTCTGCAGGTCTTTGAGGCTGAGCCCCAGTTGCTGGGCGTAGTACAATCCCAGCATTGTGACCGGGATGTACATGCTCATGTGATAGTAGACCGATGAGCCCAGCACAACGGAGGCCGCAACAGGAATTTGCAGGGCCTCCATGCTGACGCGAAAACACACCTGAATCACACCAAAGTAACCCGGCGTTGAAGGAATGATGACCCCGATCGCGGTCACTGCCGTCACGATCAGTCCTTCCACCGGTGAAACATCAATGTGGAAGGCTTTCAAGGCCACGTAGGCGATCAGGCCGTTAATGAACCATTGCGCGAGGCTGCTGATCGCAATCAGAAAAACGGCCTTTCCGCTTCGCAAAGAGGCCAGTCCGTGAGCCCCGTTACGCAACATCTCAATGACGCCCGTGGTCAGCTTCGCGGGTAAAAACGGAAACCAGCTCATGCTCCATGTCATGAACTTCAGAAAGACTTCGGTCCAGATCAAATACACAATGACAGCAATGACACCGACGATGGCTCCGGCCCCCAGCAGCAAAGCGGCGTTACGATAGTTGTCGGGCAGATCATTCGTGAAAAACAAACCGACACCGAACAGCGCGAGGATGGCAAGGACGTCGAAGATTCGTTCCAGTACCACCGTGGACAGCACCGTGCCGGCGGGAACGCCATACTTCTTGCGAATGACGAAGACACGAATGAACTCACCCAGATGAGCGGGCAGCAGATTGTTGGCCGCAAAACCGATCAGCATCGGGGGAAACAATTGTCCGAACGTCAGCGGAGCAACGGGGGCCAGCAGCCATTGCCAACGCAAAGTTTTGAGCCAATAAAACAGAAACAACAAGGCCAGCATGAGGGGCAGGGACCAATAGTTCGCACCTGCAAAGGCCGCCGTCAGCTGCTCCTGATCTGTTCCGCGCAGCGACCACGCGAAGCAGGCGACAGAGATGACGATGCCCAGGATTAAAAAGAATGCGCGCTTCATGATCCTGTCTGTTCTTCCGGATGCTCTTCAAGTCGTGATCGATACTCGTCCGGAATCTCCATCGATTCCAGCCCGTGTCCCGGGCGAACTATACAACAGACTGTTTTTATCGAGCCGCGAGCGATATTCCGATCACCGTTGCGAAAGACGATATCGAAAGTCAGCGACTTCATGCCGATTCGCTGCACCGTCAACAGCACTGTCAGCACGTCTTCATAACGCGCGGGGGATTCGAAGCGACACTGGGCTGATACGCGAGGCCAGCCGATCGTGCTGCCATCTGCCAAATGCCGCACGATGGAAAGCCCCTGAGTTCTGAAGAACTCATGCTCCGCCTGTTCCATCCATTTGTAGAAGTTTGAAAAGTGGACGATGCCGGCCATGTCGGTTTCGCAAAACTCAACACGCCGCGTCATCTCGAATGACGAAGCCATATCTTTTTCTCCGCGTGGTGTGAATTGAGCCCGGGTGTTCGCGGGATAACTTTGGAAGTCAGCCTCAATCGTGGCCGCGCACAGAATAAACCTGTTCCCAGGTTAACCGGCTCACCCAGTTCATCAATCCCGGGGGGCCGGTCCAGAAACAAGAAGTCGGGTACGGTAGGCTGTCGGGTAATTCAACGCAACGTGATCCATTGAAGAATACCGCGAGACTTTTTCGAGACCTGGCGTGACTTACTGGACCTCATTCTCCGCGAAATTTGCTCGCGAAACGTTCACAATCTTAACAATTCAGGTGTCGCAAACGCCTTAATTGGGGCAAACAGCCCGAGTTATTAATAATGCGCAAAATCCCAGACAGCCTGCCATCCTGTTTGAATTCTCCCCACACTGTGGGCACGCTGCTCATGTGTCCAAGTGCGGATGTTTCCGCTGCTGGTCCTCAACGGTCCTGAATCGTGCCTGGTCTCTTGCATGCCCCGCAAATCAAAACACAGTGTGACTGTGGAACAGATGGCACAAACGCTGCTGAAATCCTGTGTGCTGGACGTCAAATCGCAACTCAGGGTCGCGGCTAAAGATTGGCGAGTCAGCATCGACGGGGTTCATGAGCTGCGGATTGCCCTGCGCAGAACCTTAGCCTGTCTGGACTTGTTCTCCGAGCAGTTTTCCGTTGCGAAGGAAACATGCTGGCTGCAGAAGACTCTGAAGGAGTTACTCAAGTCGGCCGGTAAAGCCCGAGACCTGGATGTTCTGCTGGCTCGAGAAATGCCCGAACAGGGGAAAGCTCAGGCTCAGTTGCGAAAAGCGTGGAAGCGAAAACGCAAGGACTGCCAGGAACCTCTCAGGCAGTCCTTCGAGACTCTGGTCCGGGAAGAAAAACTTCAGACCAAAACCCGCGCTTTGCTCAAGTCAATGTCAGCAAAGAAGACAGATGCCTCCAGCGAAGCAGCACCAGATCGTGGATCCTGGAGCACGCAGCAGTTGCGTGATCGGATTGAATTGCTGTTGAAAAAGTTGCCTGAGGGATCGCAGCTCAAGGGAATGCATGCGTTTCGTATCTCCTCCAAACAACTGCGGTATGTTGCTGAACTGTTGCAGGAGTTTCATGTCGACAAAACGACAAAGCACTTGCTCCGGTCGCTGGCGGATGTGCAGAAGAAATTTGGACGCTTGCAGGATGAAGCAGTAGCGGCCAAATCTGTCGCACGGCTCAGCAGCAAGGTCAGCAGGAAGCAGGGAAAGAGTCTGCAGGATATGTCCGCCAGTGCCAGGGTCGCGGCCGAATCCAAAGCCGTTGAACTCATCGCATGGCTGAACGAGAAAATTGTTCCCGAGTTGAATCGAATGATGCAGGCCCTGGAGCAATCTGGTCGCCCGGCACCGCAGCCCGTGAAAGCTCGCTCGTCTGTCAAACGAGCACGCGCGGCAACTTAGGTGCGGTCCCGACATAATGTCCGGTTTGAATCAAGTGAAGACTGAAACTGTGTGCCTGCGTTCGCTGAGGCTCAGTTGTCACACCCTACCGGAATGGGTTGCGATTTGTAGGGTGTGACAAGTTCGCCCCAGCGAACGCAGCCTCACCAATTGCGGATATGATTTCGAACCAAATCCTTAACGTACGTACAGAAACTCTTTTGTGTTGAACATGGCATGGGCCATCGTTTGCCATACGGATTGGCTCAGCAGAACCTCTTGTTCAGGGATCTTCTCTTCGCTCGCGAAGTCACGAGCCGCTTCTGACCAGCGTGACAGTTCCTCACTGCTGGCTTCGCGGCCCAGAGCCTTCACAAACATCTGCTGCAATCGTGACTCGATTGTTGTGTCACTCTGCTGAATCAGTTGCGAGGCCCAGTAATTCGCCTGACCTGCGACAAACGGGTCGTTCAGCAATGTCAGCGATTGAGCCGGAGTGGTCGTGATATCGCGACGCCCGGTAGGAATCTTCGGAGCCGGCTGATTGAACGTCGCCAGAAACCGGGGCGGTTCCATAATCGTCACTTTGGTGTAGATCGAACGTCGACCAAGGCCATCCAGCGGACCGGAGAACAGCCGCTTCTGATCGTCTTCATTCAGACGGTAAGGATTCGAAGTCGGTCCATACAGACGACTATCCAGTCGTCCTGACACAAACAGCATGGCATCGCGGAGACTTTCTGCATCCAGTCGCTGCACAGGAAAATGATGGAGCAGTCGATTGGTGGGATCGACATCCTGCGCACCGTTCACGGACTGCTGTGATTGCTGCCACGTTTGACTCAGCAGAATGCTGCGGATCAGTTGCTTTGTCGACCAGCCGCTGGAGATGAATTCATGGGTCAGATAATCCAGCAATTCGGGATGCGATGGCAGATCACCAACGTGGCCAAAGTCATCGGGAGTTCTGGCCAGTCCCTGACCAAACAGCCAGTGCCAGACACGATTCACATACACGCGTGCAGTCAGCGGATTCCTGGGACTGGCAACCAGCTCGGCCAGTTCCAGTCGCGTTCGCCGGGTCTCGTTCGCGTCACAGACATCCAACAAAAATCTGGCCGCTCCGTGCGGAACGGGATCACCTAACTGATCATAGTCTCCTCGGACATTCAAGCGATAATCCAACGGCGGATCAATGTCAGCCATCCCGTTGACCGTAGTCGGCTCAGCCAGCTTTTGTTCCAGTTCCCGATAGCTGAGGATCAGCCTGTTGATCGATGATTCCGGTGCCGTTGAATCCGCAGAGTTCTGCAGCACACCGGCAGAAAGCATCCAGTTCAACATGCGCACGTGATCGTCTGTGGCATGTTGCTCCTGCCAGGCCACCACAGATTGCTGCAGCACTGCGCGGAATCGATTGGCCGCTTCATTCAGCGATTGAGGCGTCTCGCCGTCCAGCAATGGCAGCATCCGAGTCAGTTCATCGTGCGGCGAAAACGGGGCCGTATGTTTCACCACACGACTGATCTGGAACCAACTGCGAGGATCTGCGACCTGCTCTTCAGAACATGCTCCGCCAAGGCCGACGCGTGGTGGAAAATTGGGGTTGCTGGTCTTTGTTGCGAACTCGACATACACGTTTCTGTCCAGGCTCGAAAGCGTGTCGACCAGTCTCCACTGAGGCGTCGCGTTCGCCAGATACTGTTGTTTCTCCGTGAGGAACGCGTTATCAACAACTGTGCGTTGGGCAGAAAAATCTCCTCCGGCCACTTCAAAGCTGAGATGCCCCGGGCCAAATGATTTTGTCCATGGCGTTCGCAGTGCACCATTCAACCGGGGGGATAATGAGTTAGTGCAGAGTCCTCCGAAGAGGATGGAATCGACAGCCTTTTCTCCCGACAGTGCGACAACAAAGTCGCCGCGCGGTGAGATTTCCCGAGTTCCTTCGCCGTCGCTCGACCATGCTTTGGGCACGCCATCACGGAAGTCGACTACCGTCGCGAAGTGAACGGAATTTTCGGAAAGTTTCCGCTGACTTTCGTCACGATAGGTTTTCTGCAGAGTCTGCCAGACGGTTTCAAAGCCCTGCCCGGCGGCTTCAGCAGACTGCAACTGCGACCAGATACGCAGAGGATCCTCCAGCGGTCGTTCGGCGACAGTTTTGCTGAGCGTGTTGAGGGATTCTGCAGTGAGTAATTCAAGGTTGGCTTGCCATCGTTGAGCCAGCTCGGATCGCAATTGTTGTTTCAATTGTTTTAGCTCTTCACGGACCGCCTTGTTACGTTCGGGAAGATCGACCGTGTTGGTAATCCAGCGAGCACTCATGAACAGCCCGCCGAGTGCGTAGTAGTCGCGTTGAGAGATCGCATCCAGCTTATGATCATGGCAGCGAGCACAGGAGATCGTGGTGGCCAAAAAAGCCTTTCCGAAGGCATCAATTTTGTTGTCCAGCATTTCCTGATGGATGCCATTAAACTCCGAACTGTCGCCGTGGCGTTTCTCACCCATCTGGAAGAACATCGGGCCGATCAGCGATTCGTTGATGCCAAGTTCATGATTCAGGCGTGGTGAGTTCAGCAGATCGCCGGCAATCTGTTCTCGCACAAGCTGATCAAATCCCACGTCGTTGTTGAACGCGCGAATCAGGTAATCCCGATATCGCCACGCACCTTTGGCCGGCATATCCCATTCGTAACCGTAGGTGTCGGTGTAACGCACAACATCCATCCAGTGCCGCGCCCAGCGTTCACCCAAATGCGATGATGCCAAAAGCTGATCAACAACACGCTGCCATGATTGAGGCGTTTGATCATTAAGAGATGAGTGAAGTTGTTCTTCCGACGGTGGCAGACCGGTCACAGCAAAACAGGCTCTGCGGATCAACGTTCGCTCATCCGCGCGCTGCGCTGGAGCCAGTTGCCGATCAAGAAGCTGCGCGAGAATGAACTGGTCAATCGCAGTGCCCGCATTGTCGTTTGCAGTGCCCGCATTGTCGTTATCAGTGCCCGCATTGTCGTTCTCGACCTGAGGCCATTTCACCTGTGGAGGTTCAGTGACCACTGGCGGTTGGAGGCTCCACCAGCGGCGACGATCCTGATAAAGTGCTTCGAATGTTTCGGTTGCGATGGACTTGGGGTCGGGAGGGTGATCGCGAGGGTCAAACGCACCCGAGCGAATCCAGTCTTCGACATCCTGAATCTCAGCATCCGTCAGTTTTTTCCCCGGGGGCATCTCCAGCCCTTCGTGTCGGATCGCACTGAGCAACAGACTGTCGTCCGGGCTGCCAGGCATCAGGATCGGACCGGAATGTCCGCCTTTCAGAACGGCATCACGATAGTCCAGGCGCAGGCTGCCCTTGACTTCGTTGCTGGCTCCGGAATGGCATTCATAACAATGTCTAACAAGGAGCGGTCGGATCTTTTGTTCGAAGAGCTCATTCCTCGCAGTGTCGCTGATCGCTGTTGGAGACGGTTCATCAGCGGCTGACGAGCACTCCGTTGTGATCGCTGCGAGAACCCCGATGAGCAGCCGGAAGATTGCCACGTGCCACTTTGGCCATTTGTGCTCCTGCACGGTGCTGTTTTGAGTGATCACATGGCGGTTGATTTTGGCTGGTTGTTTCACGGGCTGCCATCTTTGATGCAGGGATGGACAGCGGCTAAGCAACTCGATCCGGAGAGGATGGTCCGCCTCTGTCACTGACAACAGCATAGACGCAGGGCAACCAGCCTCAAAGCCAACGGGCCTTGCGAGTGGCTCGATGGGCGTATTACTCTGATGGAGCGTGCCGAGAAAACTGAACAGCCGACAACAGGAGTGTTGTCAGCATGGCAAGATTACCACCAGCTCGATGAGCGTGAAACCTTGAGTCTTCCTGACCTTCATCATGCTTCATGATCGATCTCGAGGAACAGACCAATCCGGTCCAGGCTCCTGCAGGAATTTTCACCTGCGATCAACACAAGCGAGTGCTCTTGTTCGCCGCGACTCTCTTAACAAGCGCGACTCTCTTCACAAAATGGTTCGTCCGGTCAGGACTTAGCTGGACAACGCCATGTTGCCCCCTCTCCCTTCAACGAAAGCCCCCTCATCCGACCTGTCGGCCACCTTCTCCCCCCGAGGGGGAGAAGGGAATGGCGTGGACTTAAGGAAAATTTGTAGCGGAAGTCGCGTAGACTTCCGGTGATTTGCCAAGAAAGCCGGAACTCTTGGCGAGTTCCGCTACGCTAAGTCCACGCCATTCGGGGGAGAAGGGACTGCGCTCACGCGACAAACATTGATCAATAGGCAACTTCGGTGGATCCGACTCTTCAAACATGGCGCTGTCCAGTTAGGATCATGCCTCTGAAATCTTCACATCGTTGAGACAACTGTCCTGATAGAGTTTCTGGTCAAGCTTTGATTTGTGTATGATGGCGGCTCTTGAGTTTCCCCATCCAAAGGGATCTTCACAATGCTGTCTATGCTGTCTCTGCTGTTGCTTTCGATCTTGATCGACGAATCGTTACCTCGCGTTGCGTCAAACCCAACGATCGCGTCAGTGCCTGTGAACCAGGTGAGTGATGGCGATTCGGTCCCGCCGCAGGAGGCATCTGCTCCTGAACTGGAGACCGAGACACCGGCGTTTACTGCGGAGCAACTTCGACAGTTTGAAGCTCAGGTACGTCCCATTCTGGATGAACACTGTCTGAAATGTCATGGCAGCACCAAGCAATGGGGAAGTCTGCGATTGGATTCTCGCGCCGCGATTTTGAAAGGTGGCGATTCCGGCCCTGCGGCTGTTGCTGGTGAGCCGAACGAAAGTCTGTTGATCCGTGCGGTGCGACATGACGATGAGAATCTGAAAATGCCGCAGGATGATAAGCTCACTGATGCGCAGATCGAGATTCTCAGCAACTGGGTCAAATCCGGCCTGGCGTTTCCCGCGGATTCTGCGGCGTCAAAGCGACATCGCGATCCGAATCACTGGGCGTTCATTTCGCCGGCGGAGGTTGCAATTCCGCCCGTGCAGAACGCCGCCTGGCCTCAGTCTGATCTGGATCGATTTGTTCTGGCTCGGCTTGAAGCGGAAGGGTTGTCACCAGCACCGAAGGCCGATAAGCGAGCCTTGATTCGGCGAGTTACGTTTGATTTGACCGGACTTCCTCCGGCGCCAGCGGAGATCTCTGCATTTCTGAACGACGAACGTCCGGAGGCTTATTCTGAACTGATTGAGCGACTGCTCAGTTCGCCCGCGTATGGCGAACGCTGGGGCCGTCACTGGCTGGATATTGCTCGTTATGCCGATTCCAATGGGCTTGATGAAAACGTGGCTCACGGAAATGCGTGGCGCTATCGCGATTATGTCGTTCGGTCTTTCAACGCAGACAAACCTTTTGATCAGTTCATTCGCGAACAGCTTGCAGGCGATCAGTTGGAAGCCTCGTCAGAGGAACTTCGAAATGAACTTTTAACCGCGACTGGGTTTCTATCGATCGGTCCCAAGGTGTTGGCCGAAGTGAACATGCCGAAGATGCGCATGGATATTGTGGATGAACAGATCGATACTGTCGGTCGCGTCTTTCTGGGGATGACGTTCGGGTGTGCAAGGTGCCATGATCATAAGTTCGACCCGATCGACACGGCTGACTATTATGGGCTCGCCGGGATCTTCAAGAGTACTCGCACCATGGATACTTATACCAAGGTCGCGAAGTGGCATGAGCACCCGCTGAAGTCTGCCGAGGCGACTCAGATACAGGCCGAATATGAGGCTCAGGTCGCGGCGAAAAAGATAGTGATTGAAACCACTGTCAAGTCTGCCGACGAAGCATTGCAGGCGTCACTGCCCGATGGCGCAATTTCGCCGGAATCGAAGGAGTCACAGTATCCTGAAGAGACTCGAACAGCACTGACGAAGTTGCGGGAAGAGCTCACGGCTCTGGAGAAAGCTCCTCCGGAATTACCAACATCGATGGGTGTAACCGAGGACGAAATCGTCGATGTGCCCATTCATGTGCGCGGCAACCCGTCTCGACTGGGCGATGTCGTCCCACGTCATGTACCGGCCGTCATGAAGGGGCCGGAGATGCCTGGGTTTTCGGGACAGCACAGTGGTCGTCGCGAGTTGGCGGAATGGCTTGTGAATGATCACCATCCGTTGACGTCACGAGTTCTTGTGAATCGGGTCTGGAGATGGCACTTCGGGCGTGGGCTGGTTGCGTCGGCTGATAATTTCGGACTTCTGGGAGAAAAGCCTTCTCATCCGGAACTGCTGGACTGGCTGGCGCAGGAATTCATTCACCGCAAGTGGTCTTTGAAAGAGATGCATCGGCTGATCCTGCTGTCGAATACGTATCAGCAGAGCACTCTTGTTTCATCGGAAGCGGCGTCGGCCGATCCTGACAATCGGCTGTGGAGTCGTTTTCCAGTACGACGTCTGGCCGCAGAGGAAATCCGCGACTCACTTCTGTTTGTCAGTGGTCAGCTTGATACGACCATGGGCGGGTCGTTGCTGAAGGTGAAGAATCGTGGCTACCTGTTTGATCACACCTCGATTGATACGACCGATTATAACAGTCCTCGAAGATCGCTGTATCTGCCGGTGATTCGGAATAACGTCTTCGAGATGTTCCAGTTGCTGGATTTTCCTGACCCTGCTGTACCGACCGGCGATCGAGCCACCACAACCGTGGCACCTCAGGCGCTGATGATGATGAATAGTGACTTTGTGATGCAAGCGGCCGATGCGTTGGCAGGCCGAGTCCTGACGAAAGAATCCAGCGATTCAGAACGGGTCAAAGCGATCTACGTGACCTGTCTTGGTCGGGAGCCCTCGGATGAGGAAATCTCTCAGGATCTGCAGTTGATTCAGGACACCCTGCAGACGTTTTCGTCTGACGCTCGCAGCGACAAGGATCGGCTGACCGCGGCGTGGAGTGTTGCCTGCCAGGTGGTTCTTGCTTCGAGTGAATTCGTTTATCTACAGTAATCAGCGAGAAAGCAACAGCGTGCCTTCCAGAGGATTTCCGCCCTTGCGGTAGATCTGACACTTCATCGATGTGGCCTTCTGAATGCGATCCTGCTTCAGGATGTAATTCAGATTGACTGGACCCAGTGTTTCAAATCCGTCCAGCCCCAGTAGCACGTCGCCTTCCTTGACGAACTTCGCCGCCACGCTCTCGCTTTTGACCTCGATGATTCGCAGTCCGCCGTTGTAGCGCACCGGACCGCTTGCTCCTGGATAAGTTCGCGAAGTGACTTCCTGTTTTTCGACATCACTGAGGGACTCAAGTCGCAGGCCCAGCAGCGCCCAGGCTCGATCAATAATCTGAGCCTCTGTATTTCCAGGCTGAGGCTTTGACTGCGGGGGCGGAGGCGTAGTCGTTTGAGAGACGTTCACAGCAGGGACCTGTGCGGTCTTTTTTTCCGCAGTTGCGACTGTGACTTCGGAATTCTGCGCCGTAGACTGAGCGATCACCGGCGACTTGCCGACTCCGATAGTGAACTGCAATGTCTGCTCGCGGCCTTCTCGCTGCAACACCAGGTCCACGACTTTGCCGCGCGGCATGGCGAGCAGTGATCGTTCCAGGTCTGTTCCGTCGTTGATACGGATTCCGCGAACGTTGCAGATGATATCCCCGGATTTGATTCCGCAGAGTTCTGCAGCGCTGCCGGTCGCCACTTCGTTAACCACCAGCTTCTTCTCTGTCGCCGACTTCACATCGGTCGTGACAAGTCCATGTGGCGTACCATCCAGACGTTCCACACTTAGCAACCGTGCGATCGTGAGACGAGCGTCATCGATAGGAATCGCGAAGCCAATCCGCTGAGCACCCGAGCGAATTGCAACGTTGATTCCGATCACTTCTCCATGCACGTTCAACAACGGGCCGCCGCTGTTTCCGGGATTGATACTGGCGTCCGTCTGAATCAGATTTTCGTAAGACTGTGTCTCATCCACTTCAACATCGCGATGCAACGCACTGACGATCCCTGCGGTAATCGTATGTTCGTACCCGAAGGCATTGCCCACGGCGTACACCGTCTCGGCCAGCATCAGGTCGGAGGAAGTTCCCATTGGCATCACAGGCAGGGGGTCTGTCGCGGTGATCCGAATAATCGCAAGGTCATGCTTTCGGTCGAAAGAGACCGGACGACCATCGTAGGAAGCGCCGCCATCAAGCGTAACCGTGATCACATCCACGTCCTGAATGACGTGATAGTTAGTCACGATATACCCACGTTCGTCAATCACCACGCCTGTTCCCATCCCCGTCACTTTTCGTGACTTTGGAGAAAAGAACCGCGCTTCTTTGTCTTCCGCCGCCTTTTTTTCTGTGTGAATATTCACGACAGATTTGCGAGACGTCTGCACGGCACGCACCAACGGCGTTTCGCGCAAGTTGCCATCGGCAAAGGAGGATGAATGAAGCACGCTGACGAGCATAATCATTGCCCACAGCGAGCTTCTGGTGCACAATCCTGACATTCAGAACCTGCTCAGTCTTGTCAGAAGTAAACTTCTGGTCCAAAGTACTCCGGGAGCCGATTCCCCGGATTCTCTGTCGTGGATCGACTTCGCAGGTTTTCCCGCTTGAACTCG
>CAMAXD010000140.1 GCA_945861975.1 Candidatus Kuenenia stuttgartensis | reverse complement strand
ACAGCCGGATCCAATCCCCGGTCGACCTGAACAATGTATGGCGTCAATGGGCATCTATGCGTTCGACACGGAGTTTCTGTTTGAGCAGCTTTGCATTGACGCCAACGAACCTGGCAGCAATCGTGATTTTGGCAAAGATATCATCCCCTCGATTGTCGACTCCAGTCGCGTGATGGCGTGGCCGTTTGAAGATCCGGAAACCGGCGGTCCGGCCTACTGGCGCGATGTGGGAACATTGGACTCCTACTACGAAACGAGCATGGATCTGACCTCCGTGCGGCCGCAGCTGAACCTATACGATCAAGACTGGCCGATTCGAACATGGCAGCCTCCATTGCCGCCTCCGAAATTCGTATTCAACGATCGCGAATCCAGCGAACCAAGAATTGGATATGCAACTGACAGTTTGATTTGTTCGGGGTCGATTATTTCCGGTGGAAAAGTCGACCGCTGCATTTTTTCCCCGCGAGTCCGCGTCAACAGTTTTGCGTCTGTCACGAACTCCATACTGTTCGAAGGTGTTGAAGTGGGGAGGCACTGTGTGATCGAACGAGCCATTGTCGACAAAGGCGTGTCAATCCCCGAGGGAACTCGCATTGGCGTGGATCCTGTTGAGGATCTTGCTCGTGGTTTGACGATCTCAGAAGGGGGAATAACGGTTGTGCCGAGAAATGTTCGATTCGTCTGAAGACTTTGCAGGCACTCCGCAGTTGCACGTCGGCCTCGAATTGATCAGCATGAGGCGGAGCGTCGGTTTGGACGGCAGCGAAACTCGGCGGTGCTGGTCGCCTTAAATGTCCGGGATTTGGTAAATTAGATAAGTATTAATCGCCCGGATTTCTCAGGGCTGAATGCTCGAAAGTTTCGAAATGTCTGACTTTGAAGATCGATTGCAGAAGGCAATTCAACGTGGCCAGCAGGCTCGCGTTCTCGGTGATGCATCACAGGAAGCCGATGCCGCGACTGAAGAAGAATTGCGGCTCAAACATTCGCAATTCCGCAATGAACTTTCCGAGCACATCGAAAACTGCCTGCGGAAGCTCTGTGATCATTTCCCGGGCTTTGATTACAGCACCGTGCTGAATGAAAAAGGCTGGGGAGCACGCATCAGCCGCGACGACCTCAAGCTGGGACGAGGAACCACGAAGAACGAATACAGTCGCCTCGAAGTTCTGGTGCGCCCGTTCAATGATACGCATATCGTTGAGATCTCAACAAAAGGCACGATCCGTAATCGTGAGTCGCTCAACCGCAGTAACTTTAAGTTCCTGAAGGATGCGACGAAGGACATTTTAAAGCAGATGGTCGACGGCATCGTGCTGGAATTTGCCGAGCAGTACTCCGCACATTCATAGGCTGGTCAATTTCACAGCTTGGTCAATTTCATAGGCAGGTCAATGCTGATCGGCGGTCCAGGTCTCGGTATCCAGCAGTTCGTTCGTTGCTTCCGCCGTGACAGATATCTTCCACTGCAAAACACCAAATGGCAATTGGTCGCAATACTGCACATCGCAGCGATGCCATACTTTTCCCAGTGCCGGATCATCGATCACGACTCTTGTCGCAGCTCGTTCAATCTTCCACGCTTTCGTTGAATTCTGGCGAGTTGGAATCCACGTCGGCCCCGCCGCGTTGAATGTGCGAATGGCTGGAAGTCCCTGCAGCAGACGTTCGATCTCGGCCAGTTGCCATGATGTAGCTCGTCCTTCCGGTTGTCCTTCAGGAACGCTCAACCAACGTTGCCCATTGAGAAATCGACTTTGGCTGGCAGCGAACACAAACGAACGCGGAGCTTCGCCCGTGGGCGTTAGTTGAACTGCCAGTTGCATCGCTTCAGAATCCCTGCTGAGCACTTCCAGTCGAAGCGTTTTACCTCGACTGCTGGTCCATGACATTGATGCTTGCGGAACATTCGGAATTTCCCCCAGCACACTAAACCGCCTGGGATCAAACGGTTTGACTGGCGTGCGATAATGAATCCAGTCAGCGGCTTCCAGTCGCTCGAACAACCACGAAGGTCTCCACGGACGATTAACAGACCAGTTAACGGATACGATTGATCCGGCCAGCAGTAGTCCGCAAATAACATGGACACTGCGGCGCTGAATTGATTCCAGAGCTGGAACCAACGCAATCCACCAAAACGGCGACAGCCACATCATCCAGCGCAGTCCGACGGAGTTGCCTCCATAGTTGTAGTTCTCTGTACGAGTCAGGTAAAAGCCGAGTGTAACCACTGTCATCAATGCCCCGGCAAGGATCAAGAGGCTACGATTCTCGGTTCGCCTCAGCAGAGCCAGCAAAGTCCCACAGACCGCAACAAACAGAACTGGAGTCAGCGACAATAGTCCGTGATGCCCCAGAATGCAGTGAAACAAATAGACGGGCGTTGATTCCGTGTTAGCGTCGAGATCTCGCGGGTTCGTCCAATAGCTCGGAATACCGTTGTGCTCGTAGACGTACGTTTCAGTTCCATAAGTCGCATAAAACGGCTTCACGCCTCCCGTTGCCATCCAGTTAGTGACAAAGAATGCGAGCAACGGAACAGCGGCCGCCGGAACGAACCAAATCGCCGTTTTGCGAGGGCAGATAACGACCGCGAGTAGAAACGCCAGCACTCCCATTTGCGCGGCTGGCAGCTCAAAACAGCACGTCAGCGCGGCGAAGAACCCGAGCGATGCAAAGTCCCGGGCCCCTGGCTCTGAAGTTTTTTCATGGTTGTCAGAAGAATGAGTTCCGCGGCGAGACACAAGAATTCCTGCCGCCGCAGTGATGGCAAACATCGCGCAGGCAACCGCCGGCGTGTGATTATTCAAAGTCGTGAGATAAGGATTCAAAATGGAACCAAAACCCGCGACGGCCAATACAAACATTCGTGCATAAAGACCACTGCCCAAAAGCTGAAGGCATGTTCGCAGCGAACGCAATGACAGATAGAACGGGATCACGTTCACGATGAGCAGCAGCAGACGCGTCACAAGGGCCGTGTGATGAACCAGACCGTAGCCGAGTACCGCTCGTTCAACTGCGTACAATGCCGCGATTATTGAGGACAGCAGGGGAGGCTTGGACGAATAAAAGTGCCACGGTTCCGATTCGGAAGTTCGATACCGGACTTTATCAATCGTAGACCACGCACCTACCGCATCGATTTCATCAATCTGAAACGTACGACGTTCGACCAGCGACCAGACAGTCGCCCAGCGAGACCGATCGTTCGCGCTTTGCAGAGGTGCCGCCTGAAGCACGGCGGCAGCGATCACCGCCGTCGCGGCCAAAATCAGGATATTTTCGATCAGGCCGCATTGAGCGATTCGGGACTGATCATCAGGGACTGGTTCCTGCATTGTGTTTTCAATCCCCTCGAGTTCAGACCGTTAACCAGACCAGAAAGTGTAGCCGCACTTTACACCCCACGTCGCTCTTTTTGCCTGTGTCACCTGCTCAGACGGAACGAATAACGAGGATTTTTCCGCATCCGGCCAATTCGGAGGATGCCGTTGAATGATGTGGCCGGATGTTTGATAATCTACAATCCTGAAATTTCCTGAACCAGAAACCGGGCCGAGAAGCCTGCAGACTGGCACCTGCCCTGAACACTCCCGGAAATGGCCCAGCCGGCCGTAAAACGAATGAACGCTGCGAACCCAACCGCTCCTGCTCGCCCTTTGCAGGACGTCAACATCATCGGGACGTCTCCTCTGATTTCTCCGGCAGAACTCAAGCAGGAGTTTCCGGTGTCGTCAGCCATCGCCGATCATGTGGCTGACTCACGAGGTGTGGTAGAAAATATCCTCCGCGGAAACGACAAGCGAGTGATCGCGATCGTGGGCCCATGCTCAATCCACAATACCGACATGGCTCTGGAGTACGCACGTCAACTGAAGGCTGTGGCCGATGAAGTGAGTGATCGGCTGTTCGTGGTCATGCGAGTTTACTTCGAGAAACCTCGCACGACCGTCGGCTGGAAAGGTTTGATCAACGACCCTCATCTGAACGACACCTTCGACATCGCCACAGGACTCCGTAAAGCTCGCCAGATCCTGCTGGATATCAATACGGTTGGTTTGCCGGCCGCCACAGAGATGTTGGAACCGATTACTCCTCAATACATCGCGGACTTAATTACTCTGGCCTCGATTGGTGCTCGCACGACGGAATCACCGACTCATCGCCAGATGGCCAGTGGACTTTCGATGCCGGTCGGATTCAAGAACAGCACGGAAGGCAGTCTTGAAGTGGCGATCAACGCCATGAAAGCCGCACGGGCTCAGCACAATTTTCTGGGCATCGATCATGACGGCAAGACCTGTGTCATGAGTACTCGTGGAAATGAGCTGGGGCACTTGATTCTGCGCGGTGGCCGCAACGGCCCCAATTATCAGGCCCAACATGTCAGCGAAGCCAGCCGGATGCTGCGCGATGCCAAACTGCCTCCCAGACTGGTCGTTGACTGCAGCCATGCGAATTCCAGCAAGGATTATCGCCGCCAGCCGGAAGTGTGGATGGATGTTATTCGGCAGCGCGCAGCCGGGAACGAAGAGATCGTCGGGCTCATGCTGGAAAGCAATCTCGTCGAAGGCGCACAGGCATTGACAGAAGATCTCTCCAAACTGAAGTACGGTGTGAGCATCACGGACGGCTGTATCAGCATCGAAGAAACCGCCAGCCTGCTGCGGGAAGCTCGAAAGACACTGGCGTAGTTTTTTTGTCGAGCACTGCACACGATGCTCTGGTCTTGATGCTCTGGTCTTACAACCTCCGGAGACGCCCCGTTTTCATATCGCGGCGAGCTGGCGTTTTTTTTAACGGCGAGCCACAGGCGTAGGCGAAATTGCTCAACGCCGCCTCCGGCTTGCTGTTAAACAATTCATTGAGCAGGCGCCTGCGTTCATCACGTGCTGCTATATCGAGCCTGCTCGGCGGCGGCCACGGCGAGAACATCGCAGCGTTCATTTTCCGCATGACCTGCATGGCCAGGAACAAGCTTGAACGTGACCTGATGCTTCGTCAGCAGAGCATCCAACGCAATCCAATGACTTTCGTTCTTGACGGGTACAAGCTTGTTCCCATCTTTTCGTTTCCAGCCGTTACGTTTCCAGCCTGGTAACCATTCTTTGGACCCTTTGGCAACGTAGGTGCTGTCGGTGACGACTTCCACACGCGACTTGCGAGTCAATAGTTTCAGGCCTTCAATGACGGCCTGAAGTTCCATTTGATTGTTCGTGGTCATTGGATGACCGCCGCTGAACTCTTTTTCTGTCGATGAGGCGGGATGTCGCAGAATGACACCCCAGCCACCGGGCCCCGGATTGCCTCGACAGGCGCCATCGGTGAAAATCTGGACGAACGGGAGCGATGAGGCGGTGCTGGTCATGTCAAATTCACGTCAGGCCGACATGCCTCAAGGGCAGGAACACAAAACCACTCCCGAAATCAATCAGCGTTCGCGGTAAACAATGCGACCTCGTTTCAGGTCGTACGGAGACACTTCCACAACCACGCGGTCACCTGGCACAATCCTGATGAAGTGCTTACGCATTTTACCGGCAACGTGAGCCATAACCTGATGGCCGTTCTCCAGTTCGACGCGAAACTGAGTGTTCGCGAGAGCCTCGACAACATTGCCTTCAACCTGAATCGCTTCTTCCTTCGCCATTCCGAATTCTTCTTTCGCCCTTTACGAAACTTGCTGCAGGGCCAGAGCCCTCGGTCCCAATGTCAAAGAGTGACATTTTAAGGATTCCCGGGCAATTGAAAGATCAGTTACCATTTGCCCGGAGTCAATTACCGTGCATGGTGACGAAACTTCGCCGGAAACTCAAGCACCAAACTGCTTTGCGGAAACGAGAAACCTCAGGTGCGAAAACGGAGCCCACACGTAAGGCACGATTCGCCGGTAGATTCAACCCCCAATGCACCGACCAGTGCGGTATCAATACGTGCAGTTTGGGTAGGATGGGAATTTTCACCCCGTCGAAACCCTGCCGGACACGGAAACGCAGTGGGACACGGAAACGCAGTTTGTCAAGAATGGCGAACTTACCTGTTTGAGTCTGACAACGCACGAGCCTCAAATTGAGATAGACACCGCAAATCTGGCGACCATTGTCCGTTTCGATCGCAATTTCGGGGTCGGCGCATGCACTGGATGCCACCTTATTTCTGGACGTGAGCTGAACCAGACTTTCAGGAATGTGTCGATTGTCCGGCAGGCAACGGTAGCGAATTTCTCGGGAAGAGTTCTTCGGTGTTGTGTCGGCTTGAATCTTCCCGGAACAGATTGATATCCTTCCGCAGCACTTACCAGCTTTCCTCCGGGATCAGATGGATTCCTCATCCATATGCGGTTCCTGGTCTGCACGGTTCGTAAGTTGACTGTCTCGCGCAAGTGGCGAAATTGGCAGACGCGCACGCTTGAGGGGCGTGTGGGGCAACCCATGCAGGTTCAAGTCCTGTCTTGCGCATTCGAACTAAAAGAGGTTGTGATCTGAAAAGATTGCAACCTCTTTTTTTGTTCACTGGAATGACGCAAGCGATTCCGCGACAACTCGGCTGCCACGAACCGCCACTGCAGTCGAACGAATGAAGGATGTCGCATGCTGAATTCGCGAATTCCAGCCCTGGGGCCTGCTGAACCTCGGCCTGCTGAACTTGGGCGATGCTGTCGACATCGAGACGCTTTGGATTATGCACGGGGCTTAGCGCGGACCCCGACAACATTGATCGGCTTGGCCCTCTGCATCTGGATGATTCCTGCGACACCCGATGCGGCCGCGGACGACTGGCTGCAGTGGCGAGGTCCTCTCGGGACGGGAGTCTCCGAGGAGACTGGTGTTCCGCAGAAGTGGTCGCAGACCGAGAACATCCGCTGGAAAGTGAAACTGGACGGCGAAGGTAATTCCAGCCCTATTGTTGTCGACTCGAAAGTCTTTATCACTCACGCTCCGACCGGATCCGCTCAACGCGAACTGCGATGTTATGATCGCAGTGACGGATCGCTGCTCTGGAAGAAGGGGGCGGACTACACAGAGAAGGAGATTACCCATCAGACTAATCCGCTCTGCGCAAGTTCTCCGGTGAGCGATGGTGAGCGAATCGTCGCTTGGTTCGGATCGGCCGGTTTGTATTGCTTTGATCTGAATGGTGAGCAACGATGGAAGGTTGAAACCGGCAAGGTTGATCATATTTGGGGTTATGGCTCCAGTCCCATCATCTACCAGAATTTGGTGCTGCTGAATTTCGGTCCCGGCGTGAATGCGTACGTCGCGGCATTCAGCTTGAAGGATGGGGCGGAAGTCTGGCGCCGGACATTTCCGGAACAGGTCTCATCGAAACACGAAGAGTATCGAGGCTCCTGGAGCACTCCGGTGATGATGCCACAGGGGACTTCTGAAACTCTGTTGCTCTCCATGCCGGATCGTCTGTGGGCCGTTTCGCCATTGACTGGCGAGGATCGATGGTCCTGTGGAGGACTCAGCAAACTGCTTTACACGTCACCGCTGATTGCCGGTGATGTCGTCGTGTCGATGGCTGGATACAACGGCCCGGCCATTGCTGTGCGTGCGGAAGGCACTGGAGATCTCACCGATACCAAGCGTGTCTGGCTGCATGAGAAAGGAAATCCTCAACGAGTCGGCTCGGGGGTCGTGGTCGGAGAACACCTCTATATTCTGAACGAACCGGGAATCGCGTGGTGCATCCATGTTCCAACCGGAGAAATTACGTGGAAGGAAAGGCTCGATGGTGCCTCGTCCTGGAGTTCCATGACGGCGGTGGACGGTCATCTTCAGGTCACCACCATGAAGGGTTCGACGATTCTCCTCGAGGTCGATCCTACCGCCTGCAAAGTCATCTCGACGAATGAACTCGGCGAGATGACTCGGGCGACCCCGGCCTATTCCAACGGTCAGATTTTTATTCGCACGTATCAGCATCTGTACTGCATTGAAGAATCACAGTAATTGTTAACCTAAAGGATCCGCCTGATGAAAATCGCCTCTATTGAAGCGATACCGGTTCGTATTCCACTCACCGCAGAACGTCGGATGATCTCTGCGCTGGGGCGTCATGACGTTTCGCAGTTTGTCGTCATACGACTTACAACGGACACAGGGATCGTGGGAGCCGGAGAAGCTACCGCTACGCCTCGCTGGAGCGGCGAAACAGTCTGGGGCGTTCAGGCGATCATTCAGAATCTTTTTGCTCCGCTGCTGCAGGGATTCGACCTGGACGACCTTCCTGCAATTGACAATCGCATGGATCTGGCGGCAATCGACAATTGGTTTGCCAAGTCCGCTATCGAGATGGCTTGCTGGGATGCTCTCGGCAAAGCGGCTCAGCGCCCGGTTTATGAATTGCTTGGTGGTGCTGTCAGGCCGCTGACGATTCGCAATCGATTCTCCATGGGAGCTTATGCTCCCGAAGTTGCTGCTGAACGAGCCAAACAGCGAATCGCGGCAGGATTTACCACGATCAAAGTGAAGGTTGGAACTGGACCGGAACTGGATGTCCAGCGAGTCCACGCGGTGCGAGAAGCCATTGGTCCGGACAACCACCTTACGATCGACGCTAACGGCGGATGGAACGATGAACAAGCTCGATATAGCCTGAAGAGAATTGCGGACTGCAATGTTGAGTTGGTCGAGCAACCGCTTCCTCGTGGCAATTATTCTCAGCTCAGAAAGCTGCGACAGGACACAGGCATCAAGGTGCTGGCTGACGAAAGCTGCTTCGATGAAGTCCATTTGCGCGAACTGATTTTGCACGACTGCTGTGATGCCGTGACGCTTTATCCGGGCAAACAAGGCGGCATCTCGAAGGCGCGAAAGTTGGCATCGATCGCGGCCGATGCAGGGATTCCATGCACAATCGGATCCAATCTTGAATGGGACATTGGTGCCGCGGCAATGATGCAGTTTGTTGTCTCAACACCCAACGTACAGATCGAACGAATCCCTGGCGATTGCCTTGGCCCGAGCTATCACGAGTTCTCGATCGTGCGGAATCCCCTGAAGATCGAAGGAGCTTTCACCTCGTTAAATCCTGAACCGGGCCTCGGGATCGACGTCGACTGGGACCTGATCGAACAGCATCGGATCCGGTCTTAGAACGCCTGACAGAATCGGGAATCACTTAGAGATCCCGGAATCATGAGGAAAAGCGACCGCCAGGCGTGCCTGCCCCGGTTTTATCACTGCCTCTTAGTCTGTTCGCAGCCACGTCTATGCGCGTCCACGGTTGTTAGCGTCCTCGGTTGTTAGCGTCCTCGGTTGTTAGCGTCCTCGGTTGAGGAAGCATGCGGAGGAGCGTCCGTTTGGCAATCTGGTACTCCGGCAATTTTCTGACGGAGCATTAATCGTTCTTGTAGTCGGAATGGCAGTTACTGCAGTTTGTGGAAACTCGAGTCATCGCGGACTCATAACCTGCAAAGTCACCGGACTCCGCGGCGGTTTTGATGTCCTGTGATGCCTTGAGCACTTCTTTCGCATAGCCTGTGAACTTGGCGTCGTCGCCATATCCATAGGCTGGCATCGACACAATTTTCGCCATCACGGCCATCATAGAAGCTTCGTGAGCCACCATAGCCTTTTTCTCACCCATGGCACCTTCCGTACCGGCTTCGGTTTTGATTCGCTTTTCCGCCTCTTCCATTCGCATCATCAGGAGCCGCATTTCGGCAACTTCTGCAAACGAATCTGATTCCGGAGGTTCTTCGAGCCCCGCAGGCTTTGATCGGCTCAGCGTGGCATCGACGGCGTCATACAACTCCTCGATGCGTTTCTGATCTTTCGCACCTCGCTGCAGCACAGACGAGTTCATCTTCTTGGCCAGGTCACGGACGTACTTTGCGTCATCCTTCCAGGGGATTGATTCCGGATGCTCCATCACGATCACCGCGACAGCTCCCAAAGCTGCGGCCTTCGGGGGAATCATCAGCATGGATGAGTTGAACGTGCCCACAGAATGCACATTCTCATTCAGGAAATTGCGAATCGATTTGACTTCTTCGTCGATGGTAGCCGCCGTAATCAAGGCGGCCCATGAATCCTCACCCCCGGCCGCCGGTGCTGTGGTCGTTTCCGTCGATGGCTTTGGAGAATCCGAAGCAGCAGCCACATTTGTGTCGGATCCTTCTGCGGCCTCCGGAGTCATCGCAGGTTCCTTTGCTCCACCAGCATCTGCCACCGCGACGACTGCACCACCAATCGATTCCTGATTACTGGCGACCTCGTAGGCATTGTCAAAAAATGCGTCCATCGGAACATTGCCGAACCACTTCTGGCCATTCTCATCCACCCAGACTTCATCGCGATTGTGGCGAGTTTTGCTGGTTGAAGCAGTGGCGGCTGGCTTCTCCTCTGAGGCAGCGACAGTAGCAGATGTCGCCTGTTGGGAAGGTTCAGAAGCGGCCGGCGTATCGGTGGAAACAACCGGAGTCGCTGAATTCCCACCACAGCCGATCAACGTCAGGCAACCAGCCCAGGCCAATGCGACAGGGAACATCTCTGTCAGAATTCTTCGGAACGTCGTGCTCAAAAACATATATCCGTCCACTCGAATGGAGTTAACCTGCCGGCGGGAACTGCTCACGATATACATGAACGGCCCACAGTATAGAGGGGCGGCGGCAGGCTGTCAGCAGAAAAGCACCTTCAGACTTGAACAGGGTCCCGTTGACTATTCTGGTAGATCCTGTCTGCCGGGCAGGACTTCGCGGCATGCCGCGACCTCTGTGTATGCAATCAACGCCATCCAGCCTGCAATCCTCATCGAATTGCAGACTAAGTTCGCCTTACGGCAGAAAATCCTTTCCGGCAGAAAGGACGTCCCCTGACAACCAGCCGCGACCGCACTCCTTGAACCCGAATGTATTCCATTATTTGACGGTCAGAGGAAGGCAAGGTTTCATTGGCCTGGCATGGAGGCCGCCTGGCTTGCGCAATTTTAAAGATCCGCCGGAGCCTGCCGAGGTATCGTGGGGCTTTCTGAAGGTGAATTCTGACTTCGAAGGAATTACAAGACATTGGCGAGGTCAGATTGTCAAGTTTGCAATTCCTCGTCAGACGCGAAGCCGCCCAAAGCAGAATCTGCAGCTGAACCCAGTATCGAGGGAAAAGACTCAGCGGAATCGCCTGCAAAAAGCAGGGAAGGCGCTAAACATGATTTGTAGTCTTTGCATTGGCACTTCAATTGCGTATCAACTTCCTTGTTCTCAACTGGTGTGACTGCGATCATGCTACAACCAACTCATGTGTCCATTCCCGCCGGAACTCATTCACCGTTATTTTCATGATCTTCATCTGCGAATACTGGAACAGTTTTTTTGAGCGGAAGGTCCCCTCAGAATTCTTCTGGCTGTCTCGGAAGACAGACTGGTGGAAGCTGCTGCAACTGCCGGATATCTCATGGGTTCCGCTTCTGATTGCGGCGTCATGTTTGGTCGTAGTGATTTGGGCGATTGTTCGCCTCGCATCACGAGTAAACGAAGATGTTGATCCTGCCGAAGCGGATCGGGAGATGCTCCTGACTCTCAACGATTTACGACGTGAGGGTAACCTAACCGAGCACGAATTCCGATCCATCAAGGGACAAATTACAGGCCGTCTTCAGGCGACCTGGGGTGACAAAAAGAGACCGGGGACTTCTGCAAAAACTGCAGCCTCGATCATAAGCTCCAAAGTTGATTCTTTCTCTTCAGAGACTGAGTCAGAAGCAGAGCAAAATCAAGAGACAGTAGAAGGGTCTTCCGAGACGTCAGAACCCGACCAATCGGAAACCTTGACCAGTCCGACAAATGTTCCCGAACCTTCGCAGAATACCACGGATCTGGCCGAACGCCGGATGCCATCGGAATCCGAAAAAGGTGAGGGGACAAGTGACACAGATCAGATGACTAAAAACAGGGATCCACATATCCCGGAGAACTGAAGTTGCAGGCCCTGTCGAGGATGACAGACTGCAACACGAGTCAGCTCCTGGAGAGTGAGGTCCATAAACGACAAGAGACACGGTTGGCAGGGACGCCGACAACCCGGAGCGACCAGCACCTGCGAACCGTATACGTGGTTCATACTCAGCCTTGCGACTTTTGACTCCACAGTCATGATGGGCCGTATGAGACGCGTGACAGAAAATCCAAAGGGATAACAATGGCATCAGGTAAGGAATTTGGTTCAGGCAAGACCGCACAGCAGGGCAAGAGAAATGCCAACTGTTCATTTTGCCGAAAGAACTACCGGGAAGTCGGACCTCTGGTAGAGGGGCCCGAAGACGTCTATATCTGCGGTGAATGTATTGAGCTGTGCCAGTCGATTCTCGACCAGGAACGCCGCCGCCGCGGATCATCCAAGAAGCTCTTCAATCGCGTCCCAACCCCGCGAGAAATTGTGAAGGAGCTGGATCAGTACGTCATCGGGCAGGACAAATCCAAGAAGTTGTTGTCCGTCGCAGTGCATAGCCACTACAAGCGACTGATGCACAACCTTGAAATCGGGACGGATGATGTTGAGATTGAAAAGTCCAACATTCTTCTGATCGGACCGACGGGTTCAGGCAAGACGTTGTTGGCCAAGACACTGGCCAAGTCTCTGCAGGTGCCATTTGCCATCGGAGACGCAACGACTCTGACCGAAGCTGGCTACGTCGGTGAAGACGTGGAAAACCTGCTGCTGAAGTTGTTGCATGCGGCCGACTTCGACATCGAAGCTGCTCAGCGAGGCATCATCTTCATCGACGAGATTGACAAGATTGGGAAGACCAGTCAGAACGTCAGTATTACTCGCGACGTCTCAGGCGAAGGTGTGCAGCAGGCTCTGTTGAAGATGCTCGAAGGCACCGTGGCCAACGTTCCTCCGCAAGGCGGCCGCAAGCATCCGGAACAGCAGTATATTCAGATCGACACCACCAACATCCTGTTTATCTGCGGTGGAACATTCGTTGGGCTCGAAGACATCGTGGCTCGCCGTATGGGCAAGAAGGTGATCGGCTTCGGCAACAACAATGAAGCGCACGAAGAACGAGCCCGTGAAGAACTGCTGAGCAATGCTACGGTGGAAGATGTGATGGAGTTCGGTCTGATCCCGGAATTGCTCGGACGACTGCCGGTGATAGGGACATTGGCTCCGCTGCACGAAGAAGCTCTGGTTCAGGTTCTGACCGAGCCTCGCAATGCTCTGGTTCGTCAGTACAAGAAGATGTTCGAGATGGAAGAGTGCAGTCTCGAATTCACCGAAGGCGCTTTGCGAGAAATTGCCAAGCTGGCTCGGTTAAGAAA
>CAMAXD010000139.1 GCA_945861975.1 Candidatus Kuenenia stuttgartensis | reverse complement strand
ATTCTCACGAATCCGGCTACTCTCAAGACAGGACACTTGAAGTATGGTGAGGGACCATGGCCTGCGTTCTTTGGCCAATATCCCTCACTGACGCTTCGGGTTAAGATCAGATCAACACTCGCCCACAGTCGGACAAGAATGTCCAACCTACAAACCTGTGTACCGGAATCATGAATCATGAGTGATCCTTTTTTTGCATCATCTGTTTGCCCCGGACCGTCTGTGTTTGGCTCATCCGGCCGACGTGGCTTCATGAGGATGGGCCTTGGCGGATTTGCCAGCTTGACCTTGCCCGGACTGCTGCGTCTGCGAGCAGCTCAGGGCGAAGAAACCGGCGGAAAGCCGGCCAGCGAGAAAACCGCTGTTATCATGGTCTGGAAGCCAGGCGGGTGCTCTCACATCGACACCTATGACCCAAAGCCGGATGTTTCCAGCGACTATCGAGGTCCCTTCGGAACCATCGACACAAAGGTTCCCGGACTGCAGTTCACAGAATTGTTGCCAATGCAGGCGGCGATTGCGGACAAGTTTACGGTTCTCCGATCAATGCGTCAGACAGCCGGTGGACACCCTGCAGGTTCGATGCAGATGCTGTCCGGCGACCCGGATACTCGTGACAAACCAAAGCCCAAATATCCTGACTGGATGACAGTCACAAACTACCTGCGTTCTCAAGGGACAACTCGCAACAGTCCGCTGCCGCTGTACGCCGGCATCAACCCACCGCTCGAATACAACGGCCCGGCTTATCTGGGCGATGCCTATTCACCGTTTACCGTCAATGGTGATCCAAGTTCTCCGACATTCTCTGTCCCAAACATCGGCTTGTCTGATCAGGGAGAAGTTCGCCGTATTGGTCGCCGCGCTTCATTGCGTCAAAACCTCGATACTCTGGAACGAGCGTTTGATCGTCAGGGAGAATTGGGTGCTCTGGACCAGTTCGAAGAACAGGCCATGACACTGCTGACGAATCCTAAGACAAAGGATGCCTTCGATCTGACCAAAGAAGATGATCGAACTCGCGATCGCTATGGTCGCAATTCCTGGGGACAGCAACTGCTGATGGCACGCCGCCTTGTGGAATCCGGTGTAGAAGTCGTGACGAGCAGCTTAAGCGGTCCGTTGTGTGGTCGAGTTAACAACTGGGATGACCACGCAGTGAATCATCACGTATTTGATGCTCTGCGATTCCGTTCACGGGCTTACGACCAGGCCGTTTCCGCATTGATCGAAGACATTTACGATCGCGGGCTGGATAAGCGAGTGCTTGTTGTCGTGACTGGAGAATTCGGTCGCACGCCAAAGATCGAACACTCGGCCAGCACCGGAGCTGGCGACGCGAGTGCGCCGGCGGGAACAATGCAGCCCGGTCGCGACCACTGGCCTCGCGCGTTTTCAAACATCTGGGCCGGTGGTGGCATTCGCACGGGTCAGGTTATCGGAGCGACCGACAAGCGTGGCGAAGACGTGATCGAACGCATCTGCAGTGCCGGAGATTTCCTGGCGACGATTTATCATCACCTGGGAATCGACGCCGCCAATACTCTTATCAAAGACTTCAACGGCCGCCCAACACCGATCGTTGACCACGGTCGACCAATCCCGGAACTGATGGGCTGATCAATAGACCTGTCCCGTTATTGCTTCGGCATGTTGTTCTGTTTTAAAGCGTAATGGCGCGAGCCGTCCGGTGTCGTTGGGTTTTCAAACTCTCACACCGGACGGCTCGTGTTTTTTCTTATCGTGCAAATCTGCATCGAAATGACGCATAAATTTCAGCGGCTGCGACCACGACACTGGTTCAGTTGACAACCGCCGCTCGATCCGCGCTGATTCGCGTGCTGTCATCACGGTGGTCGACTCAATTGGAGTCGCGCCCCGAGCATGACCAGCGATTTCCTGCGGCCCGGTTGCGGCCCCTCATTTTCTGGCTAACGAAACATAACTGAAGATACATGAGCAGAATCCATACGATTGACGGTATCAATTTGCACCTTGGTGCTCCCGACCCGACCGAAGGCGAATGGATCGGGCAACGCGAAGTCCTGAAGCAATTGCTGGCCTGCTGGCTGGTTGTGGATCCTCGCGACCTGCCGCTGACTCCGCGACTGGTCGGAACGCCGGGCATCGGCAAAACCACGCTCGCCATTTCGGGTGCTCGTCAGCGAGGTCAGGAACTCTACATCTACCAGTGCACCGCGGATACTCGTCCGGAAGACCTGCTGGTCACTCCGGTTCTGGCCGAGAGCGGTAAAATCGCCTATCACGCTTCGCCGATGGTCACCGCGATGCTGCGCGGCGGGATCTGTATTCTGGACGAAGGCAACCGCATGAATGAAAAGTCATGGGCCAGCCTTGCTCCACTCCTGGACCATCGTCGCTATGTGGAATCCATCGTCGCTGGCATCTCAATTCCGGCTCATCCGGATTTTCGATGTGCTGTCACGATGAATGAAGATGAGTCCACGTTCGAGATTCCCGATTACATTCTCAGTCGCCTGCAGCCAACTTTAACGCTCGGACATCCAGCTCGCGAAGATGAACTGGCCATTCTCAAGTATCATTTGCCCTTTGCTGATGACCAGATGCTGAGCCTGACAGTCGACTTTCTGCAGGAAGCTCATTCCCTGAATCTGGACTTCTCGACTCGCGACGGGATCAACATCCTGCGATTTGCATTGAAGCGAATTGCCCAGGATCCAACTCATCCCCTCGCTCGCGATGATGCGTGGCGTGAATCTCTGGAGAAATGTCTCGGACAGGATGCTGTGGATCTGAAATCACTCGCGGATAAGAAAAATCAGTCTCTGGGGGGCAACAATGTTCCGATGGGACTGGCTGATTTCTTCTTTTCGCCGAATGATCCGCTGCATCCGGATTCAGACTTTGACGACGACGACTTCGATGACAATGATGACGACGACGATGAGGATGATATCGACGACATCGAGGATCTCGACGAAGGCGATGACGAAACCACCGGACGACGCTGAGCATAAGCGTGGACGAAGCAAAACTGGATTCTGTTTTTCAAAACTGCACCGCCGCCATGCAGCGGCTCCTCCCTGCGCTGGATGAACTGGAAAAGCGAGCAGCCATTCTGCAGACGCCTCCGTTAGCCGGTCGGGAATGGTTTGAGCTGCTCCGTCAAAAGCTGATTCCTCAACTTGGCGATCAGGCGTTTCTGGTCGTCGCAGTTGTCGGTGGAACTAACATCGGCAAGAGCGTTGTCTTCAACCATTTGGCGGGATGCAAAGCCAGCGCCAGCAGCCCGCTGGCCTCTGGCACCAAGCATCCGGTGCTGCTGGTTCCCGAAGGATTTACGGCTTCCCGCCGGCTGGAAGATGTGTTCCCCGACTTTGTCCTGCAGGAATGGACCGACGCAAATCTTGCTCTGGAAGAAAGTTCGGCTCACCGCATCTTCTGGCGCACAGCTCCGGAACTGCCGTCTTCGCTGTTGATTCTGGATACGCCCGACATCGACAGCGATGCGCGAGTGAACTGGGTGCGAGCCGATGCGGTGCGACGCTGTGCCGATGTTCTGATCGCCGTCCTGACTCAACAAAAGTATAACGACGCTGCGGTCAAAGAATTCTTCCGTAAAGCCGGCGATGAAGATAAATCTGTGTTGATCGTCTTCAATCAGGTGCTGCTGCCGGAAGACGATCCCTACTGGCCGATCTGGCTGAAAACATTCTGCGAGGAAACGCACATCCAGCCGGATGCCGTTTATCTGGCGCCGGCAGATCGACGCGCGGCGGAAGAATTGCGTCTGCCCTTCTTTGAACGATCACAAAACTTAAACGAAGGTTCCACAACCAACGCATCCACGGACAACACACCTCGCAATCTTTCCGCTGATCTTGCGAAGCTGAAGTTTCGCGAGATTCGCATGAGAACTCTGCTGGGTTCGCTGCGTGAATTGTCTCATCCTCAGCGCGGGATTCCGGGATATCTCAAGGAACTTCGCTGCGCCAGCGAAGATCTGGGACAGACGGCGGAACGGCTGACGGCGGATAGTGTTATCCAAATTCGCAATTGGCCATCCCCTTCGAATTCTGCAGTGGTCGCTGAGATTCGCAAATGGTGGCAGGCTCGGCAGGAAGGTTGGGCGCGCACGATCAATTCGACTTATAGCGTCGTCGGCAATGGTCTGCTGTGGCCCATTCGAGCAGCCCGGAGAGCACTCCAGGGAGATCCGGTTCCGGTCATGGATGATTATCGCAGTCGTGAATGGGCCGCTATCCTTTCGGTTATGGAAGAGCTGTTCGATAAGCTCCAGTGGATGGCGAATTCCGGAAATGATGTCATCCGACCAAGACTCGAGGAGGTTCTCAGCGGATCAGCACGAGCAGACCTGCTGAATCTTCTGCGGACGAAGCATGACGCTCTGGATTTTGACGAAGAACTGCGTGATGTCGTGAACGAACAGATGCTGCAACTGGAGAAAACTCAGCCGGATCTGTTTGGACTCTATCGACAGCTCAATAATGTTTCGGCTGCAGTGCGACCTGTAACGAGTGTCGTGCTCTTCTCCATCGGATTTGGTCCGGCTGGCGAATTGGTCGCACCAATGTTAGGTCATGCGGCGGCATCGGCCATGGTTCACGTTGTCGCCGATGTGGCCGGTGGCGCGACGGCGGCGATCGCGGGTGAGGCAGCCGTGTCCAAAGCGGCGGGTTCCGGAGCCGGGATGCTGCAGGCCTGGTTTCATTCCCTGCATTCCTCGTTTACGAGTCGACGAGCCGCCTGGCTGACTCGTTTGATTCACGATGAGTTACTGGGCAACCTTCCGTCGGAACTCAAGGCCGCTGCGGAACTGACGAAGTGCGATGCCTGGTCGACGATTCAGGATTGCGTGGCGACGCTGCAGCGAATTTGAATAACGAAATGGTGTGCCTGCGCTCGCATGCGTTCACTTGTCACACCCTACTTTTGGACTGTCATTCATGTCACTGACTCCTGAACTGGAACATCTTACCATCCTCGCCGAGATCGACGATCTTGTGCTGCGAGTGCGTCGGTGGCTGGATCATGAGCCTGCCTGGGATCCGGCTCACAAAGCGCGTTCGGTGGTGCGGAAGATTGTGGAGCGAGTGACCACGTTGCGGATTCGACTCGAATCGCCCATCGTTGTGGCGACATTCGGAGGAACGGGAACCGGTAAGAGTACGCTCGTGAACGCGCTGGTCGGGCAGGAAGTTTCGCCGTCGGGACGACAGAGACCAACAACGACGATGCCTATCCTGCTGGTGCATCCGGATTTTGAGGTCAATGCGCTCGGTCTGGATCTGAGTCAGTTCCAAATCAAAAAAATCGACACGCCAATGTTGCGGGACCTGGTGATTATCGATTGCCCGGACCCGGATACCAGCGAAGGAGCAGACTCCGGCAGCAATCTGGCTCGGCTCCGCGCGATCCTGCCGCATTGTGATGTCCTGCTCTATGTTTCGACTCAGCAGAAGTACCGTAGTGCGAGAATCTCAGAAGAGCTGGCCGATGCGGCGGCTGGTTGTCGCCTTGTCTTTGTGCAGACTCATGCCGATCAGGATTCAGATATTCGCGATGACTGGAAACAGAATCTTGCGCCAGCCTATCAGGTTCCGGATATGTTCTTCCTGGATTCTCGGCGAGCGATGCTGGAGCAGGCTCAGGGGCAAAGAACTTCCGGTGACTTCGGCCGCCTGATTGATCTGCTGACCAACCAACTGGGTGCGTCACGCCGCGTGGCGATCCGACGAGCAAACCTGATTGATCTGCTGGAAGAAGCCCTGACTTTATGCCGAGTCGATTATGATAAGCGGCTTAAGGATGTCCGTTCGCTTCAGGATATTCTGGAACAACAGCGGACAAAGTTGCGAGATTCGCTAACGACTCAACTGCGTGATGAGTTGTTGTTGAATCGAAATCTGTGGGAACGACGTCTGCTGGCTGCTGTCACTGATATCTGGGGATTCAGTCCGTTCAGTTCAGTGCTTCGCTTCTATAACGGACTGGGAGCATTTATCGCTTCGTTCAGCTTCTTCCGGGCACGCTCGTCGGCGCAGATGGCTTTGATTGGAGCCATGCAGGGTGCGAGGTGGGTGAAATCGAAAGTCGAAGAGAACGATGCAGACTCAACGCTGGAGCGACTGGCTTCGTTCGGAATTGCCGACCAGCAGTTGCAGGAAGCCCGAATGGTGGTATCGGGCTATGTGCAAAGTGCGGGAATTCAGGCGGAAGATTTCAGTGATCGTAAAGATCTCAGTGCGCTTCGTCGTCGAGCGGCGCAGGTTGAAGGACAATTTCTCGGGGATGCTCGTCGAGCCATCGATCAACTGATTGAAGAGTTGGCTGAACAGCACTGCACAAAACTCATACAGTATCGCTATGAAGGTCTGTTCCTGTTGTATGTCGCGTTCCTGATCGGGCGTGTCGGATACAATTTTTTCTGGAGTTCATTTCTTGCACCGATCCTTGGAGCAAGAGCAGAAGCGGAATCATTGCTCGCTGTCGATTTTTATATTCCGGCGGTGCTGTTTTTGGTGCTGTGGTCCGGCCTGCTGGTCATGATCTTCATCTGGAATCTTCGCCAGGGGCTTTCCGAGCGAATTTATCAACTGGCCCAGTCCATGGTGGAGACTCGGATCTCCGAAGGACTGTTTCCGGCTTTGGAAGCAGCCTGCCATGAAATCGCGCAGGAGGACCGGTCGCTCACGGAACTTCTGGAACAGACCTCCCGATTCCGTCGACATCTGGCGGAATCCACTGCGTTCCTCGGCAGCCATCGCCGCACCTGATGCGAATTCCGGGTGTGCCGAATCTGATGGATTGAAGAGCGCTGCCGGATTTACCGAAAACAGACCTTGGGGGATCCAATAGTCGGACCGCGCCTTGCGCCGTCGTTGACTTGCAACTGAGGATGAAGGGGCTGTCCCGATGAGGCTTATTAATGAGCAGTTGGCATTCGCGCAGATTCTGCCGCTGCTCGCTGCGATCAGCATTGTCTCCGGAAGTGTCGGGCTTGGTGAAGAACCGTTCTCTAACGAACTCGGTGCCAAGTCACCCAAAGACGAACCGCAGGTCATTCTTCTTGAGAGCCCCAATAAGGTTCCGATTCGCCCCGCGTCCGGAGCGGTACTCGAGAGCAACGATCCGTTGGTGAAGCTGGTTTATGAGACTCGTGAGATAACCCGCCAGCGACTATTGAACACCACCGACCATACACCATGGCAGATGATGCATGGATTGCTGGGATTGCGTCAGGACATCCTGATTAGCCATAACGGGCAGACGATCAACGGTCTGGAATGGATCCAGACGGGTCCGATGTTCAAAAACGAACCGTGGTTTCAGAAAACCTCCCACGGTGGTCATGCTCATCCATTCAATCATCCTTACTGGTTTGAAGGACACATTAATCAGTCGCTCGCGATTCTGGCCATGTGTAATCTGCCACTTGATACACAGTTCGGCACTCCACAGGGGCCGATCACGATGCGCGATATGCTGAAGAATGCTCAAATGACCGCCAATGCCAAAGAGGAAGTCACCTGGACTTTGTGGGCTCTGGCCACGTATCTGCCATCCGATGCCGAATGGATCAATGACAAGGGTGAACGCTGGAGTATCGAAAGACTTGTTCTCCTCGAGACAGGCAAACAAGTCGGAGGTCCCACGTCTCCCTGCGGAGGAACTCACGGACTCTTCGCGCTGGCTCGTGCTCGCAATGTCTATCTGAAAACCGGTAAGCCTCTGCGCGGAGTCTGGGCTCAGGCCGACCAGAAAATTCAGAAGTATATTCGAACCATTCAGTCTCAGTTGAATAAGGATGGCTCCCTGTCATCCAACTTCTTTCGTGGGCGCGACTACAAGCAGGACTTCGACAAACGTATGGCCAGCAACGGCCACTTGCTGGAATTCCTGATGGTGGCCCTGCCTCAGGAACGCCTGAAAGAACAGTGGGTTCGTAACGCGATCGAAGCGACGGCCAATGATCTGAAGAATAATCGCAAAGCCTACGTGAGTTGCTCACCTCTGTACCACGCTACGGATGCGTTGACGATTTATCTTGAACGAGTTCTCCCGCAGCATCAGGCGGTTGCCCAGCAGCCTCAGAACACGAAAGCGATTTCGAATTCACAGCCATTGCCATTGGGGACTACGACGACCACAACACCGCCGCAGACAACTTCTGGAGCCGCTCCTGCTGCTTCAATCCCGACGAAGTCTGGTACGCCAGATGTTTCAACGCCTCCTGCAATTCCGGGAGCAGCCGTCAATCCGGGTACGGGCTCGGTGATGCCGCAAACCGGGACTGCCGCTGCGACAACGCCAGTACCAATGCCAGCTGCGGGAAGAATACCGCCGGCTGCGGGAGCAACACCGCCAACTGCGGGAGCAACACCGCCAACTGCGGGACCAACACCGCTGGCTGCGGGACCAACACTGCCGGTGCCGAAACCAACGCCGGTAGCACCTGCAGCTCCTTCGATAACGTCAACAGCAGCGACATCGATGCCGATCCCCGAGAATCCTCTGAAGCAGATTCCCTTGCCGGATCCGGCGGATGAGCTTCCGGTAGAAACACCTCCAGCGGCCACTCCGGCACTCGCACCGACTCCGCTGACCGTAACCGAGCCATCACTTCAACCGTTACTCGCAGAGACCGTGGTGACTGTCCCGGCTGCCGATGAGGTCGCTTCAGAAGTTCGGTCGACGCCATCACCAACGGTTGTGATTGCAGCATCAGCTGGTTCAACACGCACGGTTTCTGCCGAAGAAGTCCCGCTGGTCGCTGGCCCAGCAGAAGCAACGTCTGTGGTGATGCCGCCAATCCCTCTGACCATTACGTCACCGGATACGGAACCTTCAACCCCTGCGGCGCCGGTAATCGCTTCCAACACGACATCCGCCAACGCGACGACAAGTGCTGTGACAGCGGGGGCCTCTTTGGAAACAAAAGCTGCCGCGTTACCTGAGCCAACGCCGACACCCGCGCCAGGAGATAAGAATCCGGCACAGAAACGCTCCTCCGAATGGAAAGTAACTCCAATCGAACGACGAAAAACAATCGTCGTCGAAGGCCCGCCGAGCGTCTGAAGGTGACGCATGCTTTCAGTCCTTCTGATAATGCCACCGCCTCAGTACAGTGACTTCAAGCGATTTCATAACCCGAAACGTGAGTGAAGGAATGAGTCGGTGCTTCGCCAAGTCTCCTCCTGCCGTCGATGGCGGGCAATCTGAATGGGCTCGTGGAAGTTGGAGACCGTTGAAGATCGCACGGAGCCTGTAAATCCACTATCATCCGCGACGCGACGATTCGACGCTTGCAGCGTGCCTTGTTTTCGCCACAACTTTCCTGACACGGGCTTTAGGGACTCACTATCATGACGGCTCAGTTGAGCGATTTTGCCAGATCATTAAATGTTGAAACCGCTTTTACCGTTCTGGCAGTCGCCAAGAAGCTGAAAGCCGCCGGCAAGGATGTTATCGAGCTGGAAATTGGCGATAGCCCGTTCAACAGCACTGCGTCAGCGATCCAGTCCGGGCTTCAGGCGATTAATGACAATCAGTCGCATTACTGCCCGTCTCCCGGACTCCCCGAGTTCCGTGACGCGGCCGCTCGATTTCTGAAGCGAGAATTCTCCGTTCCAGTCGCGGCCGAGAATATCGCCGTCGGCCCCGGTGCGAAAGTATTCGAGCAGTTCTTCTGCGAAGCCTTCCTGAATCCCGGCGACGGTTGTCTCGTCTTCAGCCCTCACTTCCCAACGTACATCCCCAATATTCAGCGCCGTGGCGCGCGAGCTGTGCTGAAACCACTGCGGCAGGAAACAGAATTCCGTCCGCAGGTTTCGGACATCGAAGACTTCCTGAATACAGACCCGGCTCCACGCGGAATCTTTTTGAACTCACCGCACAACCCGACCGGAGGCATAACGACCGAACAGGATCTGCGCGACATCGCAGATCTGGTGCGAGGTCGCAACGTGGCGGTGTTCAGCGATGAACCTTACTGCCACATGATCTGGAAAGGTCAGCATCATTCCTTGCTGGCTCAGCCGGGAATGCTGGATCAGTGCGTTGCCGCTTACACGTTCAGCAAGTCGTACTCCATGAGCGGCTGGCGTCTCGGCTTCTGTGCCGCGTCTCGTGAGATCATTGATGCGATCGGCAAAATGATCAACACGACTCTGTCCTGCACACCACCGATTGTTCAGCTCGCAGGTCGCGCGGCACTCGATCAGGACTCCAAAGAGCGTGATGAGACCATGCTGAAGTTTCGTGAGAAAGTTGTGTTGCTCACAAACGGCCTGAACAAGATCGAAGGCTTCTCTTCGCTCGACCCAACCGCCACATTTTATGTCTTCCCAAGCATCAAGCCGGTCTGCAATCGCCTGGGAATCACCAGCCACGGACTCGCTCTGTATTTCCTGGAAGCCGCTGATGACAAGTTCGGCGTCGCGTGTCTGGGCGGCGAATGCTTCGGTGAAGCGGGTGGTGGCTTCCTGAGATTCAGTTGCGCGGAGCCGAACGATCGTCTGGAACAGGCTCTGGCCTTTATCCCGGTCGCATTGTCTCGCACTGAACGCATCAATGCCTGGCTTGAGGCTCATCCGGAATTCCGCCTGAAGCAGCATTACGTATAGGCGTTGAAGATGCTAAGGCGTTAGACTTCCATCTGCCTTTTGTCTCCATTTGTTGACAGCAAATTGAAAACGAATCAGTGAGCTGTTGAGCACATGGTTTGATCGGTGGGTTGTTGCCAGAGGGAACAATCTGCGGAATCGTTGATTATCAGAAACAGATCAGAGCCCCCGTATGTAAGTGCGGAAGAACCCACATCCTGAGTGGCAGATTCGAGCAGTGTATGTCCGTTCGTCAGCGGGTTATTGCTATCACAGCGGGTGATGTCACAGGGATCGGCCCCGAAGTCATTCTCCGCGCGATCTCTCATAACTCAATCCGGGACAATGGCCGCTCCGTTCTGATTGGTCATCCGCAGATCTTTCGCCGTGCGGCAGAGATGTTCGGCATTGATCTCCAGTTCTCTGAGCTGGAGCAGAAGCACGAAACGGTGGCTGATTTCCACCGGGCTCTGAATCACGCTCACGACAGAGGCTTCGTTCCCTGCTGGAATCCAGCCGCAGATGCTGTCCTGCAGGCCCCATTGCGAACGGTGAGTGCTCTGGCTGGCGATGCCGCCTTTCAGTATCTGGCTTCTGCAATTCGCCTTGTGCAGACGGGTTTCGCCGATGCGATCGTAACCGCTCCCTTGAATAAAGAGGCGCTGCATCTGGCTGGGCACCACTATCCGGGCCATACCGAGATACTTGCAGAGAAATGTGGTGTTTCTGATTTCGCGATGATGCTCCACTTGCCAGAAGCGGCACTGCGGCCGTGGCGTTCGATGCTTCGCGGCTCCGGTGGAGCGGCGGAAGATGATCAACACGTGGGCAGTGGCATCAGTATCGCACATGTCACGCTGCACACGTCGGTTGCCAGTGTTTCAGGATTGCTGACTCTGGAAAGCGTGGCGGAAAAAATTGGCCTGATGGCTGGCTTCCTCCGGCAGATTCGTTGTCAACGGGAAGCCATCGCCGTGTGTGCTCTGAACCCGCACGGGGGTGAGAATGGACTGTTTGGCGATGAGGAGCAGCGAATCATCCGGCCGGCTGTTGAACGTTCGCGCCGAAATGCCCCCAACGTAACAGGACCGCTTCCCGTCGACACCTTGATTCGCCGCGCAATGCTTGGGGAATTTGACGGCGTGGTCGCGATGTATCACGATCAGGGCCACATTCCCGTCAAGTTGATCGGCTTTGATTCGGCGGTCAACATTACGCTGGGATTACCAATTGTGCGAACGAGTCCCACGCATGGCACAGCTTTTGATCGAGCCTGGAATCCGGCAACCCCTGCTGATTACAGTGGGATGACAGAAGCAATCCGCATGGCGATCCTTTTGTCTGAGAAATCCGGCCCCTGACGCGACCACTATTTCTGGTGAAGCCGACGAAACAACTTGACACCCCCGAATATCGCTGGTAGCGTTCCCCCCGCATCGTTTAGGGGAACTTGAACGACGCAGATTCCCGGGGGATTAGCTCAGTTGGGAGAGCGCTTGCATGGCATGCAAGAGGTCATCGGTTCGACCCCGTTATCCTCCACTTGTTGTAAGTTATTGCCGTTCCTCGACTTAGAGGAAACCTGCTGATATCAGTTGTGCGGCGTGAAACGGTTTTCTACCTGTTTCACTACCTAAATTGGGGCCGCACCCATGGTTAAAAGAACACCGAAGTACTCTCTCCACAAGCCGACTGGACAAGCACGCGTTCAGATCAATGGCGAGTCGTTCTACCTCGGCAAGCATGACTCCCCTGAGTCGCATGAACGGTATGAACGGCTGATTGCCGAATGGTTCGGTTCGACGCTGAACCCGGACCGGGAGCAACTCACTCTAGCCCGACTAGCAGTCCTCTACGTCGAATTTGCACGCCAGTACTACCGGAAGAATGACAAGCAGACCAGCGAGGTTCACTGCATTCAGTTGGCTCTTCGCCCCTTGGTCAAGAAATGCGGTAAGGAAAAGGCATCGAGGTTTGGAGCTCGTCGGCTGAAGGATGTCAGGGACGAAATGATCGCCTTGGGCTGGGCACGGACTGGCATTAACGCCGCAGTGCAGCGTATCAACCGCATGATTCGCTGGGGCGTTGAAAACGAACTGATCCGCCCGGAAGTCTACCAAGCCTGCCGAGCGGTGACAGGACTCCGGCGTGGGCGTTCAGAAGCTCAGGAGACAGAACCGGTCAAACCGGTTCCTCAGGGCGATGTCAACGCTATCAAACCGTTTGTCAGCGATCAGATCTGGGCCATGATTCAACTGCAGCTCGTCAGCGGAATGCGACCAGGGGAAGTCTGCCTGATGCGTCTATCTGACGTCAGCATGACCGGCGACGTCTGGGAATACCGTCCATCTGAGCACAAAACCGAGCACCATGGTCGGCAGCGACTGATTTTCCTGGGGCCGAAAGCTCAAACGATCATGCGGCCGTATCTTACAGCCGAACGGACTCGATTCCTGTTTTCGCCTCAGGACGCTGACACAGAACGCAGTGAGAACCGAAGGAAAAATCGGAAGAACCCTGTGACTCCCAGCCAGTCCGCCAGAGAACGGAAGGAAGATCCCATCTGTGGCCCCGGAGAGCATTATCGAAGGGACAGCTACTCCAAAGCGATCAAACGGGCGTGCAAACGGGCAAAGGTCACACCTTGGGCTCCGAACCGACTGCGGCACAATGCAG
>CAMAXD010000138.1 GCA_945861975.1 Candidatus Kuenenia stuttgartensis | reverse complement strand
TGTCATCTGATTTTCAGCAACAGCTTCAGAATCCGGGCTGAAGTCGATCGGAGGCAGGCGAAGAACTGCGGCGATCGATTCTGGTGGCTCAACTGATGTTTTTGAGCAAAGTCTCGACGCGGCAAAATGGAAGACTCGCATCCTCAGTTGGCCCGCTTGGCGTACTCGGACCTTACTCATTCACCTCGAGCGACAGCCCCAGTGATAACTGCTGGTCGACGCGTTCCAGATTCATCCAGGCACCTTTGAAACACCGCACGATTTCAAATAGCAGTCCGATGGCCGCTTCCGCTTCCTCACGTGAATGACCTTCTTGCAACATGTTTTGTGAGATCAGTTGTTCGCGATTGTCCGCAAGCGATTCACTGATTGCAGGAACAAGCAATTTCAGGCTTGTGTTCACACCCGCCTGGAGAGTCTCGGTACTCGGTGCCTCAGACAACTGCTGGGCCAACTCTGCTGTGCTGGAAAGTATAAATCGATCGCCTACGAAGCCCACTGACGGGGAGAAGTTGAAGATAATCGGAGCCGACGTCGAATCCTTGTCCTTCTTCTCCGGCAGATAGCGAGACGTAATTATGTCGACGTCTCCGTTCTTCTGCATATCCATTTCCAGTTGAGGATTTCCCTGTTGAGCTCCCACGATGTTGAAGAAGCCGATCGCACTTTGAAACGTACGCCGCAGCTCTGAACGCATGGTTTCCGGATCTCGAAGTTTCATCATGAGGGCGAAGGCCGGCAGTTTGATCGCAGGGACCGGTGTCTTGTTCTCGAAGGACTGGCGAACAACCAGCAACCCCATTTGTGGTTCGAAAGAGCCCAGAATCTCTTCACCAAAATCTCGCCCGGCAAAGACTGTCGACAGGTTACTGTCCGCTTCCGCCAACTGATCGTTCGTTTGCTCATCGAATAGATCACCTGCTCGCAACCACATCTGTGAGATATCTCGATACGTCGAGAGTGTCATCAGAGTGCCTGGCACTTCAGGCAACGCCGGAGCGGAACCTTCATTGTCGGGCCCAAAGAAATACGCTCGTTCTTCAGGAATCCAATCGCTCTGCCACGGCGTTGAAAACTGCAGCTTGATTCCACCAGAAGCGACCTCCAGATCCGCAGTCAGATAGGGTGATTGCCTGAGAGTACTCTGAATGCCTCCGATCAGAAGCTCTGCCAATGGATTCTCAGCCTTGCCTTCAAACAACTTTTTCGCGCCACCAGCCTCTCGAACAGCATTCAAGTTGGCGAATCCCCAGGCATCCGTTTCCATTCCACGCATCTTCTGAGCGGCGAGGAAATCCGTATTGCCGGCCAGCGTTGCGGCGTCATCCTGAGAAGCATTGCCTTCGCTGGAATCCAGCAGTCGGTCGACAACACTCTTCCCAAGCTCTGATTTGTTCGTGACAATCAGCCAGTCGCGTACGACGGCTGCTCCACCTTTTTCAAGGCGATAGATGAGCAACTCACGGTATTCCATCGGCTCGCCTTTTTCGCCGCCGCTCAATCGAGTCATCTCAAGAATCTTCGCTCGAAAGTTCTCCATCGTGGCTTCGTCCTTGCCACGAACCAGCAACACCGCTCCCTGAGTCGCAGCATCGTACCCCGCATAGATCCCTCGTGCCGTCAGTGCGTCAATCGCAGGACGCCAATCGGCACCAATCTGAAGCTCAAAAAACTTTCTTCCGGTCAGAAATCCTCGGAAGCCCTCGGACATCTGAGCCTTCTTGTAAACATCCATCGCCTGCACTCGCTGACTCAGCGGATGATCCAGCACGGTGTTCATAATCGCCGCAGGGTCAGGAATCTCCAGATAGGCCACTGTCGTACTTGGCAGGAGCTGACTGGCCTGCGGTTCTTCGGCCAGCAGAATCAAAGACGGACAAAGTGCTGCGACAACACCGCAGGCTGTAAAAAGCTGAACAAGAGCAGACCGCGTCATGGAATTTCTCGGCAACAAAGTACTGCAGAGCGATTGCAGTGTTAATGAAAGCAGGTAAGCCATTGTGGAGCGAACCAACCGAAAGTGCAAAGGTGCTCAGGAAAGATTGCTGCTCGCTTGCTGGCTACGAAACCAACAAGTTCAAGAGGCTGTCGAAACAATCACGGGATTAACGTCACCCGCACGCTTCGACTCAGAAAGAATCGCACATGAGACTCCGCAACTCGGCACTCGCTTTGAGGATGACCGTGGGCTAAATTGGAGGTATTCCGAACAGGCTCTACGAAGACGCATGGCATCGTGCGTCTGATCCTCCCCATGATCTTCAATTCTCGCCTTCGAGGCATCCCATGTCACGAATCGTGTTTATCTTGGCTCTTTGCGTGGTTGCATCAGACGCTGTTGCTGATGACAGTGTGACCTTCAACCTCGATATTCGGCCGATCCTATCCGACAAATGTTTCTTTTGTCACGGGCCCGATAACGCCAAACGTGAAGCGGACCTGCGACTGGATGTCAGAGAGGTCGCCGTCAGCAAGGGCGCTATCAACCTCGACAATGTTTCCGAAAGCGAAATGCTCAAAAGAATCACGACGGACGATCCTGACCTGCAAATGCCGCCGCCATCTGCCAAACTCGGAAAGCTCACCGAGCAGGACGCGGCGACTTTGAAGAAATGGATCGAACAAGGCGCGGAATACCAAGGACACTGGTCGTTTATTTCTCTTGATCAGCAGGCCGTAAAGATCGAATCGTCGCCGCAGGAAACGGCTCGGAAGATTGACGAGCTTGTTCGTAAAGGCCTGGCCGATCGAGGACTGAAGTTGCAGCCTTCGGCAGATCGGTCGACTTTGATTCGACGACTCAGCTTTGATCTGACGGGGCTGCCGCCACGGGTCGAAGATGTTGAGTCATTTATCGCTGATCAATCCGCAGAGGCCACTGAAAAGCTCATCGAACGCCTGCTCTCGACGCCTCATTATGGCGAACGCATGACAGTCGACTGGCTTGATACCGCTCGTTACGCCGACAGCTATGGTTTTCAGGTTGATCGGGAACGTGAGATGTGGCCGTGGCGGGACTGGGTTGTCAAATCATTTAACGACAACATGCCGTTCGATCAGTTTATTACCTGGCAAATCGCGGGTGACCTGTTGCCCAATGCCAGCGATGATCAGATCCTTGCCACGGCATTCAATCGGCTGCATCAGCAGGAATCTGAAGGTGGCAGCGTGGAGGAAGAATACCGAGTCGAATATGTCTGTGATCGAGTACAGACGTTTGCCACGACATTCCTGGGGCTGACTTTCGAATGTGCTCGTTGTCACGATCACAAGTATGACCCAATTACTCAGAAGGAGTATTACCAGCTCTTTTCAATTTTTCAGAACGTCGACGAAGCGGGACTTTACTCCTACTTTACTAACTCCCCGCCAACACCGGCGTTAACGATGACTGATGGCGCCGGCAAGCATCGCTTGAATGAGCTGCAGACTGCGGTTGCTGAAATCGAAACGAAGTCTGCGGAGTTTCGCGAATCTCGACGAGTCGCATTTGAGGCGTGGCTTATGACTCCGGAGCGTTCGACAACGGAAATGATCCTCCCGGAACTCGCTCGTTATGAATTCGAAACTCAGGATGGTGACAAGCTCGCCAGTGCGATCGCAGGCGGAGGTCCGGCAAACATTCGAGGCGAGAATAAGTTAACGCCGGGATATCATGGAAACGCAATTGAATTCACGGGTGATGATCCGGTTGATCTGCCCCTTGGCAACTTTCGACGCGAAGAACCGTTTTCTGTTTCGCTGTGGATGAAGACCCCGGATGTTAAAGAACGGGCCGTTGTTTTTCATCGATCAAGAGCGTGGACAGACGCGGCAAGTCGAGGCTACGAATTGCTGATCGAAGATGGCCGACTCAAGTGGTCGCTGATCCACTTCTGGCCGGGCAATGCGGCTTCAATTGCAACTGAGACTCCTCTGACTCCGGGTGAATGGACACACGTTGTGGTCTCTTCCGATGGCAGCAGCCGCGCGGCGGGGCTTGCCATGTTTGTCAACGGACAGCCGGTCAGCACAGTAATCATTAAAGACCAGTTGTCACGTGAAATCACCGGCGGTGGTGGCGATAACATTGCTCTGGGCGAGCGATTCCGTGACCGTGGTTTCAAAGGCGGGATGATTGACAATTTTCGAGTCTTCAGCCGCAACCTCAGCCCACTCGAAGCACTCAGTACGTTTGACGTAGCCGCCGCAAAACAACAGTTGCAGGCGTCTGCAGATCCGCTCACGGAACCTCTTCGCAATCAACTGTTTGAGTACTTCCTGCTGGCACAGGATCCGGAATGGACCGCGCATCAGACGGCATTGCAGACGGCTCGCAGTGAGCTTGCGAAGTTCAATGACGGCCTGAAAGAAATCATGGTGATGCGTGAGTTACCGGAACCGAAGAAGGCCTATGTGTTGTTTCGCGGCGAGTATGCTCAGCGTCGAGAGGAAGTGACGGCTGGCACTCCCGTATCGCTGTCACCATTTCCCGAACACGCTCCTGAGAATCGACTGGGATTGGCTCAATGGTTGACTGATCCTCAACATCCGTTGACTGCTCGAGTCACCGTCAATCGGGTCTGGCAGAGCATTTTTGGAAGAGGGCTGGTGCGAACATCCGAAGACTTCGGCAGCCAGGGCGCTCGACCTTTTTACCCGGAAGTACTGGATGCTCTCGCCGTGCAGTTGATCAGCAGTGGCTGGAATATGAAGCAGTTGGTTCGATCGATTGTGCTGACGGACATCTACCAGCAGAACAGCATTGCCGACAATCAGACGATGACTGACGATCCCGACAATGAGTGGCTGGCTCGAGGACCCCGTTTTCGATTGTCAGCGGAGATGATTCGCGACAATGCCCTGGCGGCCGCCGGACTTCTTAACCCCGCCATCGGCGGCGAGCCGGTGAATCCTTATGAGATGACAGAATCCTTCAAACCTGCGGCCGCGAGTGGCGGGGACGGCGTTTATCGTAGAAGTCTTTACACAAATTGGCGTCGTACCGGGCCGCCTCCGGCCATGGTCGCCTTTGACGCGCCTCGACGAGCTGTCTGTGCGGCGAAACGGGAACGCACGGATTCTCCGCTGCAAGCTTTGATTCTGTTGAACGGAATTCAGTATGTCGAAGCAGCTCGCGTCCTTGGTGAATCGCTTCATCGCGACGCCAACGGTGATCCGGCTCAAATGGTTGATCGGGCGAGTCTTCGCTGCCTCAGTCGTCATCCTGACGCCAAAGAGCAGGAGATTCTGGTCCGACTCTACGAGGAACAGCTTAAGCATTTTGAAGCGAATCCGACAGAGGCCGACCAATTGATCAGGATCGGTCAGAAGCCGCCAGATGCATCCATCAGTGTCGCCAAAATCGCCGCTGCCACAGTCCTTGCACAAGCGTTGTTGAATCATGATGAGTGCGTTGTGAAGCGCTGATTGCATCAAAACTGTGCTGAATGGAACAAACCTTGCGCGGGTTAGCACAGTTTGCGAATGTTCACTTGTTGTGTTGCGAAATTGCCTCTCAGGGGCGAGATGCTGAGCTGCCGGCGCTTCCTGAATTGAAGGAATTCGGTAAGCTGCGGCACAGTGTGAAGTTGCCGCTGCAAGTCGCTAATTGCCAACAGGGATGAGTTTATGCGTCATGTCGTCTGCCTGATTCTCGGGGGAGGCAAGGGAACTCGATTGCTGCCGTTAACGGAGTATCGTTCGAAGCCCGCCGTGCCACTCGGAGGCAAGTACCGACTGATCGACGTCCCAATTTCCAACTGCATCAACAGCGACATCAATCGGATGTATGTTCTGACGCAGTTCAACTCCGTCAGTCTTCACCGACATATTCGCCAGACTTACAACTTTGACCTCTTCCACAACGGCTTCGTCGAAATCCTGGCGGCTCAGCAGACTCTTGACGGTTCAAACTGGTATCAGGGAACTGCCGACGCGGTACGAAAACAGGTTCGCTTCCTCAAAGAATACGGGATCAAGTATGTCCTGATTCTGTCCGGCGACCAACTGTATCGTATGAACTTCAAGGAGATGCTGGCGACTCACGTGAACGCCAACGCCGACGTGACGATCTCCACGGTTCCGGTTCATGCGGACGCAGCCCGCGGCTTTGGGATCATGCAGCTTGACGGCACTGGCAAAGTCACGGGATTCGTCGAAAAGCCAAAAGACGATGCTTCACTCGCTAAAGTTCGAACACCGGCCGAGTGGATCGACAAGATGGGCATCGAATCCAATGGTCGCGAATATCTGGCCAGCATGGGCATCTATCTGTGGAATCGCGATCTGCTGGTTGATCTTCTGGAATCAACGGATCACGAAGATTTCGGCAAAGATATCTTTCCGCTGGCGATCAAAAATCATCACGTGCAGACGCATCTGTTCGATGGCTATTGGGAAGACATCGGAACGATCAAAGCCTTCTACGATGCAAACCTTGCTCTGACCGATACGAATCCTCCGTTCCAGTTCGCCGATCGCCGAGCCCCCATTTTTACTCGCCCGCGATTTCTACCATCGACACGCATGGGTTCCTGCACTGTTCGCGATAGCCTGATTGCGGACGGTTGCTTCATCGGAACGTCGACGATTATCGAAAAATGCGTTGTCGGAATGAGAACTCACATCGGCAAGAATGTGACTCTGAAGAACACTGTGGTCATGGGTGCGGACTTCTATCCGACCACCGACGACCAGCTTTACGCGCTCGGCGACGCCACAACGGTTTGGGGCATTGGAGACGGAGCCTTTATCGACGGCGCAATGCTCGACAAGAACGTCTGCATCGGCCGCAACGTCAGAATCGTCGCCAGTGAAGCGCCGGGACCGGAATGTGACTGTGGCGAGGTCGTGGTGCGCGACGGAATCGTTGTGGTCCGCAAAGGGGCCAGGATTCCTGACGGCTGGCGATTCCCTGCGAAGTAGTCGCGGAGTGTTACTCTGGACGTGACCGCATGCGGGCCGGAGTGAGATGTTTCTTTGTAGCCCCGGATTCATGAGAATTCGGTGCCTTCCACGGAGACGTACCGAATGCTCACGAATCCGGCGACTCTCATACAACTGCTCGCATTTCGCACGGGCTCCGACTAGCCAGTCCCGGTTTTCCGCGGCAACTTAGACCGTGCAGATGCTTCGTGTCCGGAACACCATACCGGACGCCAGCCACAGTACAGCCGATGACGCCAAAAGTACGCCGACGTCGCCCCACGGAAACACTCCGGTCTGAATAATGATCGCCGGGCGATAGTATTCCATCACAGACAGCCAAGGCGAAATCGATTTCGCCCAATCCTGAAACTGCGCGAGGAAGTTCAACAGAAACGAAGCGAGCAACACAGTAAAGACTACTCCAATTGCTCGCCCTCGCCGATCGCTGAACGCAGAAATCAGAAACGCAAAACTCCCGACGGCCAGATACACGGCGACCAGATTCGCCATCACCATCAATGTATGCAACATCGAAAGTCGCATGCCTGGCTGCACAAACTGTGATGCCACCAGATGGCCGACATATCCCAGCGATAGAATCATCAGCCCGCTAACCAGCCAGCCAATCGTTTCTGAACAGAACACGCTCCATCGCGAAACAGGCAGACACAACAGAAAGTCGGCAGTACCTCGATCAACTTCACCAGCCGGCATGCGCGAACAGTACATCACCTCATGCGCCCACAACAGCGTTAACACCGTGGGATGCACCCACAGGAAGGCCTGAGAAAGCTGCGCCGAAACCTGATCACCGGGATCAACTCCCAGCAATGCCGTGAGCAGAGGTTTGACCATGGGCATCTTATCAAACATCTGATGAATGTTGCCCAGCACCTTGGGAAGCAACGCTGTCAGCAGGCCCATGATGGCACAGAGCCCAAGACTCAGCCACAGAACCGGCCAGCGAACTTCCATCCAGATTTTTTGCAGAAGCCCCAACATTACGCTGCCTCCGTTGAAGTCTCGTAGTACTTGCGAAACAGGACATCCAGTGAGGGTGGCCCAATCATAATGTCAGCAAATCCCTGAGCAGCTGCCCATGACATAAAGGAGACCGACGAACCGACAAGTTCCAGCATGCAGATCTGCTCACGATTCACTCCGAGCCCCGAAGTGCTCTCGGCAATGATTTGCTGAGACGATGAGTTCGGAACGCTCTTCACGACAACGCTTTCGGGCCATTTCAGGTTTCGATGATCCTGCCCGTCGTGAAGTGTTACCACGATCTGTCGAGGAGCCTGAGCCTTCAGCCGACTCACCGTGGAGTCTTCCACAATTCGCCCGTTGCGAACGATGGCGATCCGATCGCACAGAGATTCCACTTCACTCAGCGTATGGCTGGAAAACATCACTGTTCTTCCGCTCACCGCCATCTCCCGCAGACAGCTCATCAACGTATCCTGCATCAGCGGATCGAGTCCGGATGTTGGCTCATCCAGAATCACCAGCTTCGGCTCATGCGCCAGTGCCAGAACGAGAGCCACCTTTTGACGATTGCCTCGGGACATTTTTCGCACTGGTAGCTCAGGCTCCAGGCGAAATCTTTCTGCCAGTTCAAAGCCTTTCTGATTCAGGCTGCGACCATGAATTCTGGAAAGCATCGCGAGGGCTCGGCGAGTCGTCAGCCAGGGATACAATCGAACATCACCCGCGACGTAACCGACTTCACGGCGAATCTCTGTGCCTTCACTCCAGCAATCGCGCCCGAAGATTTGCGCAACTCCGGAACCGGCTCTTAAAAGCCCCATCAGAACTCGAATCGTCGTCGACTTCCCGGCTCCATTTGGCCCCAAAAATCCGAAAATCTCACCGGGTGAGATCGTCAGATTGATGTCCGTAATGCCTCGACGCGAACCATAGCTGCGGCACAACTGCCGTGTCTCAACAACCTGCATAAAGACCTCTCAAAAACCCTGCTCGCGATGTTCCAGGTGCGAGAGTTGTAAGGGTTCGTAGTCATAACAGCACGTAATTTCAACAGCTTATAGAGAACCATTTCCTCAACGACCGCTCCTGGGACTGAGAATTAACGTTTGAACGTCAGTCCAGATCCAATCCTGGAGCCCGGGAGAGCTAGTATGTGAGGCGTGGAGAGCGAGCCGGCTGTGACTATCAGACCATGGGTTTAACCCCATAAAGCTTTGATGAGTACTCCGTACCGCAAATTATCGAACCCGATATACCGCTGGCTGAGCTGCCTGTCGGTCGCGTTCGTGTTGTGTGCGGTGCTCCTGCCAATGCCGGTTAGGCTGCGGTCGACCGATGGCGTTGAGAAAGACTTGTCTCAACCATTCCCATGCCAGAACCGTCCTTGTGGATGTCGCTCGGCGGAACAATGCTGGAAGAAATGCTGCTGCTTTACGAACTCACAAAAAGTTGCCTGGGCGAAGGCTAACGGAGTCAGCCTGCCGGACTATGTGATGGCTGCTGCAGAAAAGGAAACAGCAACCGTAAAGAAGCCGTGTGTTCTGTGCTCAAAGACGAAAGAAAATGGCTCCAGGGCAAAGTGCGATGAGTCAATCACAGCGGCCCGCAATGAGCAACAGACAACAACGCCTCAAATTCCGAAAGTAACTGCCCGCACCAAAACTTCGAAGTGGGTTTTGACAGTTTACGCTTCAGAATGTCAGGGACAGCCTTCGTCCTCCATGTGCTTTCCGGCCACGATTGTTCCTGCTCGAGTTGTTCCGGTCACGAACTCTGTCGAGATCACAGAAATCGTGCACGAAATTTCAGAACGGTTGAGCCCAACAACTCTTCGACCGCCGCTCCCTCCTCCAAAGATTGTCTGAGCCCTCCAGCCGCCTCTTTGTGGTCTTCACCACGCGCTCTTTCTGTATTGAGTCACTGGTGAAGGTCGTCGTCCGTGCGCAGCGCGCATTATGCGTGCATTTGGCTTCAGTTTCCGCGTTTTTTCAGCCCGCGTTCGCGCGCTCAACCAAAACTTTCGGTTCGCTCTCCACAAGCGTGTTCCGTCTGGATTGTGTTGAGCGTGCGAACCGGGGCTGCAGAACCGACGGAGAGCAGATCAGCACACGGCGATCCTCAGACTCATTCAATTTCGCTTTGGAGCGTTCCCAGTATGATCACTCGTTCCCGCATTCAATCTCGCGGTTTTACGCTGATTGAGTTACTCGTTGTCATTGCCATTATCGCCATTCTTATCGCGCTGCTGCTGCCGGCTGTTCAACAGGCCCGCGAAGCGGCTCGCCGAACTCAATGCAAAAACAATCTGAAACAGTTCGGCCTCGCGCTGCACAACTACGAAGGCACGTTTGGTGTCTTCCCGATGACAAATGCTCAGAACTATCTCCCGAACACTCAGGGATTTTCACCGCAAGCTCGCCTGCTGCCGTATATGGAACAGGCCAACCTTCAAAACCTGCTGGATTTCACGCAGTATGGATTTAGTGGCCCCTTCAGTGCCTTGGTTCCGAATCCTCAGTTTGCGGCCGCGTTTGCGACACCACTTCAAATCATGCTTTGCCCCAGCGATCCGGCTCCGACTCAAAACACTGGTGCCGGCGGAGCTATTTATGCAGGCCTCAATTACATGATCAGCTACGGCAGCGGCATGAATGCCAACTATGACCTTCGGTGGCCGACTGACGGCATTGTTTACGAAAACTCGAATGCCAAGATTCGAGATATCACTGACGGAACTTCGAACACTGTTGTGATGAGTGAAGCCATTCGCAGCGTAGGGGCCGACTTTACTCTGGCAGCCGGTACTTTGCCGAAGTTTAACTACCAGGCCACGATGAACGGCTCGTCCGGAGTCAGTGCCAATCTTCAGGCTGTGCAGGGTCTGGCAGGTTCAGGTGGCGGATGGGTCAATGGACCAGCCGGTGTTATCATCAATCCAGATCTCTCCACAGTCTGGCCTCTAAAGACCAGCTGGCGTGGAGCTGCGAGCGCGGCTCTGCGTGGTCGCGGTGTGTCATGGGCTCATTCCGGCGCCGTCAGCACTTTGACTAACGGCTACAACACGCCAAACAGCAGGATCCCGGATGTTGTGGTGCACTTCACCGGCTTCTTCGGACCTCGCAGTTTTCATACCGGCGGTGCTCAGGTTCTGCTCGGCGATGGTTCTGTGAGATTCCTCAGCGACAACATCGACGCCATGCTGCACCGCGGTATGCACAGCCGCAACGGCGGCGAAGTCCTGGGCGAGTTTTAGTTCGCACAGCAGTTGCCAACACTCCCTTCCGCCACCGGGTTCACCCCGGTGGTTTGACGGACTTTTCACCACTTCCAGCCTCTCAACAGCCGACTCAGTCAGGTGTCGCATGTCCGAAAAATCATGGCCCGATTATCGAGCTGTCTGGCGCTGGCACTTCTATGCCGGATTGCTCTGTATTCCGTTCGTGATTGTGCTTTCGATCAGTGGCTTGATTTATCTGTTCAAGCCACAGATCGAAGCCTGGAACAATCGACACTACGACAATCTGCAGTTGTCCAGTCCCGCTAAGCCTGCGTCAGAACAAATCGCCGCTGCGATTGCATCACTGCCGGGATCAACATTCAGCAGTTATGAGTTGCCGGAGTCATCCACGTCATCGGCTCGCGTCGTCGTGAAGCATAATGACGCCTCGATTCGAGCCTACGTTCATCCAGAAACATTGCAGGTTCTGCATACGGTCAATGAGAACGAACGTTTCATGCGATGGATCTTTCGGCTGCATGGAGAATTGTTGATGGGAGATCGTGGGTCGAATCTTGTTGAGCTGGCAGCCTGTTGGACCATCGTTCTTTTGATCACCGGACTCTTCCTATGGTGGCCACGAAACATGAAAGGCCTGGGAGGCGTTCTGTATCCGCGTTTGTTCGGCGGATCACGCATGTTCTGGCGAGATATTCATAGTGTCGTCGGCATGTGGATCTCCTTTTGCGCCATTTTTCTGCTGCTGACCGGATTGCCGTGGGCCAAATTCTGGGGCGACTATTTCAAGCAGGTTCGTCAGGTCACCGGCACCGCGGTCGTACAACAGGATTGGTCCAACAGCAACAACGCTGGGCGTGGTCGATCAGAGAAATCCGGCGGTGGCGAACATGGTGACCATGGCGGCAGTAAGGGAAGTTCAGCAGGTTCAAAAGGAGCTAAGCCACCAGCAACGCCGGTGGATTACTCGGCCATCGATATCATGGTCGCCAAAGTTGTGCCCTTGAAGCTGGATGCACCTGTCATCATCGCTGCACCCAGTGGACGATCGAAAACATGGAGTGCGAAATCGAATACTCCGAATCGGCCGCGTCGCGTTACCGTAGAGCTGGATCCAAAGACCGGCAGTATTCTCAGTCGAGAAGACTTCAAAGATCGACACTGGGTGGATCGCGCTGTCGGCGTCGGCATTGCGGCTCATGAAGGCGCGTTGTTTGGCTGGCCGAATCAGGTCCTGGGAGTTCTGACGACTCTGGGCCTGGTCCTGCTGTCTGTCAGCGGTGTGATCTTGTGGTGGAAGCGTCGTGATCAGGGAGTTCTCGGCGCACCGAAACCAGCGTTAAGCCCTCGCGTGTCGTGGGGACTAATTTCCATCATCGTGTTGATCGGCATCTGTCTGCCACTCTTCGCGGCGTCTTTGCTGATCGTGCTGCTGCTGGAGTGGCTGGTTCTGAGCCGTATCGCTCCTGTGCGAAACTGGCTGGGTTTGATCACAAAGTCGGCTGCCACAACATAACTTCAATGCACTCCGGCGAAGTGCAAACCAGAAACTGATCATGCGACAATTCAACAGCATCCTTGCCGTCGTTCTGTTCACCGTCTCGTTGTTGAGCGGATGCGGTGATGCGCCCTCTCCAGCCGCAGGTGGCACGCCTGGTACATTGTCATTTGCCGATGGAGTGACCAGCGATATCAATATCACCGTCCATCGAAACTCGGCCGGAAGTTTTCAGCCGATTGGTTTCGGACTAACGGATGTCGAAGGAAAATTTATTCTCTATCAAAACGGGGCGGCCGGACCACTCTGGCTGGAGCCCGGTGATTACGTCTTTACTCTGGAATCGGTTGGTCCGTCGATCACGTTACCCAAAGAGTACATCAGCGCTCAAACAACTCCGCTTAAGCTGAGCTGGACTTCCGATTCAAAGTCAGCAGACCTGACGGTACCACAGAAACTGCAGAACTCGAAGTAGATTTGCTCCTTGAGTGCATCAGGCCAAAGTGCAGACAGTAGAAAATACCGAGCGGCGATCAGACAATGAGAGCTGCCAGGGTTTGAAAGTATTGTCGGGAAGATTTTGGCGGCCAGTGAGCAGGAGTCGGTGACGAGTGATCTGGACTCGAATCATTTTCTTTCTTAGCGCAGTCGCGGTCGTGTTTGTTGGCCTTGCATCGCGTCGATATCAAGCGGTCTTGCCGAAGTTCGTTGGTGAGTACGCCGGTGACACACTGTGGGCGTTGATGCTGTCGCTGCTGGTGAGTGCTTTGCTCGCTGGCCGAACAGTGA
>CAMAXD010000137.1 GCA_945861975.1 Candidatus Kuenenia stuttgartensis | reverse complement strand
AGCGGCCCCATTCAGATGGCGATTTGTTGAGGGTTTCGGGGTTTCCGAAGCCTTGTTTTATGGGCGGGCGAGGTTCCGAGGTTCCTTCGGCCGAAAGGTCGGGGTTTCGGTAACGAGCGCGTTCGAAAACGCCTCGAAGAATAGAACTGCTCCGCTAAATCAAGGGCCGAGAGTTTTGGGGAGCGGCAGGACGCCAATATTCAGGCTCGTCGAGTGATGTGATGAGCGGAAGACTCGATGCGTGGCCTTTTGGAAATCTTCTGGCTTTGCAAAGTAGATGTTAGGCACAAAGGTCTGAGGATTTCGATCGACCAGCGGAAACCACGTACTCTGAATCTGCACCATCAGGCGATGACCTTTCTGAAAGCGATGCAGCACATCCAGCAATTCCAGGCGCACGCGAGTCGGCTCGCCGGGAACAAAGGCTTCGGGCTTCGCATAGTCATTCCGGAAGCGACCTCGAATCACCTCACTCCGCAGCAACATCTGATATCCGGCAAGAGGCATGGTGTCTGGCCCGTCCGGGCGGACATCAATCAGCTTGACAATCCAATCTGCATCAGAGCCCGTTGTGGAGACCCAAAGATCAGTTTGAATCGGACCGGCAATGACCGTCTCCTCGGCAAACGGTTCCGTCTGATATGTCAGTACATCGGGACGTCGAGATGCAAACCGCTGATCATCCACCATGTACTCAATCGTCATGCGTGGAGTTACGGTTTCAGTGTACGGGACCGGTTTGTTGGGGTCACTGACGAACTCGTCAAAAGACTCAGCGTCTTTTCCTTCGGGCTTCTGAAAATCCAGTTTGCCATGAGGTTTCAAATAGAGAGTTTGCGATTCAACGGTTTTTGGCGGCCACGCATCGAAGGTTCTCCAGGTATTGGAACCGGTCTCAAAGACCGTCGCTTCGGCTGGGGCTGGATGGTCAGCATCCTTGAGATACTTTTCAAAGAACGGCAACTCAATCTCAGCTCGATAAAACGCTCCGGTCTTTGAACCGAAAGAAACATTCCCGAGCTTATCACCATCGACGGACGCCCAGCCGCCATGGTGCCACGGTCCAACGACAAGCACGCTGTTCACATTCGGGTTCAACTTCTCGACCGACTGATATGTCTTGAATGAACCGTAGAGATCTTCGGCATCGTACCAGCCGGTCACAGTCATTACCGCGGGTGCGACGTTCTTCAGATGCGGTATGATGGCACGCTTCTGCCAGAACTCATCACGATTCGGATGCTGCATCATGTCTTCCCAGAACGGAATCGCGCCTTTGAGGTAGAGCTTGTCGATATTCTCGACGGACCCGGCTTCGAGGAACATTTTGTAGCCGTCAGTCATGGGGTAGACATAAGCTTTCGCAGGCTCCATCGTGGGGGTCGGCCGCTCGGTAGCATTGCCGCTCAGCCATTTGAAAGCATGAGCCATAAAGAAGGCGCCGTGGTGCAGAAAGTCGTCGAAGTACCAATCCCCCACGGGAGCCTGAGGAGAGACCGCTTTCAACGCAGGATGAGCGTCGATCATACCGGCGGCCGCGTAGAAGCCGGGATACGAGATGCCATACATTCCTACGCGACCATTATGGTTCGGCACGTTCTTTAACAGCCATTCGATCGTATCGAACGTGTCCGAACTCTCATCAACATCGGTCGGCTTCGTCTTGTTGGCGATGTGAGGCGTGACCTGCACGAATTGGCCCTCCGACGCAAATCGTCCTCGCACATCCTGATTCACGAAGATGTAGCCCGCCCGCACGAAATGTTCACTTGGCCCTAATCTTGAGGGATATTTTTCTTCTCCATACGGTGCCACGTTGTAAGGCGTACGCTTCATCAGGATCGGATAAGTCTTGCCCGTCTCCTTTGGCACGAACACAGCCGTCATCAGCTTTACGCCATCCCGCATTGGAACTATGTATTCGTGCTTGGTGTAGTGCAGACGAATGTAGCTCTCGGTCGATTGCGGTTCCGCGACCGGGGTCTGAGCGTTTGTTGTCTGAGCGAAGCAGGAGGAGCAAATCGCAACGCTGAGTACAACCAGGAACCGAATCCCGTGCGGCATGAGATGCTCCGATGCTTGAGTTTTCCAGAGTGCGTGCGGGGCGTTGAAGTGTGTCCGAGGCGTTGTGGTGATTTCACACCGCCCTGAAATTTCGCACGCCATCACGACCAATGATAGACCAACGCCCACGGAGGCTACTTACTTTCACTCTCCGGTGTCACGTCTGTCGATTTCCAGACGCCGAGGTCATAGCGTTTCCAGAAGTCTTCCGCCGACATTTCTTCTTCGATCGAAGTCTGAATCAGGACCAGGCTCTTCATGGCTCGCAGATGCTCCATGCCGGTTCGGATTCGCTCCGGCGTCAGAACGATCCGTTCCAATCCCAGACCTCGAAGCGGAGTCACATCTGTAACCTGCGTCTCTGCGATGTTTAACCTGCGCAAAGAGGACACCGTTGTGAGCGGATACAGATTACTGACCGCCGTGCGTTCGATGTCGAGACTCACCAGTCGGCCCACGGGAAGATCGCTGAGATCTGTGACCTGAGTTGCTGTCAGCCACAGAGTATTCAGCGGCATGCCTTTTAACAGTGACAAATCACTGAACGGCAGATTGAGAAGATTGAGCTGCTCCAAAGGCATCCCCTGCAGAGCTGAGAAGTCTGTGACTTTGGTCTTCTGCATCTTGAGCACTCTCAGCGGCATGCCTTTCAGAACACTGATATCACTTACCGGAACATTCTCCAGAATCAATGTCTCCAGCTTCATCCCTGCCAATGGCGCCAGGTCAGACACCGAAGTCAGTCCCAGATCGATCCCGCGCAAAGGTAAGCCTTTCAGCGGCTCGATCGATCGTACACCCGAGCGAAACAGATTCACCTCAACAATATCGTTGCCTGACACGAGAAACGTAGCCATCTCGTTCGTCTTGAGCTTCTTGCGCAGCTCATCAGGACTCATCTTCAACGTGGTCGAATCTTCCTGAGCAGCTCGACGAGCATGCTCGGCCGTTTTATCCTCCGCTGGACCTTCTTCACAGCCGGTCAATAAAGCCAGCGAAGCCAGCCATACCACCAGCGACATCATCGCAAAACAATTACGATGACATGACAATGGCCGCCACGAACGCCTGTTCATCCTGAGCATCATTCCACAGGTCTCCATTCCCTGGCGAACTTACAAAACATTTCGCCTCGTTCTCGATAATCTCGAAACCACCCGTAACTTGCACACCCGGGTGAAAGCAGCACGATATCGCCTCGATCGCTGAGTGCAACTGCACGAGCAAATGCTTCGGCAAAGTCTCCCGCGACAATCGACGGAAGTGTCGCCGACTGATCACCTGAGACCAGCAGCGTTTTCAGGGATTCGGCCGTCTTTCCCATCAGTACCACAGCTTTAGCACGGGCCTTGATTTCGTTGGCAAATTCACGCAGATCCTGACCTTTGTCGTATCCTCCGGCCAGCAAAACGGCACGCCCCGAGAAGACTCGAAGTGCCATGATCGCGGACTCGGGTGTTGTCGCGATCGAATCGTTCCAGAACTGCCGACCGGCGTGTTCAGCGACCAATTGCAAACGATGTGGCAATGGTTGAAACGTTTTGAGAGTGGCCGAGAAAGATTCCGGATTGGCCCCGGCCTGCCACGCCGCACAAGCGGCTGCCGCGACATTGAGTGCATTATGCGCGCCGGGAAGCTGGGTCGGAATTGTTAAACGCACACAGTCTTCAAAAGTGCCGCGAGCCGCACGCAGAATCAGATTGCCATCATCAAAGAAGACTCCATCTTCCCCTTGATCAACCAGTCCAAACGGCATTCGCCGCCCGCGAGTCTTCCAGACGATCGGCTCTGCTCCGTCTCCTGCATGATCATCGTCGCCAGGATCGATGGCGACATCGTCAGTCGTCTGAAAATCGAAGATCGCCTGCTTGGCTGTGCGATAGGCTGCGACTGTCCCGTGCCAGTCCAGATGATTGGGAGAGAAATTTGTCAGCACGGCAATCTGAGGCCGAAAGCGTTTTCGCCGAAGAGTTTCGAGCTGAAAACTGCTCAGTTCGAGGACCACAATGTCGTCGTTAGTCATCTGCGAGAGCTGATCAAGCAGACTGATCCCGATATTTCCGCCCAGCCAGATCTTTCGAAAGCCGGAGTTGGGTTCTTCGTCTGTCGGTGCTCCCTTGAGCAGATGATGAATCAAGGCTGTGGTCGTCGACTTGCCATTGCTTCCGGTAACAGCAATCACCGGCGCGGGGTTGTGGCGGAGAAAAAGTTCGATCTCCGTCGTGACATCCGCGCCACGCAGGATGGCTTCGTTCACGAGGGGGTTATCAGGCCGGACTGCGGGATTGACAACCAGCAGCTGACAGCCCTGAAAGACATCCACCGGATGTTCACCAAGAGCCCAGCGATGAATGCAAACATCCGACAACGCTGCGATGGAATCTTCCAACTCTTCAGCCGGTCTAAGATCCGTGACCGTAACGATTGATCCCTGTTCAGCAAGAAACCGCGCCGCAGCGACGCCGCCTCCAAATCGTCCCAACCCCATGACTGTGGCACTGATACCCGCGTAGAGACCGTCCAATTTGTGATCATCCTGCGTCACGATGTGAAGAGGTCTTTGACAGAGGTTTCAATAACGAGCTATTCGGCCAGGTTAACAACCGGTTCCGGCGGCCACCAGTCGTCGACACTTAACAACCGCAGCATTTCAGAACGAAGCGTCTGCATCAGCGGATCCGGCCCACGAGACTTTCGACCGGTATCAACTTCAATGGCCGGGCCAATTCTGAAGTCAACTCGCCAGCATTCATGGTGCGTTACCTTGTCAGTCAGGTCTTCTTCAAGACGATGCACGGTTTCCGCAATACGCTCAGGAGTCACGGGGCCTCGGGCACCTTCATCGAGATAATCAATGGGGTACATGGACAGCGTCTGAGCGTAATAGCAATCTGTCAGTTGCCGCCATCGCAGGCGTTGTTCATCCTCCGAAAGATGGCCCCGCAGCAATTCCGGCACGATGGCTGATCTAATGTCCTTGACTCGAGCAACCACGTCTCCTGTGCGAGTTTTTCCGAGCCATTGTCGCTCCGCCGGCTGCAGAATACCGTTTATCAGATTGTCAATTCGAGGACGAAACGGGCCACTGCGGGTGTCACCCAGGATTTCAATTTCTCGTGTTGCCAGGTGAGCGTTCGCAAGGTTACGAATTCGCTTCAAAACCGGCAAATGCTCGTGACTTTTCCAGAACGTTCTTTCTTCGAGCATCTTCAAGGCTGGCCCGACACATTCCATCAGGTCACACGTGAGGCGATAACGCATACCCACGGGATGAATCACGACTTTCTTACCAGGATCGATCTCCGCACGCTTCTTTGCTGCGACTCGAGCAATGAATGACACGCCATCCATCAGAGAATTCAGACGATCGTTGGAACGTGAAACCACGCCCTCAGGAAAAATCACCAGCGGTCGTTCGGCGTTCGATACGATCTGCACTGCAGTATCGAGCGACTGACGATCAAGTCCTTCTCGATAGATACTAAATCCGCCAAGACGACGAACAACGAACGACTCCAACTGACTCTGTTTAAAGATATGCCAGCTCGCCATCGAATAAACATGGCTGGGAATCTTGCGACACAACATCCCGATAATCATGGGATCTGAATCGCGCGCATGATTCGGACACAACAGAATCCCGTGGCCGGCTTTCAGGCTATCGCGAACGTGATCCAGACCTTCATAGGTACACTGCACGATGCCGTATGATTTCCGGAGATACGGACGCAGCCACAGCCGGAACATCCATGAGAACCAATGGCCGCGATAAGGCGGAATAAACTTATATGGTTCACCAATGACTACACGATGCATCGCGAAAAGCCCCAAACGTGGGCGGGGTTCCGATACTGATTCGACCGACCAGTCCGAAGCCCGGGAATGATGCTGCAAAACGAGATGAAGTCTGCAGCAAGAGAGGAAGATAACACGTGAACATCAACAAAAGAGGGCGATGCCGAATCAGGCTCGCCCTCTGGATATTTTTAGCATAGACACCGAGCCTGAACTATGACCCTTCGAGCTCTGGTGGCTGATTGGCGCGGCGTGCTCGCATTTCTGCACGGCGACGATCACGGCGACGAATGTCACTTGGCTTTTCGTAGAATTCTCGTTTGCGCATTTCCTTCTTCACGCCGGCATGTTCAACCAACTTACGGAACCGACGCACTGCTTCGTTGACACTTTCATTATCACGCAAACGCAACTTAACCACAAAAACCCTCCTCTGGACACCTGAATATTTGAACAGTCTGAGAACTCAATTGCCCGTGAATGTACCAAACGCGGGGAGAAATGCAAATTGCTGAGTTCCCGCATTTTGTCATCGACGGGGAAACAGTCACCGTTGAGATCACAAGCTCGGAACCACGTTACTCGGTGAGCAGGATTCAGTAAGCTTCGCCCGGCCTATTCCCCACGAACAAGAAGTTATCGGCAAGTTTTCCTCATGAGCCGCGACTGCATCTATATCATCGACACATTTTCTCTGATGTTTCAGGTCTTCCATGCTATTCCTCCGATGACCGGGACTCAGGGACAGCCCACAAACGCCGTTTTCGGCTTTACCCGGGACATGTTCGCCATCCGCGACCGCAAACCGAAGTACCTCGTCTGCGCGTTCGATACCCCAGGGCCTGGCAAAAGAGATGAAATTTACGACAAATACAAGGCGAATCGGGCGGAGATGCCTGAAGATCTCAGGCCGCAGATTCCTCTGATCAAGCAGCTTTTGGAGGGTTTTCGCATCCCGGTTCTGGAAATGGCGGGCTGGGAAGCGGACGACGTGATCGCCACCGTGACGGCTCAGGCGACCGCCAAAGACCTTGATGTCGTCATCGTTTCCTCCGACAAAGATGCGAGGCAACTGCTGAGCCCTCAGGTTCGCATGCTCAACTGCCGGAAGAATACCTTTCTGGACGAAGCCGGCCTGATGGAGGACTGGGGCGTGCGACCGGATCAGGTCGTCGACTTCCAGTCTTTGGTTGGAGATGCAGTCGATAACGTCCCGGGCGTTCCCAAAGTCGGGCCCAAAACGGCGCGAACCTTGATTGAGCAATTCGGAACTCTGGATAATGTCCTCGCGAATGCAGACAAAGCGCCCGGAAAGAAGCTGGCTGAAAATCTGGTGACGTATGCGGATCAGGCTCGACTCAGCCGAGAACTCGTTCGTCTGCGCACCGACCTGCCGATCGCTGTGGACTTCGAAGCAGCAACCATCTGCGATCCCGATTTCCAAGCTCTCTACGATCTCTTCAGTGTGCTGGGCTTTCGCCGTTATGCGACGGAGATGCGAGAAAAGCTGGTACTGGCACCAGACGATGCGGCGAACAGTGCGGCCGCTCAATCCGGCAACAAACGATCACAAGCGGCTGATAGTAAATCCGCTGATAGTAAATCCGCTGACGGTTCTGACAAAAAGAGTACGCGCCAGAAATCGCTGCTGCTGTCTGAAGAACAATCGCCGGGTGGTGAGCCCCGTGTCGTGGCTGCTGTTGGTGCTGCTGGGATGACAGCGGAGTCGGCGGAGTCGGCGGAGTCGAATGATACGATCACCGTCAATACCCCGGCATCGTTGTCGAACGAACTGCAATCATTCGAATTACTCAGCAGCGTCTTCGTCGAACTCATGACGTCCGGCAATGGCGTGCGTCAGAGACGGCTCACGGGCGTTGGCGTTTCCAACGGGACACGCACCATTCTTGTGAATTTGTCCGGCACGCAATCCGCAGACGCCTCTGAAGTTCTGCTGAAATGGATTTCAGCATTCACCGGCCGAATAATCATTTCCAGCGCGAAGCCGCTGTGTCATATTCTGCTGTCCGCTGGATTGCCACTTCCCGTTCGACTGTTTGATGCTTCCATTGCCGACTATCTTCTGGATGCTGGCGCGAGGAATCATGAGCTCGCGGAAATCGTTGATCGTCATGCTACGGAATCAGTGAAGAAGGCGGCCATTGCAGATTCTCGCAAAGGCCGTCAGAAGACGATGTTTGGCGATGAAGACGATGTCGCAGTGGCACCCGCCGATCCGTTTCAGGAATCAGCGAACCGCTGTGAACGTCAGCTTCGACTGTTGACCGCGGTCGCAAAAGGTCTCCAGGAGGGATTGCAGGAAGATGGCCTGGCATCTCTGCATGATGCACTCGAATCGCCTCTTATTCGAGTTCTCGCGAAGATGGAATTTGCCGGCATCAGTGTCGACGTTCCGGAACTCAAACGTCAAAGCGATCTGGCGGCTATTGAAATCGACCGCTTGACGGCTGAGATCTACGCCATGGCAGGCCGGACATTCAACATCGATTCGCCGAAGCAACTTTCGATAGTCCTGTTTACGGATCTCAAGCTGCCTGTGATCCGAAAAACACAAACAGGAGCCAGTACGGATCAGGAAGTTCTGGAGGAACTGGCTCATCAGCATCCGCTACCTGCGAAGATCATGGAACGCCGCCATTTGATGAAGCTCAAGGGCACTTACCTCGACTCTCTTCCGGTGCTGGTGAATGATCAGACCGGCCGCATCCACGCTACGTTTCATCAGACCGTAGCGGCCACCGGACGGCTCAGTTCCAGCGATCCTAATCTGCAGAACATCCCGATCCGAACTCCGGAAGGTCGCCAGGTACGGCGCGCGTTTCGTGCCGGGCATCCGGATTGGGTTCTTGTCTGTGCCGACTATTCTCAAATCGAACTCCGCGTGCTGGCTCATTTCAGTGGCGATGCTGCCATGCGAGAAGCTTTTCGGCAGGGCGTTGATATTCACTCGGCCGTGGCTGGCGAAGTGTTTGGTGTTCCAGTCGAAGCTGTCAATTCCGATCTCCGTCGCATTGCGAAGGCGGTCAACTTTGGAGTCATCTATGGACAGACTCCATGGGGCCTCGCTGCGGCCCTGGGAATCGGCAAAGATGAAGCGGCTCAGTTCATCGACAATTACTTCGCTAAGTACTCGGGTGTCGCGTCATTCTGCGAACTGGTTCTGACAGATACGGTTCGCACCGGGTATGCTCGGACGATTCTGAATCGCCGTCGGGCGATCACCGGGATTCGTCGTACCACGGGCATCAATCGCAACATGCCCGAACGAACAGCGATCAACACCGTCATTCAGGGCTCTGCGGCCGACCTGATCAAACAAGCCATGCTGGATGTCGATGCCGCCTTAGCCTCAAGCTCACTGCGAGCCACTCTGCTCCTGCAGATTCACGACGAACTGGTGTTCGAATGTCATCGCGACGACACGGCCGCGTTGATTCCATTGATTCGAGAAAAGATGCAGGGGGCGATGACGCTGGATGTGCCGTTGGACGTTGACGTGACGATCGGACCAAACTGGCTCGATCAGGAAGATGTTGTGGCTGCAAACTCATGATCACTGAAGTCGTGGTTCAAACGCAAACTCTATGCATCTGATGGTCATTGATTTGACTGTTGCGTGCTTTAGTTTCCACGGCGTTTCGGTCCCGGGAAAAACGCATTTGTAGAACGGATGTAGTCGGCATAACCGGGCCGTCGTTCGGCGATGTCCTTTTCCAACAAAGAAACCCCGGAAACTTTCATCAAAAAGAATCCCATCACTGCCGGTGAAACAATCGTCCACAGTGGTGCGCCGCAGGAGACGCTGAACATCCACAGTCCCCACCACACGGCGAAATCGCCGAAGTAGTTCGGATGCCGAGTCATCGCCCAGAGTCCGGTGTTGAGTACCTTCCCTTTGTTCCGTTCATCCGCACGGAAGCGGGCCAGTTGGAGATCTCCAACAGTTTCAAAAAACAGACCTATGCCCCAGAGAAAGATCCCGACAGAACCCACGATCGCCATGGACCGACCGTCTCCGCCAGCAAAGGCGGTCGTCACTGGCCATGCGACAAACCACATGATGAGTCCCTGCAACAGAAACACAATACCGAGACTCTTCAGCCACCAATGCGGTTGATACTTGTCTCGCATGGCGGCATAGCGCCGATCTTCATGCGGATCACTGAAGACTCGAATCGACAAATGAATTCCCAGTCGCAGTCCCCACAGAGTCACCATCACCAATAAAAAGATCAGGTCCAATCGATCTGAACCTGCGATGCCGGAGTTCAAAAAGGCCAGCCCGGCGATCAGCACAAATCCCGGCCCCCAGAAGGCATCGATGATTCCGCATCTCCCCATCTTCAGGCTCAACAGCCAGACGAGAACCACGTAGAAGACTGCCAGTGCCAGAGTGGTCAGGAGAATGGTCGACACGAATCAGCCCCTTTGTCGGAACAAGTAGTGCGACACAAACCATTCAGACCCCTTACGGAATCCGAACAGTTCAGCACAGGCCATAAAGAACATTCGCCAGCGACCGCGCCAGATCTCCCAGTCCTGACCGTACGCAGCCTTCAGGATCGGCTCAACCGTGTTGCTTCTGAGATCCATTAACTCCAGCCACGCATTGCTGGTCTTTTCGTAATGAGTTCCATCCCAGATCCATTGGTCACTGATCAACAGATCTGATTGATAGTTCAGCAGCAGATTCTGGCTGGGCATGATTCCGCCGGAGAAAAAATGGCGTGCCATCCAACTGGCTGTTCCGGTATCCTCGAACGGATAGGCGTAACGATGATGGCAGAAGATGTGGACAAACAGCTTGCCGTCAGGCTTAAGCCAGGAGCTGATTCTTTGCATCAGCTGCGAGTGATTTTTCACATGTTCAAACATATCAACCGACACCACTCGATCAAAGCGGCGCTCGGCGGAGAAGTCATTGATGTCGCAGGTCCTGACTTCCAGATTCAGGAGTCCTCGCAGATTCGCCTGATGCATGATGTACTCACGCTGCGAATTCGAATTCGAAATCGCCAGAATCGATGCCTTTGGATAACGCTCGGCCATCCACAGACTGAGCGATCCCCAACCGCAGCCCAGTTCAAGAATCGTCTGACCGTCCTGCAACTGAGCATGTTCACACGTGAGCCGCAAAGCTTCCGCTTCGGCCTGATCGAGTGTCTGCGTATTTGAAGTCCAGTAGCAGCAACTGTACTTCCGATGGATCCCCAGAACGTTTCCGAAAAACGCAGGCGGAACTTCGTAGTGCTGTTCATTCGCCTTCTCCGGAAGGCAGGCCATCGGGCCAGCCGACAATTCCCGGAGAAAGTGGCGAAACGAATCAGCGGCCGCTTCGAGAGATGTTCCCTCCAGCGTTTTCAATCGAGTCTTCAGGAGACTTTGAATTCCCTTCCGAACCATCCAGTCCGGCAGTTTCCCCTGTTCCGCAAATCCAATCAGCGGTGCAACAACATGCAACATGGCCATCCCATCTCTCACGATCAAGTGTTACCGACGTTTCCAAGCACACAGCCAGGCTTCGCCCACATCACCTGACACACGCCGATTGCACGTTCAAGGAATGCAGCCTCACAGTAGCACAGGTAATATCTCCACATCCGAATAAATCGGTCATCGAACCCCAGAGCTCGTACCTCGACGAGACGTTCGTGGAATCGTTCGTTCCAAAGCCGCAAAGTTCGGGCGTAGTGCATCCCAAAATCCATCATCTCAATCATTCGCAGGGAAGTGCGTGTCGAGATGCATTCCTGCATGACCGAAACAGACGGCAGGAAACCTCCGGGGAAGATGTACTTCTGGATGAAGTCCACCGAATTACGATAACGTTCATAACGCTGCTCCGGCATCGTGATCGCCTGAATCATCATCGCGCCGTTTTCTTTGAGCAGACGATCGCAGGTGGCGAAGTATTCAGGGAGATACTGTTGCCCAACGGCTTCGATCATCTCAATGGACACAAGCTTGTCATACTGACCGTCAAGATCACGATAGTCTTTCATCAGAATCGTAATGCGATCCGCCAGTCCTGCGTCCTGCACACGCTGTGTGGCCATGCGAAACTGTTCTTCGGAGATTGTCGTCGTCGTCACTCGACAGCCATATTTCCCAGCCGCATAAATCGCAAACGTACCCCAACCCGTGCCGATCTCCAGCACATGATCACTGGGCGACAACTGCAGAGTTCGACAGACTCTATCGACTTTCTCCAGCGATGCTTCCTCCAGCGATGCCTGCTCGTTTGCGAACAGCGCCGAGGAATACATCATTGTGGGATCAAGGAACAACGAGAAGAAGGAGTTCCCAAGATCATAGTGCTCATGAATATTCCGCCGACTGCCATCACGTGAATTGCGATTTTTAAAGTGACCCAAGCGACTGATGAATTGGGAAAACATTGTCAACGGACTCCGGAAACTCTCCAGAACAGTTTCGTTTCTCAGGAGAACTCGAAACAGATCCGTCAGATCATCCGAAACCCACTCGCCGTCCAGATAAGATTCAGCCGCGCCCAGATCCCCGCCGGTGACAACGCTGCGGAAGAAACGAGGCGAAAGAGCCTGCACATGTCCCATCAATTCGTTGTTTTCGAGGTCACCGAATCGCTCCGAATGGTTGCCGTACTCAAGTACCACTTCGCCAGTGGAGATTCGGTTCAGGTTACTGCGAAGAATTCTCCTGCAGAGTCGTTCGAACATACACAGCCACTTACGGTGCGACTTCACAGTCGTCAAACTTCCCGCAGCGCCGTTGTTGAGGGATTCGGGCAGACTTCTGTCGCGAACAGGCTCCACGAGAGAAATGTCATCGCATCCGAACGTAGACTTTAATTTGAGAGTTGTTGGCATCGGCTTAATCTCAGCAAAATATCGGGACTCAGCAAAGGATCGGAGACAAAAACGACAGAGCACAATCACAAAGTCGCAGTTGACTCGTGCATCGCTCCTGTTCGCCGTTGACGTGGATGAGGAACATAAGGAACGTGCTTCCACCAAAGTTTCAGCGCCTGCCAATAGATTCTGGAAGTGACGCTGGCTGTCATACACGGATGATGCAGAAGAATTCGTCGCAGTGAAGACGCCGTGATCTCCTGCCGCTGCATCGACAAAGTCACATCGAACGGGCGCGGACGGTGGGTTGATACCGTTGAAGTCGCGGACTCGCTCAACTCACTGGTGACACTTCCCGGCGGAGACTCAGAATCTATCGCGAGATTGGAAATCTCATGGCATTGAATCGACACGGCCAGCGATTCCGCAGGTTCAGACAAACGCCAGCGGTAACGCAACCCCATGCCCATAAACGGCGAAACGTGAAATTCTTTATCGTTCCACAACTCAGCGGATGCGCCGCCGGGACGCTGGATTGGAGTCTTAAGAACGTAGCAATGTCGCTCGCCCCACGGTGTGTTGTGCACTTCCGCAAGCACCGCCTGCAATCGATCGGTGGCCGAATCGAAACAGTAGTAGTAGCTGACAGGATTCATCACATAGCCGAAGTACCGCAGATTGGTCAGCAGCCGAATGGCACCACAGGGACGAG
>CAMAXD010000136.1 GCA_945861975.1 Candidatus Kuenenia stuttgartensis | reverse complement strand
TCAGGAGTAGCGCTTTGGTTGCGACGAATCCGAAGAGTTTCTAAAACGCCAAACGTCATGTTCAAAATCTGTAGCGAGGTAAACGCAATCATGGCTGAGTCCCCGGAACGACGAGCGTTGAGTTTCAGTTCATTGGAAGAAGCCGTGGCTGATGCGGAGAAGCTTGCGGCAGGCAAAGTGCGGACGACGGGAAAGCACTCGTTTGCTCTGATCCTTAAACACCTGGCGATTACGCATGATATGGCGACCGGCAAGATCAAAGCCCCACGCCCGCCGTTTTTGATGCGGCTGCTGCTGCCCTTGTTGAAAGGAATGATTCTCAGAGGGCCAGTGAAACCGGGCATCAAGTTACCGAGGGCAGCCGAAGAGGTTTTCTGGCCCGATCGGGAAGTGGATATTCAGGACGCGCTGGCACATTTGAAGCAATCCGTGGAAAACTACAAAAGGAATGGGCCCCTCGAAGTCCATCCTTTCTTTGGAAAAGCCACGCGAGAACAGCTTGACCGTTTGAACTGCGGTCATTGTGCAATGCACCTTAGCTTTGTACATCCCGCGTAAGGTCGCGACGGTGGCATTAAATTCAACCGGCGCAGGCCGCGGTCATCATATTCCGCAGGTCTTCACCATAACTGCAGCTTTCGCGCGCGGGTTCCTTCACGAATGGCATTCAGCTCTGGTTGGTGATGCGCCCTGCTTTAGCGGCTTAATCGATTCGAGCGTAAAAACTCTGAACGAGAACCCTGACACCTGACAGGATGATTTCAGTGAATGCGAGTTACAGCCGTCCATGAGGTGAGCGTACTGGTCTGCTGAAGATCTTCGTAGACAACAACCTCAACGGTTTTCTCGGTACCATTGTCGTCGACCAGAATCCGCAGTTTGTAGTTTGTTCCGGCCACGACCTGCGTCTCCGCGGTAGTGATTGACTTGAGATTGATCTTTGGTCCCTTTTTGGATTCCTCTGCAACTGCAAACTCGGCAGCAGCGATCACTTGCGCAGCATCAACAGTGGTCTTTGAGTAACCACCGACAACGTTGGAATCCTCCGCCTCAGCAGTCACTTCAGGCGGAGTCGTACTCTCGTTGGATTCTTTAAGGGGCTCTTCCGACGCGCATCCAAGCAACGCAATCGACAAAGTCCATAGACTGACGGAAAAACGAGTGTCCATATCGAAATACTTTCAGGCAATACAATGCCATCCTAAGAACAATGTCCTCAACCTACGGTTCAACATATCAGACGCAGGATTCATTCTCATCCGATGTTGACAAAAGTTTGTGCGGCGAGTGCTGAAAAAAGAGGAAGGCGCTGTGGCAGTTGCTTCGCAGAAATCTTTCCGGAGACCGGGAGTGAAATATTCCAGGCAGGCAATAAGCCAACTCATCATTGAATTTCACTCCGAGAAAACATTGATTTTCGTGGAGTAGATCCAAGGTCTCAGCCGGCGCCTTCACGAAGCATCCGAGACTGATCCGGCTGGAGAGTGTATTCTGCGCGGCCGAAACGCTCATTCAACCTGGTGGGTGGGAAAAACGGATCATTTTTTGCTGTGCAAATGCTAACCAATTCAATGATTCCATGGACGGTCGCACAGGATTCGCGGTCGGTCGATGGATCGTTCTGTAGACTGGCGGGAAGACACACGATGTCGCTGAATCATTCAGAATCCCTTGATGCTCCGGACATGGGAACGTCGTCCCTGCCCGGGCGAATTCTTGAGATCTCCGTAGTTCGCACTTTGAGCCGACGTTCCAACATTAAGGGAATCATTCGCGCGTTGACGCATGTCGGTGGGATGATCCTCACCGGCATCCTGGTCTATTTAACCAGCACCAATCTCTGGTTGATGATTCCAGCCATGTTCATCCATGGTTTTGTAATCGTCACCATGTTTGCTCCGATGCATGAGTGTGTACACCGCACGGCTTTTGCAACTCCGATGCTGAATGAAGTGTTCGGCTGGTTCACCGGCCTGATGAGCTTCTACAACTTTCATTTTTATCGACACTACCACACTTGGCATCATCGCTATACACAGGATCCTGAAAAGGACCCGGAACTATCTGACTTTAAGCCGGCCTCCGTTCCTGGTTATCTCAGCGAAGTCATCGGCGTGCACTTCTGGCCTCTGCGACCGTATCGCTTTCTGAAACTCGCCATGGGACAGACGAAGAATATACCGTACGTCCCGGATTCCGCTCGCAGACGCATTGCGATCTCGGCTGGACTTCAGTTGACTGTGTATGTTGCGGCGGTTGCTTCAATCCTGATGGGGAATATGGCAGCGTGGTATTATTGGTTTCTGCCCGCCCTGCTGGCTCAGCCTTTTCTGCGAATGATTACGCTGGCAGAACACACCGGGTGTACTCTGGGAGACGACGGTCTGACGAACACACGCACAACGCTGACCACATTGCCCATCAGGTTGTTCATGTGGAACATGCCGTTTCATACCGAACACCATCTGTATCCATCGATCCCGTTTCATCTGCTGCCACAAGCTCATCAGGAACTCAAGTCACGTCTGATTCATCTCGTGCCCGGTTATGTGGCGGCGCAGGTTGAAGTGATCCAGTCGTTTTCAACTGGATCGTCCAGTTCGACGCGTCCGTCCAGCTCACAGGGATCGTCCAGCTCAACAGGAGCAACGGCGTGAGCTCAGGGCCGGGCGAGAGTCAGATTCTTCAGTTGCCGCAATTCAAACTTCAACGCGGAGTAACGCTGCCCGAGGCGACTCTCGTTTATGCAACTCACGGAGAACTCAATCAGTCACGCAGCAATGCGATCCTGTATCCAACGTCCTACGGCGCGCAGCATCAGGATGTGAACTGGCTGATTGGTCCGGGGAAGATTCTGGATACGACTCGTTATTTTGTGATTCAGGTCAATATGTTTGGGAATGGCTTGTCGTCATCGCCCAGCACTCTTTATGAACCATTCATGGGGACCCTTGTCCCGGTCTTTACTCATGTCGATAACGTCGCCGCACAGTACACGCTGGTGGTTGAGCATCTTGGCATCGAAAACCTGGCCTTGATTTATGGCTGGTCCATGGGTGGCCAGCAAGCGTTGCACTGGGCTGCTTTGCATCCCGACCGTATTGAACGCGTTGCAGGTATCTGCACGTCTGCTCGAACGTCGCCGCATAATCGAGTGTTCCTGGAAGGCTTGCGGAGTGCTCTCACGACTGACGCGACCTGGACCGGCGATCGATTCAATGGCCGTCCGGAACGTGGCTTGCGGGCCTTCGCAAGAGTCTACGCGAGCTGGGCTCTATCGCAGACTTTTTATCGGGACGAAGTCTGGCGGACGGTCGGATATTCGTCGCTGGAAGATTTTCTGCTGCGTGACTGGGAAGCAGGATTTCTGCGACGAGACCCTGCGAACCTGTTGTCGATGATCGAGACATGGATTCAGTCAGATATCAGCGATAACACGGTGTACGGCGGAGACCTTCAGCAGGCTCTGCGGAGGATTATCGCCAGGACTCTGCTGATGCCTGGGCGTTCGGATCTTTATTTCACGGAAGATGATTGTCGTCTTGAATCGCAGCATATCACGAACTGTCGCGTTGAGCCATTAATTTCCGCGTGGGGCCATCGAGCCGGGAATCCTCTCAAGAGCCCGGCAGATGCTGCCTTTATTCTCAATGCGGTCCATGAATTGCTTCAGGAGTAGCACAAGTCCCGAGTTCACAGATGCGCACGACAAAAAGCATTCCGCAGCGGGTAAAACTCGGGCGATTTTGTTCATCATTTTAATTCTCCGGGTCTCAGCTCTCCGAGGTTCTGCTCATGGCGTTGTCGCAGCGTGCTAAAGAATTGGGCATCCGCTATTTTCTGGTGTCGTATGCAGATCTTTATGGCGTCTCGCGAGCGAAACTTGTTCCGGCGCAAGTGATTGATGAGGTTGCTGAAGCCGGGGCTGCTTTCGCAGGGTTTGCAACCTGGCTGGATCTTACGCCTGCTGATCCTGACATCTTCGCCAAGCCTGACCCAAACAGCTTGATTCAGTTGCCATGGAAACTGGAAGTTGGCTGGCTGGCTGCAGATCTCTGGATGGATGGTCGACTGCTGGCTCAGGCTCCCCGAAATGTCCTGAAACAGCAGATGGATGTCGCCGGGCAGTTGGGCTATGAACTCAAGACGGGCGTCGAGCCCGAGTTCTTCCTGTTGACCCCTGATGGAAAGGCGATCAGTGATCCGCGAGATGAACTATCGAAGCCTTGCTACGATCAGCAGGCGTTGACTCGCCGTTATGATTTGATTTCAAAGATTTGTGATTCCATTCAGGAACTGGGCTGGGAGCCGTATCAGAACGACCACGAAGACGCGAATGGACAATATGAGATCAACTGGAAGTACGCCGATGCCCTGACGACGGCCGACCGGCAGATATTTTTCAAGTACCTGGTGAAGACGCTGGCCGAACAGCACGGCTATCGCGCGACGTTTATGCCAAAGCCGTTTTCACAACTGACTGGGAATGGCTGTCATACTCATTTGTCAATGTGGGCCAAAGGAACGAAAAATAATCTGTTTGCGGATTCGAATGATGCCTGCGGGTTGTCTGAAATGGCGTACCATTTTCTTGGCGGAGTTCTGCATTCAGCGGAAGCATTATGTGCGATTGTGAATCCGACCGTCAATTCTTTTCGTCGACTGCATGCCGCGACAACAACGTCTGGATCAACGTGGTCGCCCAATCGGATCAGTTTTGCTGGCAACAATCGCACGCACATGATTCGTATTCCGGACGGTGGGCGAGTTGAACTGAGGCTTTGCGACAATACCGCGAATCCCTACCTCGCCGCCGCCGCAATTCTGGCCGTGGGACTCGACGGGATTTCTCAAAAGCGTGTCCCGGGGAATCGAAAAGATTTCAATGTCTACACTGATAGCCGTCAGTCCGAAGAACTGCGAAAACTCCCGGAGACATTGTTGGATGCCTTGAGATATCTCGAAGCCAACACTGTTCTCAATGCGGCGTTAGGAGAACAGGTGGTACGTGCATTTCTGAAGATGAAGCAGACGGAATGGCGAGAATACAACAACCAGGTCTCGGCCTGGGAATTTCGCCAGACGGTTGATTGCTAGGCAGGCTTTCCTTGTGGCGGGTCAGTATTTCGTTGTGTTGTTTTCTGACCGAACCCCGTCATGGTGGGCGGTTTTCGACCGAGTCACTGCGGCTTTTTTTGGCTGGTTTCCGACCGAGCCTCGTCTGCTGGACCGCAGGTCTCAAGACAAGTTGCCCGTTGCCGGAAAGTGCGGAGGCCTTTGGCCGGCGTGATGTGCGTGGTCTGAGACAAACGCACAACGGTCAGAGACCAGCACGCAGCCGCGTCGTGATATTTTAACAGCCTATTCAGGCTGAATCCGACAACCCACATAAGCCTGAAACTCAAATCCGGGTAATCCCGTGCGGATTGATTCATCGATCATGTTTCTCCAGCGTAATTCGATTACCTCCGCGTCGTTATGTTTCATTTTCAGTTGGAGAACTTGTCTCCTCCGACAGGCCGGGATGGCTAAATGGACGACAAGACATGCTTAAATCCGAGGTCCTCCTGCTGTTCTACAAGCTTTTGATCCGGAGTCATCACATGCTGAATCATTGTCGCTTGCTGTCTGTTGTCACCTGCGTCGTGCTGTCAATCGCCGCTGCGGGATTGATTCCGGACAGTTCATCTGAGCCCTCATCAGACACCATCATTGCCGCGCGGTATCATCAACGCCAGCATTCCAGTACTGCAAGCAGTCGCTTTGGTTTTCGCAGCAATCGCATGAGCCCTGCGAACCAGTCTTATCGCCAGCACATTGATCGTCCAAGTCCTGTTGGACCGCACTATCTGCGTCCTCAGGAGAAGGTTGTCACGCGGCCAACGAACGGCGTGCAGTCATGAGACTGGTTGTTCTATGACAGTGAAACTATGACCCTGCCCTGCACGAAGAGAGACCGTGAAAAAGCTGCCATCGGCTGAGCCCATTGGGTTGATATGAATGGCAGTATGGCACAGGCCACTACTTGAAGGAAAAGATGTCGGCGGTTGGAAGGTCGCTGATGGATCTCACGCCAAACAGTTTCAGAAACTTGCTTGTGGTCACATACGAGACATCCGTACGTCGACCACCCGTGCGCTGTAACTCGACCAGTTGCAATCGCAACAGTTGCCGCAGGAGAGACATTGCGTTTGGGCGATCGATCGTCTCCATCGTTTCTTTAGCGACTGGTTGGTTCCAGGCAACGAAGGCCAGGATTTCCAGCACGTCGGGAGACAACTTCACATCGCGAGGGCCAAGCCCGAAAGTTCGCGTGGAGATATCGGAATACTCTTCGCGCAACTCCAGTCGGTATCCGCCCTCGTTGAGACGGATCTCGTACGGTCGATTCTCGCGGGCATACGACTGGTTCAATGAGTCCACGAGGGAAACTGCGACTCGATTATCGACATCGTTCCCAATCAGCGAAGCCAGCTTCCTTGCTGTCAGAGCGACACTGCCGCCGACGAAGATAGCCGCTTCAATCACCTCACGGGGCGACACGCGGCGCACCCCATCGACAAGGACGGCATGGCTGGATGCTTCTGCTTCTGCGGCCGTGGACCTCAAATCCTCTGCAAGTTGCGAACCGATCGACAGGCCCTGAGCGACCTGCTCTTCGTCGCCTGAGTTTGTTGCAGCGCCCTCGGCGAAGTCGACGAACACCGTACCCATTTGCCGCTCGGCCGCATCCAGTGCTTCCAGAGCCTGACGATACGCCAGTTCGATGTCTTCGACAGCGAAGTCATCTTCCGGCATATCGTCGTCGTGCAGTGGAAGACCATCCAGGTCGTTGAGTTCGGCGGGTCCATCCGTCATATCGAGTTTACTCGAAATTCGCCTTGGAGAAGGCGGACATCAGTTTTCCAGCAAATTGCAGCAGGCCATGTTCCAGTGTCAGATCACCGGTGACTTCGCCATTCTTGACATAAAAATCAAGGACGATGCGATCCCCGCCGTTTTGGAATGAGGCGATTCCGCGAGCGCGACGGCGAGCCCATTCTCGCTGAATCTCCTGCTCTTCAGGAGTCTTTCCCGGAAGATCTTTTTTGGCAGTCTCTTCGAAACGCTGAACCCAGGGCAGGCAGTGAATTTCGAGATGAACCGGGTGGTTAGTGCTCTGAGGTGCTCCCAGCCCGGCGATGGTTTCCTTCAGTTTGTCTTTGCCATCAATCCCGGACGCCAGCCAGACATGAGCCGGCCCAACACCAATGAAGAGATCTTTCTTCGCACCGAATACTCGATCAACAAGATCGATGTAGCCTTCGACCAATTGCACTCTGTGAATCGCCACGTCACCCTGCTTGTCCACATTCATCTCGACAAGGTTTCCCTTGCCAGCATTGGCCAGTTCTGGCAACACGGCGGTCAGGCTGCCGGCATCCGGTGCAGAGAACGCCGCGACGGATACAAAATCGCCTTTTCCGTCCGGCACAGATTCTACAAAGCCGTTCATCCATCCCGCTTTAATGCTGCTGCGGATGACATTCAGAACTGACGAGGTCACCTTCAGCGACGTAACCTTTTCCGCGTCCGTTCGTTCTTTGGACTCTTTAAGACGTTCGGCCATGTCCTGCTCGGTCAACGCCAGGAGCTCAAGGAAATTTGCTTGTCGCATCGGATCGACCGGATGATTCAGACGTCCCGACAGTGCTGAGCCTTCAAATTTCTTCAATCCTGCAAATGCGTCCGGCTGAGTATTAATCTGGTCGATTGCAGCAGCCAGAGAAGTTCCCGGGATCGCAGTCGCTGCTAACTTCAACGCTGCGGTAGGTGCTCCGGGAGTCTTCTTGTCCATAACGAACGATAAGAATCCGCGTGCAATCTCACCGACAACTCGCTCGCCTTCGTCCATCTGCTGCTTTACGGCCAGCTTGCGAAGTTCAAATTCTGTCGCAGATTCTGAAGGTCGCTTTTGAATCGCTTCCATGCTGACTCGACGAACTTCCGCAAAGGCTTCTTTGCGATGTGCCTGAGCAGGGGCGGTGACATCAGTATTCAGGAGTTCCGCGGACATGTTGCCTTCGACTTTGTCGGTTGGCAGCACTGCCTTCAGAATGAGGTCTTTCAGGCCAGGCAGAGCCGTCTTGTCCGAAGTCAAAACCAAAGCGGCATAACGCTCTGTCGAGAAAACTCGGATCCACCCGGACTCAGCGTCCTGGCTCAGCATAAACAACGTGACATCCTTAGCATCGCGGGTCACTTCATAACCCAGAGATTCGAGGTTCTCACGAAACTCTTTGAACAGTTGCTGTTTGGCTGTCAGTGGAATCCAGATCAAAATCGTGTTCGGTTTAATCCCCGTGATCACGCTGACATAAACAGGGCGAACATCATCAATGCCGATCGCAAATGTATCGATATACCCCTTGATGTTCTCCCACTGAGTTTGTTCCGCCGGCAAGGTCAGGTCGATCACAGACTTGAGGTCTGACTTCAACGAGCCAAAGCCGGGATGTGAGATCGTGATTCGTGCGTCTTGAGGTGTTTGCGCTGTGACGGAGGAGGTGGTAAGGATTGCTGTCGCCAGCAACAGTGCCAGATGTTGTAGAATCTTCATGCGTTAATCACCGAATGGTCGAGTGGGATTCAGGTGTGACTTCGTGTTTGGCAAACTCAGTGTCAGGCTCTGAATTTGAATCACTCTGTTGCACCGAACAAGGAAAGGGTATTGCAGTTCTGATCCGCCGTTAGCACGCCGGGAATAACGCCGTTCTTCAAGACTCCCAGTGTGCCAAGGGCGCGAGGCTAATCCCGCAATTTCGCGATTCTATCTGAACAAGGCAAAACGGGTAAAGGCAGGTTGGGCAAGAAGATGGGCCGAAGTTGCGATCAAACTGGCGAAACCTCTGTAAAAGCCTGGTCATAACGGCAGCAATAGCAACTCTTGCTTGTGGCAATCAAACATCGGGGTGTCTGGTTTGATGCGTCCTTCCTGCTCAGGACGGTGTTTCGGAGCCCGGCGGACTGCTAATTTCGAGTTTTTCGCCCAGAATTTCAGACTCGTCCGCGTCCAATTTCTGCCCGAAAGGCTTAGCGGGAGGCAGAGCACTCCCGCAACTGAGAGGCACTCACAAAAACGGGCACCCGGGGCGGACGTTTTTTCGGTGATTCCGGGATCACTGCGGGAGCCAGTCCCGATGTTGTTGGGCGTTCCAGGTTTTCACCGTGCCGGTCCATTACTCAGTTTTTCAACTGAGAACTTCTGCAATACTCTTCTCTCTGGCAGAGCGAATCAATTTGCACAGTGAGTCCGAGGCTGGCAGAGCATTTTGTCAGGTGTTGCGATATCTTCCGTCGTCGTCGCTGGCTGTTTCGGGAGGGCCCTGCGAAATCGTTTTCTGATGGAAGCGAGCTTTATTTTCTGAGTGGGAATCGCAATAACCTCTGGCCTCGAATTGCCCGCGTCTGTCATATGTCTGAGTTGTTAAAAGTCGAGACTGTCTCGTGAGAACAGCCCCTTGCGACTGGAAGCGCTGTCCTGTGAAGCAGAGGATCAGCTCCTGCGGTCGCCATGTCCCAATGATTCCATCTGACAACTCTGGCTTGCTCCGGCAGCTTCATAGAACATAACCACCACAGGGACCGATCGGGAATTCATGCAGCGTTCACAACTAGCACTGGGGCTGCTGCTGACACTCGGTCTGACGCTGCGCTTTGTTTTGGGATGTTATCAATCAGAAGATCTGCTGGCCGACAATGATGGTTACCTGGCTCACGCAAAACCTGTAGCGGCTGGAGTTGGGTTTCATGGGCCTTTTACGGATCGCCCCACGGCTTTTCGTCCACCCGCCTACCCTGTCATTCTTGGTGGGTTGATGGCCTGTGGGTTTAGCGATCCAGTGGCCGTCGCCATCGTCAGTTTCGTTTCGTGCGTTGTCATCTTTCTGCTGACACGGACACTGGCTTTGCAGGTCGGGCTGGATCAGCGATGGTCACTGTTGGTAGTTCTGGCAGTCGTCCTTGATCCTTTACTCCTCCGATATTCCATTCTGCCGATGACCGAAGTTCCCTGCGCGGCGATTCTGCTGGCTGCGATGGTGGCGTATGAGAAATTCTGCATTAATGGCTCTGTTGGCGATCGATGCTCGATGTGGCCAGGGATTCTGGCTGGCGTTCTATTCGGAATCGGCACGCTGATTCGACCGGTCGTCATGATCGTTTGCGTGTTCGTGACTCTTTACGCGTTGTGGTGTCACCTTAAAGCACAATTTTCCAAGCCAGCCCTTCTGGCGGCGGCTGGATCAGCGGCCACGCCTGCAACGGCGGCAGCGTCAGCCAGTGACCTTCGTGGACTGTTCAGATTGTTCATTCCGGGCATCGTGGCGGGTTTGGTCTTGTGTCCGTGGGTTATCCGTAATGCGGTGCAGTTTCATCACTTTATCCCCGCGACAACTCATGGAGGCTACACGCTGGCTCTGGGTAACAACCCGGATTTCTATCGAGATGTCATCAACGGGCCAGATGAATTCCCCTGGGACGGTCCGGGATTGGATTCGTGGCAGAAGAGGATGATTCGGGAGTCCGAAAGCGAGGGGATCATCGCGACGAATGAACCGGCGGCTGATGCCTGGTACTACTCCAGGGCTATTGCCACGATTCGAGCTGAGCCTAAAAGTTTTCTGAAGGCTTCGTCGCTGCGGTTGAGACGTTTCTGGGCGATCTCCACGGCAGATTCTTCAGCAGTTAGCGCGCTGTCGATGTCTCTCGTGATGGTCTGGTACGTTCTTCTATGGACCGGGCTTATTCTGCAGATGACTCAGGTGTGTTTTGGAAAGCGATCGCCACAGCATCGCTCGATGTTCATGCTATGGCTGGTCATTTTTGCGTTTCTCGCCATGCATACGGTTTATTGGACGGATACTCGGATGCGAGCCCCTCTGATGCCGATTATGATTGTTATTTCTACGTCAGGCTGGCAAATCGCGTTGACCTGTTTGTCGGGGCGAGTTTTCAAACGCCAAAACGATGATCACTCCGAATGTTTACGAACTTAATATTCATAACATCAGTGACCGTTCAGTCAGAATAGTTTTTCCACACGAGATCACTCCATGATTTGTATTACGGTAACTCCTGAATCGAGAACTCTGGCTCCTGCTGATCTGCTGAATGCATCCCGACATTGCGACCTGATTGAACTGTGTCTGGACCATTTTATTAACGAGCCCAATGTTGGTGAACTCGTCAAGATGGTCGACAAGCCGATCATGGTTTCGTGCCGCAGTGAAAAGGACGGAGGCAACTGGAAGGGAACCGAGCAGCAACGAATTCAACTGCTTCGTGAGGCGATCGTGGCGGGACCAGCCTATATCGAACTCGATCTGGAGATTGCGAACAGTATTCCTCGTTTCGGCAAGACACAAAGAGTCGTTTCATTCACCAGCTTGAATCGTCCGCTCTCAAAAATCGACGAAGTCTTCGAACAATGCTGGAAGGCCAAAGCAGACGTCGTCAAGTTTACGTGGCTGACAGAAGACATAGACGCTGCTTGGCCGTTGCTGGCTGCAGTCACTCAACAGCGTGAAGTTCCGATAGTCGGAATCGGCATTGGGCGTTCGGGGCTGACGTTTTCATTGCTGGGCCGAAAGTATGGTTCACCCTGGATTTATGCAGCACTCGAACGCGGCATGGAGGCGTATCCCAAGCAGCCGACGGTGTGGCAATTGAAAGAAGATTACCGCTGGGACGAAATCGGCGCGAAGACTCGCTTCCTCGGGGTTGTGGGGGTGGGAGATTCAGAGAACGTGGCGTGCCGCGTTCTCAATGCGGCGTTTCAATTAATCGAGAAACCGATTCGTTGTCTGCCATTGATGCCAGGCGACCTGACTAAGTTTCCAAAGATGCTGGAGAAAATGAAGATCAATGGTTTGATCGTGGATCCAGGCTACTGTGGTGATTTGACCGGAATGGCTGCGGTCAAAGATGAGTTCGCCGAAGCATCGGAGCGAATTGATGTCCTCATGGAAGGCGGCAATGGCTGGAAAGGCATCAATACTCTGTTCGAAGCCGTCGATCAGACGGGTCAGGCTGTGACAGGGCAGGCCGAATGGACAAGTCGAGGATCGTTCACCGTGATCGGTCATTCCGCAATGGCTCGCGGTGCGGCTAAATTCTTCGTCAGCAAAGGCGCCGCAGTCAGTGTTGCGGGGACGTCTGACAATCGAGCGGCCACCATTGCTCGCGAAGCTGGCGTGCGACATGTTCCCTGGAACGCGGTTCATGACAATCGCACGGACACCCTTGTGATCGCGGACTTCGGCATGGAATGCGGTACGGCTAAGGGGCAGCTTAACCCCATGATCATTCGGGAACGCATGACAGTTGTGGATTTGTCAGTTGGCATGGTGGGTTCTGCCTTTGCTGAAGAAGCCAGTGCCCGCGGTGCTCGCTACATCGATCCCATGTCAGTCTTCGCCACAAATCTCAATCTGCAATTCCGACAACTCACGGGTCGCGATTTGCCCGAAGGAGCCTTTCAGATGGGGCTGGCGGAGTAATTTCCATCTATCGCATCGATCCTGATGATTTGGTCATTCCATTCGATAACAGGAGTAACAGGACACAAGAGGTGGCAGGAAGCGTTTGCGGAGAATTAACCGCATCGTTGCATCGCCTTCTGTGATTCATTTGAGATCGGGTGCAGTCGCGGATGATTGTCAATACGGGAGGGCGAGGCTCCTGCTGAGCCACTGCACTGCGGAAACACACGGTTCGGCAGGAGCCTCGCCCTCCCGGAATTGAACGTTGTTGCGACCTGCCGAAATCCGCGACTGCACCCTTTGAGATCTTATGTGTATCCAGCGAAGTGTTTGTTGTTGCGACGAAGCCTCACAAGCGGTCGCATCTCAGGTCCCTGTTACAGGAGTTCCCCGGGCTTGCTGATGCCGCAGCAATCCGACAAACCGGCTGTTCTTTTTTAAATGGCATAGATGCAGCAGACGCAACGGCTTAGACTCAGCGGCACTTGTCGAGAGTGACGTCGGGAAATCTGAAGGAATGAGAGCAATGTTGCGATACCTGCGCGGGCTGTTGATGTTGAGCGTCGTTGGCTTCTGCATGCCGATCAATGTTCAGGCGGATGAAGAGAAGACGGACGCCTCAAAAGACAAAGCGGCCAAAAAAGTTCGAGCGGACTGGGCGGAGATTCGAATCTCCGGAAGCTATCCGGAGGGAACTCAGATGCCCGGCCTTTTTGGAGATCTGGTGGAAGGACTTCCCGTCTGCATGGATCGTCTGCATCAGGCGGCGACGGACAAGTCCATCAAAGGCGTCTTGTTGAAGATCGAATCTGTCGAAGTCGGGTGGGCTCGGCTGAATGAACTTCAAACGGCCATTGCGGATGTTCGCAAAGCCGGCAAGCCTGTCTGGGCCTGCATGAATGACTGCGGAAACAAAGATT
>CAMAXD010000135.1 GCA_945861975.1 Candidatus Kuenenia stuttgartensis | reverse complement strand
TATTAGAGGCTGACTTCTTCCAGCAGAATGCTGGCTTCCGATCCGGAAACCAGCGTACCGCCGCCTCGGAAGTTTAGTACACCAGCGACCTTCGAGCGAGTGGAACTCGGGCGAGTCTCCGTGAGTTAATGACGCCCAAGTTGAGAAATCTTCTCCCGAAATGTTCACAGGATTGGACTGAATCCTCTCCCGACCTGCAAACCACGGCAAAACATCGCCAGCAGGGAGTCCTGACGGACATGTTTCCAGCGGTCTCAGAACTGTTAAACGTTGGCTTTCAAACTCTTCCGGCTCTTTTTCTCCGGATGTTGGCTCAGGCGAACGGCAGAAACGCATTTTGCCCGTCCCAATTGAACCGAGCCTGAGGCGCTAGCCGATTTCTTTCTGCGTTGCACCGATCCTGCGGCGCTCGCGGGGTGCTCGTTTCGCCGCGTTTTGAGCGATTTCGTTTAACGGCAAGGCGGAGGCGAAATCGATCAACGACTCCTGCGCCTTGCCGTTAAACAATTCAGTCAGCAGTCACGCCGACTGAAGTCGGCACTATGACGCGGATCAGCGTTCGGATAGCGCCTCGGGCTCAAAGACGCGATCAAGGACTTTGATTACGGCGGTCCGCGGACGCAGGCTGAGGCTGTTGACGAGCCAGTTCACGAGTCGCCATATCGTCTCGCAGCAGTAGATTCATCAACGTGTCGCCGTAAAGATCCCAAAGCTCGCCGCGCGGCGTCGAATCGGGAATCCCAATCGTCAGCATGTCTGAACTTCCGGACGTTGAAACGTAACGCTCCAACGACCCTTCAGACGTCTTTTGCCCGGGCAGGCTGATCAGTTTGAAGTTTAGCCACTCGGCAACTTCCTTGCCGACGGACTCACAACTCTGACTCGCAGCGACAATTCCGGATTTGCCCGGCACGGTACGCACATGGACAACTCGTTGCGGCTGCACTTTTTGAAGCTGCTTCAGGAAGAAGTCCACTTCCGCCACAGGGCTCGCATTCGATTTGTCGCCGGCCTTCGGAAACATCGCATTGATGTACTCACCCTTCTGATTCAGAAAGCGCTGAGTCGCCTCACCGTCCGGATTCAGTGTTCGGATGATCGTGCAGTCGTAACCACCAAGGATCACATTGTCATCGTGCAGTCGTCGAGCCAGTCGATCGATCAACTCAAGAGCCAACGGATCGTTTCCGCCCACGCTGCCCACAACCAAAGTTCGATAGCCGTCATCGCCCGGCGATGCGATCTGAAACGCACGCTGACCAGTGGTCTTTCCCGTAGTTTCCCAGACAAAAGGCTTGGGCGGACTGACGAGCACACCAGAGGGAGGTTTCGGGGCAGTCTTTCCTGGTTCCGGAGTCACGGGCTTCTGCATCACCGACTTCTGCATCACCGGCGCAGCCGCTGATGCGGAATCTTTCGCAGGCTCGTTCAAGGCCACACGAGCTGTTTCATTGACAGGCTTTGACGGTTCACTGCCGGATTTTTGCGGCTCCGTAGTCTTCACTTCGGCTTGAACAGGTTTGGTCTCAGCCGGAGTTGTCGGAGTGTTTGAAGTTGTCGGAGTGTTTGAAGTTGCGGGGGTGTTTGAAGTTGCGGGGGTGGTCGATGCGACCGCCGGAGCTTCTGCGGGCATCTCTTTGGCATCGCGAGATCCCTGATCTACGGGAAGCGGGGCCGTGAGACTTCCCGATGTCGTTGGCTTCTGTTCAGGAACCGCAGCAACAGCCGGGGTCTGAGCAACAGTCGCCGGAATGACATCAAACTCTGGCGGTGCAGGGTTCGCAGCGGTTGAGACATCGCTGTTCGCGGGGCGCATCGCCGGTATGGACGCGCAGCCAGTCATGGCTCCCGCGCAAACGGTCAGCAGCAGAAACTGTCGTTGGAAAATCATACGTCCCTGAGGCCAACGGCAGTGTTCGATGCGTGGGGGGGACCACTTCATCTGAACCTCCCATTCACTAGTCATAAAACCTGGAAACAGCGACGATCAATTCTCAATACCCAGCTGGTAACACAATTGTTCAAACCGCTGTTGGAATTCGTCGCTTGAAGAATGCACATGTTCGGCTTCGGTGACAAATCGCAGGTCTTCAATTCGTGCGATCTGATTATCTTTGAATGCTCGCTCGTAGTCGCCATTCTCACGGCCATACACAAACAAAAGTTTATGTTCGTCGAGCTGAACTTCCATCGGCTTTCGAGGATTCAGGATGGCAATGCCGCAGCACCCGTCGTCCATCAGCAGGTCTTCAAAGTCATAAAGAATGCTTTGCAGCACCGGCATATCAATTTGTTCTCGGTACAGATCTGTATGCTGCCCATTGTTTTTGTCGTGACTGGTTTCCAGAACGACGTCGACGGTTTCACCCAGCGGATCAAGCAGCGACAGAAACGTGTCGAACAGCTTTTCGCGAGTCACAGAAGACATCAGCACTGGTATGCGTGCTCCGGAATCCTGATCCACATACCACTCATGACGGAAGCCCGTCCGAGGGATAATCTCCAGGTGATATGACGGCCGCACCGCGTCAGTCAGCGTGAAGTCGCCGTAACGAGCGATGCTCATATGGGCATCCAGCTCCGCTTCCGACAAATTGCGAAAGCAGCTGACACCATGGGTCGCTTCGCCATCACGGTAGTTGGACTTCAGAAAGTTCTTCAGAAAACTCATGACATGATTCCGGCACAGAATAGTTTTTTGACGCGTTCAGCCAGTCTGCCGAAACCTAGCACTCAACCGACGATGAGGAGCCGGGATTTAGACGAAACGACGATTTTGCAGGGAAGCCTCCATTCTTCAACACGAACATGCCGTCCGGAGAAACTGTGCCGCCCCGGTATGGTGTCTATTGACCCAATATTGCAGCCGCATAATCGCCAAATTCGTTGCAGATTCTGCTGCTGCTTCCGACGTAAAAATCTGTGATACTGTTAAACATGAAACATCAATGGGGATTCATCCTGATGACTTGGCTCTGGCTGGGCTGCAGCCCCGACAGCCTTTGCGCCCAAACACCGCGATTAATCGCAAGAACACCAGGTACGCTGGAGAAGAAAGCTGCCACACAGAATCAGCAACACTGGTACCGGATTGAATTCGACGGCAAAGCGGTCGGCTACGAATCGCTGACGACCACTCCGATGAATGGCTCTGCCCGCAGTTCCACGAATGCTTCCGCTCCCATTCGACGCATCCGGGATACTCGCCTGAAGCTTCGACGCTTCGGGACAGATCTCTCTGTCTCCGCTCATTTGGAAACCATCGAAACAGCCGACGGGATTCTTCAAAGCTGGTCTCTTCGTCGCACCGGTGCCGATGGCGCGGCGATTGAACGTTCCGGTCGATGGCTTGCAGAAAAGTCCGCGTTTGAATTGACGGAGAATGTTGGCGGATCGGTTCGCCGGGAACTGCTTAACTCCATCGTCCAGCCGAGATCGGCGATTTTCCCGGCCTGGTTACCCGCCGCATCCACCGGAACTCAACGACTCTGGACGAGCGCTGTGTTCTTTCCCGAAACAGCCGCTATTGTCGACGTAGAAATCGAACGCGGGAAAACTCAGTCTCTGCAGCTTTCTGATGGCACAACGATCGCCGTCACACGTTTTGACTATTGGCCTACGAATAATCCCGAGATGAAGTCGTCGATCTACTACGACTCCGAACTGATGCCGATTCGCATCGAGCAGCCTCTCATTGGACAAACATTGCGGCTGGAACGAACCGACGCCGCGGATGCACTCGGGCAGGACAGCATGGATTCTTTGGATCTGCAGTTTCGCAGTGTGCTGCCAGTCAAGCGGACTCTGACAAACCTCGAACGCAGTCCGTCGCTGAGCCTGAAAGTGACTGTGGGAAACTCCGAACAGATTGATCTGCCGACTTCCGATTTTCAAACGGTTGAGCAGGTCGCTTCGAATGAACTAATGGTCACGCTACTTCGGCCTGTCATGCCTGAGGCTGGCAATACGGAGTCCGTCACTAATCCTCGCAAACCGTATATCGATCCCATCTATACATCATCGTCACGCTGGATGACCACGGAAAACGACGACCTGAAACGAATGGGAATCATTGCAGCGGGTGCGACTCTTGTTCCCATCGACAAGTGTAAACGACTTACGCAATATGTCTGGAAACATGTGCGAGTTTCACCGTTTTCGACCGCAATGCAGCCAGCTTCTGAGATCCTGAAAACCATGCGCGGTGACTGCACGGAACACGCCGTCCTGCTCAGCACGCTGATGCGTTGTCAGGGGATTCCTTCACGAGTTGTCGTCGGCTTTATTTACGTACCGAATCCTTCGGCATTTATGCCGCACATGTGGACGGAAGCGTTTGTGGATGGAAAATGGATCCCCTTCGATTCCACTCGAGGCCCCATCGGCGTCGGGGTGACCCATCTAAAGGTCAGTGATTCTGTTCTCTCTGACGATATTGGCAGCGGCACAACGCTCTTCATTCCGCTGCTGAGCTTTCTCGGCCGCGCTACGGTCGATACGGTGGCGGAGAATGGTTTGAAGGCTAACTGAGGGTAGTGAGAATGGATTTGGAAACGGACAGATCGCAATTCGCTTTGCCTGGCTGGAAAATGGCATGCTCCTGACATGGAAAGTGTCTTACCGATCGCCCACAGTCCATCACCGTCGTCGAATCACCGTCGTCGAATCGCCGTCTCCGCGGGCTCGCCTTCATCGTTGTGTTTTCTCTGATGATTGTGCTGATCTCTTTTGCCTTGCTGCAATTGCCTTTTTCTTCAGGACGCCAGCTGACGGAGAAGGAACGACAATTACTCGGCGCTTGGGAGATTCAAGCCGGTCCAGTCGCAAAAGCAAGAGTGGTCTACTTTGATGATCGCCGAGCCATGAGGATCAGTAGTCCCCCATTTGCAACAATTAGCCTGGGACGATGGCATGTCGATGAGAACAGCCATCTTCACTCCAGACGTGAAGGACTGATGGAAACAGTTCTCAACATCCACCAAGCGCCGCTGGACTGCGAGGTTCGCTTTTCTGACGGAACTCTAATCCTGAAGACGAGCGACGGAGTGGACCATGTCTTGACTCGTTACAGCGGCGGTGGACTGCAAAAGATAAAAGAGTCGCGTTAGACAACGGAAACGATGTGGCAAACCGATCATGTTTGACTTCGAGACGGGGAGAGGGGCGGAGTGAAGGAAGCCGAGCGTTCGTCCACAGATGAACGCGGATCAACACAGATGAATTGCAAAACGCGGGTGGTTGTTGAACGTGGCCGTGATAAGGGCCTGCGGCTACAGACGATAAATTATCCATTACAGCAGCCACTACAGATCTCGGACGGCTGATCCGCGAGATTTGCGATTTCAGCAGAAACGAGTACCAGTGGATTGCGCTCGAGATAAAAACGACGAGCAGAAAGGTTGAACCGGGATCAGAACACCGAGATCAGAACCCGGTGCCATGCACTTAGAGAACTCCCACGGGATCAAGATGTGGTGAGGTGTCATGGAAACAGGATAGACCGATTCGCAAGAATCGCAGGGTGCGCGTGAGCTCGGAGGGCTGACGCCCTGCCGCTCGCCGATCAACAAAGTCACAAGCAAAGAAAGCCCGGCACTTTGAGGTGTCGGGCTTTCGTGCAGTGAAATCAATCCTCTTGCTTACTCGGACTTCTTCTCTTCACTCTTTGGCGCGTCTTCGCCTTCAACAGGAGGGCGTTGGCCACGGCCTCGTCCCTGTCCGCGACCTTCGCTCATGCGAGCTGCTGCGGCTTCAAGTTCGGCCTTGTCCAGTGCGCCGTCTTTGTTGGTATCGGTTTGCTCGAGACGTTCACGCATAAACAGTGGGATCTCGTCGCCACTCAACTTGCCGTCTTTATCGGCATCGGCACGTTCCATCATCTGAGCCAGGAACTCACGACCGCCGAAACCTCCCTGTCCACCGCCGAAACCAGCTCCCTGGCCGCCGGATCTCTCGCGAGCCATCGCGGTCATTTCTTCTTTATCAATCGCACCGTCTTCATTCTTGTCAGCGCGAGTGAACATGGACTGCATACGCTCGGGAACTTCATCTTTTTCGAGCTTTCCGTTCTTGTTTGCATCCATGGCGATCAGGCGATTCATCATCTCTTCTGCTCCGCCGCCTAACCCTGGACCTCCGCCTAACCCTGGACCTCCGGGAGGCCCGCCAAATCCGCGTCCCATGCCTTCAAAGTTGGGACGCATCTCAACCATATCAAGCTTCCCGTCGCTGTTCTTGTCGAGAGTCTTCAGAGCAGTCGCAGCATTCGCGATCTCTTCGGCCGAAAGTTCGCCATTCTTATCGGCATCTATTGCTTCCAACACTGGGTTTGGGAAACGTGGGCGTCCATCCGGGCCCCCATCACGCGGGCGTTCCTGACGCTCTTCCGGCGGGCGTTCCTGAGGACGATTACCTTCAGGTGGCTGAGCTATAGAAATTGCGGGAACAGTCAGAGTCAGAACCAAGGCTGCAAGCTTGACGGGCTTCATCGATATTCTCCGTGTGTACTGAAGACAGGATTTCTTATTTTCGACCATTACTGGATTGAACCCGGCCCATGGCGGCTCAGACCGCAGGATTTTGAGATTTTGCGGAATCGTCCGTCTGTCGAAATAATCTCCCGGGCTGCTATCCTACGCTGGCTGGCGGGAACAGGCGAGTGTTCTGCTGCGGTGACGACAGGGGCTTTGGCACTGACGATCCGACGGCGGCGTCCGGCAACTGGCAGATTCCATCGCTTCATCAGGAGGCGATCTTTCATCTATTCGCAGGGACTCCGCGATGCCTCTTTATGAAATCGAAACTGAAGCCCACATCATGATTGGTTGGGCCACCAGCCTTGAACAGGCTGAGCATATGGCTCAGAAGTACTACCCCGAAGAGAAAGTATTGAGAATCACGAAGCGCCCTCGAGATATCTGGGTCATCTCCAAGCGTCTGCTGGGTCTTGAAGGCAAAACGCGTCCATGCGATGTCGCTCGCGATTGCCTGGCCCGTGCCTCTGGCGACAAGTTACACGCAATTCGGCTCTACATGCTGGATACCGGCTCCGATCTTTCCGAAGCTCAAAAAGCTATCGAAGCCAATATGTCCGGCGGGTGGTAACATTGACTTAATGTGCGTTGAAGAACACGATGGAGTAATACTCATGCAGTGTCTTCCGGCCATCAGCCGGAACGCATCAGCGTCCGGCTTGAACAACAATCCTCTCGAAAACCGGGTGCTGGCAGAATGTTGATTTAATCGTTTGACATCAAGCCTCAGGCCTCGTCGTCCGATTTCTGCCTCCGCCTGCGGCTCGCTGTTAAACGAAAACGCTCAGTACGCGACTCAATCAACAGACTGCCAGCGCAGCGCGACTGATAAGAATATAGAAGCTCTGAATTCATGAACCTGCTGACTCTCGTTCGAAGTCGATTTGTTGGTCCACTCTCTGCACTCGTGACAGATATTGCGCCATTGCTGGACATGATTCGTCCGGCACAGGATGCGAAGTTTGGTGACTTCCAGGCCAACTTTGCGATGTCGCTGTCAAAGCAGCTTGGCAAGCCGCCGCGTGAAATCGCTGAAGCCGTGAAGAGCCAACTTCAGATTGATGATCTCTGTGAGCTTCCTGAGGTGGCTGGCCCCGGGTTTATTAACCTGCGATTGAAAGATACGTTCCTCGCGGAACAAGTCGCAAAAATCGCTGGCGACGATCGTCTCGGTGTGCAACCCGCAAAGACTCCTCGCCATGTGATCGTGGATTTTTCATCGCCCAACGTCGCCAAGCCGATGCATGTCGGTCATCTGCGAAGCACCGTAATTGGCGATGCGATCTCTCACACACTGAAATTTGCCGGACACAAAGTGACCAGTGACAACCATATCGGTGACTGGGGTACACAGTTCGGAATGATCATCTACGGATATCGTCACTTCCGAAATCAGGCGGCCTTTGAAACCGAAGCCGTCTCGGAGCTTGCTCGACTTTACAAACTTGTCAATCAATTGTCGGACTATCAGGCCACCGTCAGTAAGCTCCCGGCCACCGAGCAGGCTGTTGACGATGCTCGCAACCTGCTGGCTCAACAGGAAAAAGCGGCCGCGACTGATGACAAACTCAAAAAGCAGTTGAACGGCCTGAAGAAGCAAATCACCGCCGCAGAAGAAGCGTTCAAATCTGCGAAAGAGACTGTCAGCTCCGTGCAGCAAAATCCCAGCCTGCTGGCGATGTCGAATGCTCATCCCGAGATCGCTCGCAAAGCGCGGGAAGAGACGGCCAAACTGCACGCGGGCGATCCGGAGAACAATGCTCTCTGGAACCAGTTCCTGCCCGCCTGTCTCGAAGCGTTAAATCGAATCTACGTGCGACTGGGGATCGAGTTTGATTTGACTCTGGGCGAAAGCTACTACAACCCGATGCTGGCGGGAGTTGTGCAGAGCCTCAAAGAAAAGCAGTTGGCTCGACTCAGCGAAGGGGCGACCTGCGTTTTCGTCGAAGGCAATGCGGCTCCTTTCATCGTGCAGAAATCGGACGGCGCATTCACTTATGCAACAACCGATCTCGCCACGATTCAGTATCGCAGAGAAACACTGCATGCGAATGAATTACTGTACGTCGTCGACAAACGGCAGTCGGAACATTTTCAGCAGCTCTTCGCCACAACTCGACTTTGGGGCATCTCAGATCTGAAGCTGCTGCATGTGTCATTCGGCACGGTCATGGGCAAAGATGGAAAGCCGTATAAGACTCGATCCGGAGATACGGTTGGCCTCGAAAGCCTGCTGGACGAAGCCATTACGCGGGCTCGACGCATTGTTGACGAAAACGATGAGAAGCGGCGCGAAGGAGCAATCCTGTCTGGCGAAGAACGGGCTCAAGTGGCCGAGATCGTCGGGCTCGGTGGCATCAAGTATGCCGACCTCCATCATAACCGCGAAAGCGACTATGTGTTCGACTGGGACAAGATGCTGGCCACAACGGGCGACACGGCCGCTTACATGCAGTACGCGTACGCTCGTATCTGCGGAATTTTTCGCAAGCTGAATCTGGATCGAAATACCGTCGCCACCAGCGGTGCCGCTGTCTTGTTAACCTGCCCGGAAGAGCGTCGTCTGGTTATGCAACTGCTGATGTTCGGCAACGCAGTCGACAATATGTTGTCGGAGTATCGGCCTCATTTGCTGACGACCTGGCTTTACGAAACCGCGGATTCGTTCAGCAAGTTTTACGATCGATGTTCGGTTCAGGACGCCGAGTCCGAAGAACTGCGCACCAGCCGTCTTGTTCTCTGCGACTTGATGGCTCGCGCGATACGAACAGGACTGTCGATGCTGGGCATTCAGGTCGCCGAGGTGATGTAGCCTGTTTTTTACGTGACGCAGCCAGTAGATGGGGTTGATCAACCGCAAAAGCGTCAACACATCTCCGGGTGCATCAGTCTTCTTCGGCGAGACATCAACTTTCGGCCAGACATCAACTGTTGCGGAAAACACCACTCACCAAGCTTGTTGGTGAGCGAACCGTAGAAGTCTCACGCGATATCTCGCCCGGTCTTATGAGCCGCATAGACTTGGTGGCCGAGATCAATCAGATCCTTCACGGCAGCGGCGATCTACTGAGGATCATCGGCGACAACTCGCGTAAATCGCGGATCGAGCCAGGAATCACGTCCGCCAATGATCAACAGCGACGGAATCTCCTGAGCAAGCTCATGACGCTTAAATGGTGCCATGCGAGCTGAGTAGACGGCATCATAGATCTTGCTCGCATCAGGCTGGATCGAGAACAGACGCCCATCCAGAAAAGCATTATGATTAATGAAGTGCGCCAAGACTCCTCGAGCCACGCAATAGTCGCGGATTTCGGTGGGATACTGCCTGCCGGTCAGGACATCGCGGATTGACGCGACCTCTTTGCATTTGATGACACTATGCAGCCTGCAATCCTCACCCAATTGCGCACAAGGTTCGCCCTCGGCGAAAGTCCTTTCCGGCAGAAAAACCTGTGTGCACAAGCATCCGCGACTATACCCTGGCGTTGGTGCGTTGGCACTTCCCCGTTGCCTACTTGTCGTGGCTGCCGGGGCTCCGTAGAATCACGCTCCGACCTTTTCCTCCTTCCCCTGGCTTTTTATGGAGCATCCCGTGTCTTTTCAGACTCGACGCAGTTTTCTTCAGACAACATCCCTGATCGCCGCCGGAGCTGCTTTTGGCACTCGAGTTGGCCTGGCCCACTCAACAGATGCCACGTTGCCAAAGCTGGGCATTCAGCTTTACTCACTACGAGGCTACAAGCGTGAAGAAGCACTGCAGCACGCCAAAGACCTGGGATTTGAGCAGGTTGAGTTCTACAGCGGCATGCTGGCGATTAATTCGAGCGATGAAGAAATCGCAGCAACGAAGACACAACTGGAAAGTCTTGGACTGACGATCTCTGGTCACGGAGTAAATCGGTTCACGAAAGACGCGGCTGAGAATCGCAAGACTTTTGAGTTCGCCAAAAAGATCGGTGCACCGTGTATCTCGGCCGATCCGGATCTGGATTCCTTTGATAGTCTCGACGAACTGGTCAAAGAATTTGATATTCGAGTGGCCATTCACAATCATGGTCCAGGGCATCGTTACAACAAAGCGATTGATGTGCTGCGTGTGATCGAAAATCACGACGAGCGAATCGGAGCGTGTGCGGATCTGGGGCATTATATCCGCTCCGGTCAGAATGCTCCGGAAGTCATTCGCCTGCTCAAAGGTCGACTGTACGGAATTCACCTCAAGGACTTCGCCGAAATGAAGGACAAGACGAAGGGTGTGATTCTTGGCAAGGGGCACCTGAACGTCGAAGAAGTGATCACGGAACTGCAGTTGGCTGGCTTTCCGGCGAACGGAGCACTGTCTCTTGAATACGAAGAGAACGAAAAGAATCCTCTGGCTGATATCCGCGAATGTTTTGCTGTTGCTACAACCGCGATGAGCACCGTCAGCAAACGGAAGTAACCCGCGATTTGATCTTGAAGTCTCCCCTGAGCCGCGACGACGTTAACCCGTTTTCGCGGCTCAGTGTGTTTTTCTGCCAGTGTGACGACAGGCCGTAACGCCGTTTAGCTCACAAAGTCCACATCTCGTTCGATTGCATAAGGCCGAGTCTGTCGTCAAACTCCGGGTTGGTGGATTTATCCCCCCGCAACACTACGCGACTACACCAAAGCCCCTCCGCCATGCTGTCCCGACTCGCCACGTACACCCTGTTCGGAATTGAAGCTCGCCCTGTCGAGGTTGAAGTCGATATCTCCCCCGGTGCAATTCCCAAGGTAATTCTGGTCGGATTGGCAGAAGCAGCAGTCAAAGAGAGCATTCATCGGATCGAACGAGCACTCGTCAACAGCGGCTATGGTCGTCCCAGTGATCGAGTCGTGATTAATCTTTCTCCGGCAGACCTTCCCAAGGATGCAGCGTCTTTGGATCTGCCGATTGCATTAGGGTTTTTGATTTCAGACGCACAGATCGAAATTGAACAGGGGAAAAAAGTTATTTACGTAGGAGAACTGGCTTTGGATGGCGCTTTGCGGCCGGTCAAAGGGGTCCTGTCAATGGCTTTGGCCGCGAGAGATTCCGGACAGACCCATATTGTGGTTCCGGCCGCGAACGCCATGGAAGCGGCAGTCGTCGAAGGCATTGACGTTATTGCGGTGGGAACGCTGGCTGAAGCGGTTGGCTTCCTGACCGGCTTGTTGCCTCTGGATCCCGTCATCTTCAGCTGGGACAGCGCGCGACGCAGCTTTGGTGTTTATGACATCGACTATGTGGACGTCAAAGGTCAGGAGATGGCCAAGCGAGCGGTGATGGTGGCTGCGGCCGGTTGTCATCATCTGCTGATGATTGGATCACCAGGAACTGGCAAGACGTTGTTGTCGCAACGCCTATGTACAATCCTTCCGGAACTTGAACCCGAAGAAAGTCTCGAGACGACTCGTATCTACAGCGCTGTCGCACAACTGGAACCTGGGCAGCCGTTGTTGTTGCGTCGTCCGTTTCGAGCACCGCACCATACGATCAGTGAGGCCGGACTGGTCGGAGGCGGCAGTATTCCTCAGCCGGGTGAGCTTAGTTTGTCTCACAATGGCATTTTATTTCTCGACGAGTTGCCGGAGTTCAATCGTCGAACGCTCGAAGTGCTGCGACAGCCGCTGGAGGATCAGCACGTTACGATTTCTCGAGCGATGGGCAGCGTCACGTTTCCAGCGAACGTGATGTTAGTGGCGGCCATGAATCCGTGTCCGTGTGGTTTTCGAGGTGATCCGAAACGCAATTGCAGTTGCGCACCACTGGCGATCGAACGCTATCTTAGTCGTATCAGTGGACCGTTGCTGGACCGAATTGATATTCACATAGAAGTGCCGCCGGTGCCGTTTCGAGAGCTGTCGGACAAGTCTGAGGGCACTTCCAGCGAAACAATGCGAGAAGCCGTTGTCGGGGCAAGGAAGCGGCAGAACGCTCGTTTCAAAAAGGAATCGGTTCGTGTGAATGGTAAGATGAAGCCGCCTCAGATTCGACGATTCTGCCGTCTGGAGTCGGATGCCGAAGGACTTCTGAAGCACGCAATGGAAGAAATGGGCCTGTCAGCACGAGCACACGACAAGATTCTGCGAATCAGTCGTACGATCGCCGATCTGGCAGATAGTGAAGAGATTAGTTCGGTTCATTTAAGCGAAGCCATCAACTACCGCACACTGGACCGGAATTACTGGCAGCAGTGACGACATTCGATCTCGCACATCAGAAATGAGACCGCTGTTCGCTCAGCCCCGAGTCACTGCCGCTGTCGTTTTTCAATTCACGAAACGCTATTGAACTATCCCCGTGGGTTCGCGTGTGCCTTGTGCATGGTTCGTTGTGGCGAATGCCAGGGCGGCGCTAAGTCCGATGAGCAAAACAAGGACCAGGCCGGTTCGCCAGAAATGAATTTGTAACTTGGAACCGAAATCAAGTTCAAGTTTCAGCGGCGCGTTTTCGGCAACCTGGACGCTGCGCCCAAATGTGTATGTGTCGCCTTCTTCTGGCAGGCTGATGATGATCGCCTGAGGTGCGGGGTCAGTCGTGTGCTGATGCTGTACCAGTCGGGCGGCGATCTGCTGGAGAACCGCGTTGTCTTCCGTCGTGTTTCCTCGAAGTAACTGGCTTAATTCCTGCGGTCGGAAGTTTAACTGATCCTGCTGTAAAACAGGGTTCTCGGCAGCCGCCTCACGAAGCTGTTTGTTGTCGATCTGGATGGAATCGTCACTACTGTTGTCCAGGTACAGTCGTTGACGACGCGTGTTGAGCCCGACAATCGCTTGCTGAGTCTGCAGATTCTCCAGTTGGACTCGAGCATCTTCATTCGAAGCGGCATCGAGTGCGTACTGATTGGCGACACTATTCAGCGCCCAGCGCGCTTTGCTTTGTTCGCCGGCCTGCAGAAGCTGATTGGCCTGCTCCAGAAGCTGAGTCGCCTGCTCGGCCTTAACCTGTCGCTTTCCACTCGCGGCAGACAGATAG
>CAMAXD010000134.1 GCA_945861975.1 Candidatus Kuenenia stuttgartensis | reverse complement strand
CTGTGCCTGTCGGTACCAAGGCTGTTGGTTTTGATTCGCTCGGAAATCTTTGCCTTGCAAACCCTGACCTTCGTGCTGTCACGAAGGTCACCAGCCACTTCGAAATCGCCTGTCCGCACTGTGGCAAGCCGACTCGCATGATCTTCAGTTCCGAGCCTCAGCCGGGTGCTGCAGATTCTGGTCGAAGCTTTTAGTGCCTGGTCAAGTCTTCATTTTGGGGTAGAATGGGCATTCTTGCCCGTCGCAGGTTTGTCGGACAAGAATGTCCAACCTACTGCTCTGTCAAGGCTCAGTTTTCGGGTACGACGGACTTCCAGTCCGTCGACAAAGGTTACCGCCGACGGACTGGAAGTCCGTCGTACAAATACAATTCAACCCCAACTTTAAAGGTTGACAGAGCACTACGTCTTTAGGTCTGACATCGCACCGGGCACTATTCGCACGTAAGTGCGACATGCAGCGATGAGTTCGACCGCCGTTCGTTTTGGGCCCGCTTTGTATCGCCACCAGGCAGTACCGGTTAATTGAGCCCTCTCTTCCCCGTATGGGCTACGTCTCGCTCAAACCTCTGACGGGAACATAGTTCCTGAGATACGTGTGGCTTTGAGTCAGCGATGTGGCCCGTTCGTTCAACGAACCCTCGTAGGCTCGATCTTCAACCTCTACGCAAACGGGGCCCTTGTACTTCGTATCCGTGAGCACTGAGAAGAATTTTCCCCAGTTCACATCGCCCATGCCGGGCAATTTTGGTGTGTGATACTTGTTGGGATGAGCCATGATCCCGACTTGATTCAATCGATCCTGATCCAGTCTGACATCCTTCGCGTGGATGTGAAACAACTTGTCTTTGAAGTCCTGCATTGGACGGAGGTAGTCCATGTGCTGCCAGATCATATGCGATGGATCGTAGTTCAATCCAAAGTTGTCTGACGGAATGTCGCTGAACATCCGTGTCCAGATCTCAGGAGTTGTAGCCAGATTCTTTCCTCCCGGCCATTCATCCGCCGTGAACAGCATCGGGCAGTTCTCAATTCCGACGCGAACGCCACGGTCTTCGGCCAGTTGGATGATGGGCTTCCATGTACTCAGAAATCTCGGCCAGTTATCATCGACTGACTTCGTCCAGTCGCGGCCAACGAAACTATTGACGCGTTCAATACCGAGGCGATACGCCGCATCGATCACAACGTGCAGATGCGCAACTGCGGTGTCAGCTTCCGCTTGATTTGGACTCAGTGGGTTGGGATAGTAGCCCAGTGCACTGATTTGCACTCCCGTCTCTTCCACGCAGTGCCGAATCTCATGGACCAGATGTTCGGTCAGATTGGCCACGTCGATATGAGTGACTCCGGCATACCGCCGCTCAGCTTTTCCCGTCGGCCAGCAACAGACTTCCACGCAGTCGAAGCCAATACGTTTCGCCGTCTCAAAGACCTCGCGAAAGGAAAGATCCGGAAGAATGGCACTGACGAAACCTAGTTGCACTGTCGTATTCCTGTGGGCACGAGAAACAAGAAAATGATTAGTGAGTTCATTCAGACGAGGGGTTTGTGCTATCACGATGTCGCGCTGGCTCAGCGACCCGACTGTTTACTTCTGTTCTGCGGTGGCAGTCGTTGGTGCTGGAGTTTCACCGGAATCCTGTGGGTACAGGATTAGTCGATCGTGGCAAAGCAGAATCAGATCAAATCGACCGTCAGATGTGACATCGGCGACGATACCTTCACGCGGCTCAGTCCCGCGATCCTTATCGGAACTTACAAGACGCTTCTCTTCAAAGACTCGAAAATGCGTTGCTTCACGAATTCCCTTTGTTGAATCAAAGTTGAGGATCTCAACGCCATCGATACTGGTGTCGATGACACTCAGGTCGACATGGCCGTCACCGTTGATGTCGCCTGCGATCACATCGGCCGGATACGAGTCATCTCTGTCTGATTCGAAGGACGCAATCTCCTTCAACTCTGAGTCAGATCTCCCCGTATACAGAACCGAGAAATGCTGAGCCCCAACCAGCAGCAGATCTTCCAGCTTATCGCCGTTCAGATCGGCGACGATGCTTGAGGTGAACTGCAGTCCTCCGAGTTCAACCTCCTTCCATGGCCGATACACACCATCCTGTTTCCGCAGGACTCGCAGTTTTCGAACGCCAGTGTCGACCAGTACGATTTCGTCACCTTCTGTGCCGTCAAGATTCAGCAGAGCCACACCTTCGAGACTGGCTGAGGTTTCGCCCGCGTTGAACTGATCTTCCACCTTCCAGCCGTTGGCACCAAATGACATCGCTCTGGCGAAGGAGTCTCGAGCCACCAGGAGTCGGTCTTTGCTGACGAACGTTCTTCCGGCTGCAGATACACCAAGATCCAGTTGGCTTTTCTGTTTCGCAACTTCCAGAGTGCCATCTTCTAACTGCAACAAAACCTGGACACCCGTCTTTGACGTGCCACTGGGGACAGAAAGAACGTCCGGTCGACCATCCTGATTCACGTCCATTTTGACCAGTCGAACACCTCGAGCCCCGACGGCTCCTGTCAGTTCAATCTTTTTATCACTCTCAGCACGAACCCATTCGCCCGACTCCGCTCGAGTCAGACGCTGGAATTCAAGCTTCATCGAGTTGCCCGTTCCCACAGTGAGAGCCAGCACGATCTGCGGCTTCCCGTTGTTTTCGATAATCGTTACGGCAGCCAACTCTGCTCCATCGGGCTTCTTAAAGATGCTTTCCGGAAATGTGATTCGACCTTCGGCGAAACGGCTCAACGCGACAACACCTTCTTTGCTGCTGAGCAATACGATGTCCTGTTTTGAGTCCGCATCTATGTCGGCCACCGCGAGATCCGTGACACCCAGAAGTCCCGGGAAGACCTCAGCCATTCCCAGTCCATCAATCCCATTCTGTCGATAGAGCAGAACCTGAGCCTGCTCCGGGTCAGACACAACCACATCGCTCAGCGAGTCGCCATCAATATCGGCCGCTGCGATCGCGCGTTCTCGCGTTGCGCCGGCAGCACCGATTCCGTACTGGAGGAGGCGAGACGGAAGGCTCTCCGGACTTGCCTCGGACGGCTGCAGAGCTGACACAACAATCCGGCCTGTCCGCGACTCGATAGTAACGACTTCATGTCCTGGCTTTTGATCCACGTTCGCCAGAGTGACACTTCTTGGCTGTTGCAGTCCGAAACAGATCTCCGGTCCTGGGCGTCCATCATTGGTTTGCAGACGAGCACACAGGCCACGTGTTGTTCCCTCGTTTGCCAGGTAACAGAGATCGTTCTTCCCATCGCCGTTCAGATCCGCAATCTGGATCATCGAGAGTTGCGCAGAGGTATTGATCAGCGGTTTCGGAGTCTCCATTTCTCCTTTGTCGTTCTGATAGATGACGTAAGTGACTTCTTTGCCAAGTACGACAAGATCGTCACGTTTGTCCGAATTAATGTCGCCCGCAGAAAGCATCCATGCGACCGGCTCCAGACCCGGCAACCGAGTGACCCATTTGTTGTTCCATTCCTTCTGTCCTGGCTCCGGCTGATATCGGATCGACAGTTGGTCCGGTGTCCCAATGGAGGCTACGTCCAGACGACCATCACCGTTAAAATCTCCCGTAGCAATCCCAGCAAGTGCTTTGTCGACAGGAATCGTCCGTTCGTCAAATCTCCAGTCGGATGCCAGATCATTGACCTTGGCTCCCTGACGAGATTTTTTCTGGTCATCAACGCTGCGCTGAACCATCAGCCTCAGACAACTTTCCCGGTTGTCGACCAGCATCACATCGGTGAGGCCGTCGCCAGTAAAATCTCCCGCCTGAAGATTGAATCCTCGGCCGTCGATCTTAAACAATTCAACGCCAGAGAAGCCATAAAACTGCGCCAAGGTGTTGACGGTTTTTTCGTCGTCCCCGATAGCGGAGGAATTCGTAATACACGATTCGAAAAGTACTAAGCAGGCAAACATGGGCAGACAGGCCCGAAATGTGGCTGTCCACGAGGCAAAGAACAACATTGACTGGGCTCCGAAATCGGATCGCATGCAGGGCAAGATCTGGAATGCAGGGGAAACCGGCATTCTCAGGGCCTTGCGTCAGACATTCAAGCGCAGGGCCGCCTTCCGACTGCGCAAACGAGCATCGAAATTCAGAATTCCCTCTGTGGCCAACCTGCGCACTGCTGAACTGTGATTTCTGGTGAGCGGCCTTGGTGAATCAAAAAGCACTCTTTGCTGCACTACGACAGATTTCTACATCACTGCGAATTTGAAAGATCAACTCATCGACAGATCTAAACGATTGCAGTGCTCGCACTTCCTTGAGCAGGTCAATAGCCAGTTTCTGGTCATAAAGATTTCCGCTGAAACCATCGATATGACACTCGACTTTTTCACGGTGCTCGCCAAACGTCGGATTCGGGCCGATGCTCACGGCCACGGGGTACCGATCCCCGTTGATCTCTGTTGCGCCCGCGTAGACGCCGTGAGCGGGAAGAAGGGTTTGGATTTCGGCCAGATTTGCCGTCGGAAATCCAATGGTCCTGCCTCGCCCCGCTCCATGTCTGACGACGCCCGACAGGCGATAGGGATGGCCCAGCAACTCCACGGCTCCAGCCATTGCTCGAGCACAGATCAGTTCACGGATTCGGCTGGAGGAGACCATACTGCCGGCCTCGTCAAAAGACTTTGCGATATGGCATTGGATTCCACAACCTCGACAGAGTTCCTGCAGAAGGTTGACGTCTCCGCGTCGATCCTTTCCAAAATGAAAATTGGGGCCTTCGACGACACCTCGCGCCTTAAACTTCCCGACGACAACGTCACGAAAAAACTGCTCCGCCGTCATCTCCAGCAGACCGCTTGTGACTGGCAGCACAATAACTTCATCAGCCCCGGCCTGACGCAACAGCGCTTTGCGATCTTCAATTGTTGTCAGAACTGGCGGTGTGAATTCCGGACGCAAAACGGCAATCGGGTGCGGATCAAAAGTAATCGCGACCGCAGGCCCTGCAATTTCTCGTGCCAGAGAACGCAACTGCTGCAGCATCACCGCGTGGCCGCGATGGACTCCATCAAAGTTACCTATGGCAATGCAACCTTCGCATGCGTTTCGGGGGACATGAAAATCAAGAATGGTCATGGAAAGAGACTATTCCACTGAGCTGCAGGGACGTTCCCGGTGAGCGTTAAAGACAAGCCGCAGTGGACGATGGAGTCGATCTGTCCCTGCTTAATCCATCGACAATGCCTTACGCGACCAATCGCATTGTTTTCGATTGATACTGACGCGGCAGAGGCCCTGCTGCCGAACGATGCGTGGACTCCCGCCGCATGAATCTGAGTTCATCCGGGGCAATACCGGCCGAACCCAATCACTTGACCTGCCCGAGCAACTCTGGCAGTTTTGCCGCCAACTTGGCGAAAAGTTCATTCCCCAGTTTGCTCTTCAGGAAGTCGACCAGCATCTTCAGGTACTGAGGAATCTTGTCGACGCTGACACCCGCTTTGGTGAGTGCTGCGGTAACATCTGCGATCCCTTTGGCTTTGTCTCCAAGCAAAGAACCCGCGAGCGACGCGAGTGATCCCATCAGCCCGCCTTCACTGGCACTTCCCTCTGCGTCGGAAATAAGTCCCTGAACTCCCGGCAGCTTCGCGCTGATCTCAGCAAACAAGGCAGGATCGAGATGACTCTGAACAAGTTTCAGAATATTGCCAGTTGCTGACTGGCCATCTGTAGTGCTTAGACCAAGTTGCTTCGTGAGCAGTTGAATGAACTCGTCCATCTAGAGGGCTTTCTTTTTGTTAGTTCGAATGCAGAATTCCGGCGATGTTACTCCGAGACACCCATGATTTCTTTTGTTTCACGCTCAATACTGTGAAGATAAAGCGTCAGTTTCTCAAAAATGTCTGACGCAAAATCTTCCGCACTCAGGACCGCCGTCATTTTGTCGAGCATCGTTTTGTCAGTGACTTCGGTGGCATCTGCAACTTTGCTGGCATGCCGAAGCTCCGAAAGCTTTGGGAGGAAAGCCTGACGCAAATGTTCACTGAGTTCTCTCGCCAGGTGCTCAGCTTTATGAAAGCGCTCAACCAGTGGGAAATTTTCAGGGTTTTCGTTCATCCGAAAGTCCTTCTGGAATGAAAGGCATTTCAACAGCACTTCAGCGTTCCATTAGAACCGGATAACGGAACTCTTTCAAGCAGTAACCCTGCATCGGATGTAGTCGCGGATTTCGGCAGGTCCTGCCTGCCGGGCAGGACTTCGCGGCTTGCCGCGACCTCTGTGCATATGATTACGCTTTGCAGCCTGCAATCTTCACCCAATAGCGTGCAAGGTTCGCCTTCGGCGAAAGTCCTTTCCGGCAGCAAGGACCTACTTTAACAACTATCCGCGACGACCCCTGCTGCAATCTCAGAGCGTCACCATGCGAATACAAACAGGTCTGCCGACCGAAACAAAATCCCCTGTTGGTTTCAATGCTCCGGTTTCCTGATCGATTGAAAAAACATATACAGTGTCACTGTTCTGATTTTCTGCCAGCAACCATTTTCCTGACGGGTCGATAAAGAAGTTCCGAGGTTCTTTTCCTCCGGTTGGCTCATTTTCCACGTAAGTGAGCAAGCCAGTTTCCTGGTCAATCGTAAATGCAGTGATGGTTTCGTGCCCGCGGTTGCTCACATAGAGAAACTTGCCGCTTGGGTGGACCAGGCATTCCGCCGTACTTTTTCGACCATCAAAACCAGCGGGAATTGTGGAGATCTCCTGAATGGCTTTCAGACTTCCGTCTTCAGGATTGCGGCTGAATCCGGTCACCACCATCGTCATTTCGTTATTGGTGTAAGCAAACTTGCCGGACGGATGAATGGAAAAGTGACGTGGGCCACCGCCAGGAGTGACCAACGTGGCGGGCGGAATAGCCGGTGTCAGAGTATGAGCTTCTGCGTCCAGCTTATAGATCATGATTTTGTCGAGACCCAAATCCGCCGCGTAGGCAAACTTGTTGTCACTGCTGACATTGATCGAGTGAGCATGTGGTGCTTCCTGACGAGATTTATCGACGCTGGTGCCTTCATGCTGAATATTGCAGGAGACGGACTTCAGAGAGCCGTCTTCAGAGATCGGATAAACCGCCACGTTGCCACCGCCGTAATTCGCAATCAACAGATTCGTACCGGTGGAGTCTACGTTGCAGTGGCAAGGGGCACCGCCTTCTGATGCCTGATGATTAATCTTTGTCAGTGTGCCGTCCGCGTTGATGGTCAGTGCGGTGACAGCGCCGTTGCCTCGGCCTGGTCCTTCGCTGACTTCATTGACCGCATACAGATATTTCCCGCTGGGGTGGATGGCGAGAAACGATGGATTAATCAGTTCTGCCGCCAGAACAGGCTCTGATAGTTTACCCGTTTCCGCATCAAACTCGCAGGAGTAGACGCCCTTGCTGATGCTGTCACCGCCTGTGTAAGTTCCCACGAAGACACGATAACGCTCCGCCTGGGCCGCGCCCGAGCAATACAGGATTGCAGAAAGCAACATGGTGGACCTCAACAGCCGGGAATAAACACAATGCATGTCGAATAAACTCCTTGATGGGGAGAGTCAGAAAGAAAGGGCCACAGCGGAATCAGGGATTATTATCAACGCCGCCACGATTGAGGCGTTCTTGTATAAGGTATCCCGCGAACAACTGGTCTCAATTTGCTCGGAGTGCAGAATACCGCACCTGACGCTCCACAGTTGGCAGCGTATCTCCTGCGGTATCACAGATGCAAATCAGGTCCCGTTTAGCTTCCGAATCGTTGCCAGAAATTCATTCAATGCCTTAACTGCCGTTTGAGCTTCCGTGGTGAAGCGAATACGAATTTGATCTCGCTCGCCTTTGTGCGGTTCAATCTCCTGCATTGTCCCGATTGCTGCGATCGAACCCACTGTGACTTTTCCCGCCGGAGCATAAACGATCAGGTCGGCTCCATCGGATCGTTTGGTATGCAGTTCGGCAATTGTCTGGCCATCCTTCGAATGCATCCAGTTGATTTTGCTGCGGATACCAAAGTCGACTTCGCAGCTGTCGAACGCCGTTTCCATGAGGGGCAGAAGTTTTTCCAGAAGACCAAACTCCCACGGAACGCGTCCCGCCCCCGGCAGCCCTTTCCGCATCAAATGCCATTTGCGTCCCAGTTGCTTCCACGGCATAAGATCTTCCGGATTGGCCGCATGAGCTTTCGCTTGTTTCAGATAACTGTTCAATGCCTGCTTCAGGAATTTTCGAAATGCCTCAGTGTCGATCTCAGACTTGGTCCAGATCTTAATCGTCACCTCCTGCCAGGCGGATTTCAGATCACGTGCTTTGACACGAGGCTCACGGCCATAAACCGGGATCTCTTCCATGTCATCCAAAGGAATCAGGCCGAGCTTGCTATCGAGATCTTCCGTTGTGAACTCTCCTTTCTTTACTCGGAAGCACAGCGACAACAACCACTCACCGCCAGTGCGAGCATGCAGGAACCAGCCAAGCCCCTTGCTGGCTTTGATCTCAACCGTCGCTCTGTCATTCCAGTTGGTCGGCGACAGGTCTTCGTGATCCTCCAGCAGGCCGATGACATAGTCCAGCGCCTTTCCGTCCCAACGACATGGCTGCCCCGTGTGAGCAATGCGTTCGATCGTGTGCCATTTACGGCCATCGGTTTCCCACGGAAGCTTTGCTGATTTGCCGAGCTGCTCGATGCTGACATCGCCCTGCTTTTTCGCACTGACAGATTCGGCGTCAAATGTTTCGATGACCCCGCGCCGCGATTCTTCCAGTACCGGAGCCAGCAATTCGCCGGTCCATGATCGAGGCGCACTTCCCTGCGTCGCATGGCTGACAACATCTTCCGGCGTGCCCTGAACGACGATCTGACCGCCGCCAGCTCCGGCCTCCGGACCAAGGTCGATGATCCAGTCGGCGGTTTTGATGACATCAAGATTGTGCTCAATCACTACAACAGTGTTGCCTTGCTCGACAAGACTATTCAGAACACTCAGCAACTTCAGGATATCATCGAAGTGCAACCCTGTTGTCGGCTCATCCAGAAGATACAACGTCCTTCCTCGGTTCGGGCGACACAGTTCTGCGGCCAGCTTAATACGTTGAGCTTCCCCGCCGCTGAGTGTTGGTGCCGACTGTCCCAGAGTCAGATAACCCAGGCCGATGGCATCAAGTGTCGCCAGCGGACCACGAATTTTCGGCACATTGGAGAACAGCTCAAGTGCTTTGTTGACAGGCATTTCCAGCACGTCGGCGATGCTGCAGGTGTTGAATCGAACAGTCAGCGTCTCCGCGTTGAATCGTCGACCGCGGCATGTTGGACATTCCACCCAAACGTCGGGGAGAAAGTGCATCTCAATTTTCTGCTGGCCCATACCTTCGCAGTCTTCGCAACGTCCGCCCGCACGATTGAAACTGAATCGTCCCGGCCGATAGCCACGAACTTTGGCCTCCGGCATGCGGCAGAACAACTCCCGAATTTCATCGAACACGCCGGTGTAGGTTGCGGGATTCGATGCGGGAGTGGACCCGATCGGATTTTGATCGACCAGTACGATCTTGCTCAGATGCTCAACCCCGCGCAGATCTCGAAAAGCTCCCGGAGCTTCGGCCGCCATGTTAAGCTTACGCGCCACGGCTGGGGCGAGCGTGTCCATAATCAGCGAACTCTTTCCCGAACCACTGACGCCGGTAATGCATACAAACGTCTTCAACGGAATTCGCAGATCGACATTTCGCAGGTTGTGTTGTGATGCACCAGTCAGTTCCAGAAAGTCCTGCGTCGTGGCAATACTCTTTGCGGGGGTTGTGTCGACAGTCGTTTTCGCCGTCGACTTCCTGCCGCGTTTGGCTGCTGCGGGCGGCTTCACAGATTCCGAATCTGTCTCAGCGACGTTGGTAAGAGCCGAAGCAATAACCGACGGCGCGGTTGAAGCGAGTCGCCTGATCATCGGCACGGGAATCTGTCGCGATCCGCCCAGATAACTGCCGGTCAACGAGGCTTTGTTCTTTAGCATCTCGCGGGGCGTCCCCTGCGCGACGACAGTTCCACCCAGTCGACCAGCACCGGGGCCGAAATCGAAGAGTCGATCGGCCGCGTTCAGGACTTCTCGATCATGTTCCACCAGCAGAACCGTGTTGCCAAGATCTCGCAAACGCTTCAATGCCTTCAATAGACGGCCGTTATCGCGTGGATGCAGTCCAATGGTTGGTTCATCAAGAACATACAAAATTCCTGTGAGCGATCGTCCTGCCTGGCCTGCCAGTCGAATTCGCTGCGACTCTCCTCCGGAAAGCGTGGGCATTGAACGATCCAGCGTCAGATAGTCCAGTCCAACTTCGACCAGAAAATTCAGGCGATGAGTCGCCTCGTTCAACAGATCTCCCGCGATCTTCTTTTCATCTTTGTTGAGTCGCAGGCCATTCAGAAACTTCAGAGCTTCCGACAGCGGCATGCGGCAAAGTTGCGGCAGCGTGACATTGCGGAGTCGAACAGCCGCCGCTTCCGCTTCAAGTCGACTGCCATTGCACATCGAGCAGTCTCGTTCCCCCGCCATTTCGATGAGCGATTTTCGATGCGAAAACGAAAGACGTGACGCCTCTTCAATCGCCGGATACAAGCCTTTGTAGCGAAAGCGAAATGCTCGGCACGATGCCGACGTCGTTGTCGAACTGGCTGAACGTGATTCCCTGCGAGCTTTCACTGAACCGGATGAATCTTCCGACGCGCGCGAATCGCCCACCTCGACCCACTTCTCACTATCGCCGTACAGCACGAGTCGCTGTTGCGTTGGACTCAATAGATACCAGGGCTGATCCAGAGGAAGTTCAAACGTTGTCGACAGAGCTGTTAGGATCATTCGAAACGATGGATTTGTATTTGGATCCGGCCAGGCTCCGATGGCTCCATCCAGCAGAGTTCGCTCGGGGCTTGTCACCAGCATCGCCTGGTTGGCACCGAACTCCGTTCCCAGACCTTCACAGGCATGGCACCAGCCCAGCGGACTATTAAACGAAAACTTCTGCGGCGTTTGTCGTTCAAACGAACGCTGGCATTGACTGCAGGATAAGTGCAGGCTGAATCGCTGCTGGATCCATTTTGGTTCTTCTTTCTTTGGGTCCGCGATGGCGACGTGAATCACACCCTTTCCCAGATCCAGCGCGGCCTCGATGGAATCGGCGATTCTTGTACGCTGTTTCTTGTCGACCGAGATTCGATCGACCACAACCGCCACGGTGTGCGCTCGCCGATGATCGATCTCCGGAACATCTTCCAGACTGTAAGTCGTCCCGTCGACGCGAACACGAGCGAACCCGTTGGCCCGCAAACGATCCCAGACTTTAGTGAACGGTGTTGATCGATCGATTGTGATGGGAGCCAGCAGCAGTAACTTTGCGCCAGCCTCAAGGTTCAAAATACTGTCGACAATCTGATCGGTCGTCTGCTGGACTGCCGGAATCTGACATTTTGGACAGTGCATAACTCCCAGCCGCGCGTAGAGCACTCGCAGGTAGTCGTAAACTTCCGTCACGGTGCCGACAGTCGATCGCGGCGTTGAGCCGACCGTTTTCTGTTCGATCGCAATCGCCGGGCTGAGCCCCTGAATGCTTTCGACGCGAGGTTTTGGCATCTGTCCCAGAAACTGGCGAGCGTAAGCTGAGAGGCTTTCGACATAACGGCGTTGCCCTTCGGCATACAGCGTGTCCATCGCCAGCGAAGTTTTGCCGCTGCCGCTGGGGCCGCAGAATACACTCATTTGTTCTCGCGGAACTTCCAGATTAATCGACTGCAGATTGTGCTGCGCTGCCCCGGTGATCCGAATCGAGGTTGTATTGGAGAACGGTGTAACAGCAGTCTGACCGGCTGGAAGTTTAGTGCTCGGAGGGCTGACGCCCTGCCGCTCGCCGGGACGAATTTTGAGATCCGGCAGGACTGTGCGAAGGGCGATCCCGGTATGCGATTTACCGCATCGCGCCACATCTTCCGGAGTTCCCTCCACGACAATACGACCGCCCCCTGCTCCGCCTTCGGGACCGATGTCGATGACCCAGTCAGAAGTCTTGATCACATCGAGATTGTGCTCGATCACTATCACCGTGTTGCCCGCTTCCACGAAGCCCTGCAACACCTCAATCAACTTCTTGACGTCGGCGAAGTGCAGCCCTGTGGTGGGTTCGTCGAGCAGATACAAAGTTCGTCCGGTCGATCGTTTCCCAAGTTCTCGTGCGAGTTTCACACGCTGAGCTTCACCGCCGGAGAGAGTTGGCGAAGCCTGACCGAGCTGCATGTACTCCATGCCCACATCGCACAACGTCTTAAGCAACTGTTTGATCCTGGGAAAGCTCTCAAACAAATTCACGGCATCACGAATTTCCAGATCGAGAACATCGGCGATGCTGTGATCCCGAAACTTCACTTCCAGCGTTTCGTGATTGAATCGTCGTCCCTCACACACTGTGCACGGGATCCAGATATCCGCCAGAAAGTCCATTTCCAGCTTCGTCGCACCATGGCCTTCACACGCTTCGCAACGACCATCTTCGACATTGAAACTGAAACGTCCCTCTTTGTAGCCTCGCATTTTTGACTGAGGCAACTGAGTAAACAGCTTGCGAATTTCGTCGAAGACTTTGACGTAAGTCGCCGGGTTTGAACGAGGTGTTCGGCCAATCGGTGATTGATCGATATCAATGGCCTTGTCGATCAGTTCAAGACCCTCAATCGTTTCGTGAACGCCGGGATCGCCCACGCCCTTGTTGACATCACGGTTCACAACCTGCCACAGGATATCGTTGACGATGGAGCTTTTTCCCGAACCGCTGACGCCCGTCACGCTGATCAATCGACCGAGCGGAAAGCGAACGGTCACATCCTTTAGATTATTGTGAGTCGCACTCTTTACCGTGATCGCGCCGCGGTCCGGATTGCGGCGAACTTTGGGGATCTCAATCTTCAGGCGCCCCGACAGGTATGCTCCGGTCAGACTGCGTTCGCTTTTCAAAACGTCATCGACCGATCCTTCCACGACAACTTCGCCACCCAGCACACCCGGGCCCGGCCCGAAGTCGACGACGTGATCTGCGGCGCGCATCGTTTCTTCGTCATGCTCGACGACAATCACCGTATTGCCCTGATCGCGAAGCCGCTGCAAGCTGCTCAGCAGCATCGTGTTGTCACGCGGATGCAAACCGATGCTGGGTTCGTCCAGAATATAGACGACTCCCACAAGTCCGCAGCCGATTTGTCCCGCCAGGCGAATACGCTGCGATTCACCACCCGACAACGTCGGCGCTGAACGATCGAGTGACAAATAATTCAGGCCACACTGCAACAGAAAACCCAAGCGGCCACGGATTTCCTTGAGCGCTTCTTCAGCGATGAGTTGCTGTGTCGGATCGAGCACCAGAGAGTCAAAGAACTCTGTTGCCTCTTCAATCGACAACGCACAAAGTTGTGGCAGACTGAGTTCGATGCCTTCCAGTGTCGAAATGGGTTTCTTCGCACCGTCTGATTTCAAATTTGAAATTTGAGATTTCGGACGGGCCG
>CAMAXD010000133.1 GCA_945861975.1 Candidatus Kuenenia stuttgartensis | reverse complement strand
AGATCACGGTCCACGCCATTCAGTGAGAACGCCAGTTGAGCCAGCAACAGGCCATATTTGTAACTGATGTTGTACCGCGAGCCGTCGACTTCGAGAGCCAGATAGCGTTCGACCGTGGCTAGCTGATTGAGTGAACTGCTGAGGTCGATGTTCTTGTTCTCCGGCGCGTCTGCCAGTGACTTCTGCAACAGATTCATCACTGCCGGCGTCAGCACATGCATGCCGAACATGCAGAGGTAATAGCCAGCTCGCTGCCCTGCGACGATCAGGCGTTGCTCCGCAACTGTTGGCGTGGGCTTTTCGATCACTGTGCTGACCTCATACAGATTGTCAGACTGAGCCAATGGTGTGCCACCAACCGTGCCGAAGAAGATCACTTCGTTTTCACGAGTTGCCTGAATTGCGGAAACCGAGCACTCGTGTTTTGTCGCCGCGTCGATCAGCTGTTGAGCACACAGGCGATCTGATTTACTGAGGTAAAGATGATCGGACACAAGGTGCAGAAAGGATTCCTGCCCCACGAAATCCTGTGACCGCAGAATGGCATCACCATACCCGCGCGGATCGGTCTGTTCAAAGAACACCAACCGTGACTTATGCGGACCGGCTGCTGTCAGATAGGGCTCCTGTTGCCCGGGGCGAATGACAATGCCGATCTCATCCACGCCTGAGTCGACGACTTCATCCAGCATCAGTCGCAGAGCAGTACGGATCTCCCCGCTGCGATCAACCAGTGTCTGCAAAGGGAGCCGAGAATGATGATCTCCTGCCGCTGTAATCACTGCCTTCCGAATCTTCATAGAATAACGATGCCTTTGCTTATTCGCCGTCGCTTATCGGTTGGCTGCTACCGTCAACAGAGCCCGAAAACGCGACCGGCGCAGTCGCTCAACTGTACCATTTCTCTTCGGCTCAGCATACGTTTCTCGTGCATCCTTAACGCGATGTACGATGCATTTCCGCAACATCCGGTCAAAGTTGTGCCAGGCGGCGGCCGAGAGTGCTCTGTTGAGACTAAGCCCGAGCCAAAGCGACACCCGAACGATCCATCCGCGACTACACTGCTCTCGATCACTTCCCAAAATCTTTTGGAAGCTCAAGCGTCCAGACTTCGCTGTTGAGTGGTTTCGCATGGCCGCCGGCGACCCAGATTTTGTCCTGGAATACGTAGGTGGAATGTTCGTGGCGTTCTTTCCAGGAAACGTTGGACTTCAGTTGAGTCCATTCCTTACCGTCTTTCGAGTACCACACGTCGCCCCAGTTTTGGGACGGATCATTGGACCAGCCACCGATGACCCACAGATGATTTCGATATTCCACTGCCGAGAACCACAAACGTGGTGACCATGGAGCATGCTCAGTCACTTGTTCCCAATGCACGCCGTCATCAGAACACCAGACGTCATTCTTCGCCTGATACTCGGGCACATAATTGCCACCGGCCATCACCCAGATTTTGCCATTCAGAACAACCGCCTGATGATAGGCGCGGGGTGACCATGGAGCGTTGGCGGTTTCCTGTTTCCACGACTGGCCATCGGCCGATGACCAGACGTCGTTCTTCAGGCTCGATTGATCACCGAAATAGTAGTTCTCCGTACCTCCCAGAATCCACAAGCGACCTTTGAACTCGACAATTGCAGACGCGATGCGAGGCGACCAATCGGCGGCCGGAGTCGCAAGATTCCATTGCGTGCCATCGACGGAAGACCAGACCTCATTGGTGGCCCCGTGTCCTTCCAGTCGACCGTTGTACCATCCGCCCAGGATCCACATGCGATCATTGAACGTTGCGGTCATCGGAAGATCACTGTACTTCCATGGTGCTTCTCCAGTGACCTTTTTCCAGCCTTTCCCGTCAGCGCTGCTCCAGACATCTCGGGGCGGCGCGGCAAAGGAATCAAACCAGCCGCCAAGAATCCAGAGCTGATTTTTGAAGACCATTTCCCCGCTGGAATCCCGAGCCTGCCATTCCGCCTTTTCAGTCACTTTGACCCAGTCGAACGTGTGCGGATCAGCGTTCTTTTCATCTGCTGAAGCCTTTTCATCGGCTTGTGCAGTCGCTGTCACAAACAGGATCAGTGCTGCAAGAATGTTAGGCAGAGCTGACCACCGAGATTTGACCGCAAGACGGAGGGTCTTGAGGAGATGATCGGTAACAGCACCTCCGAGGATGTTGGCGACAGATTGAGGAGCATGCGGAATTGACATAGGGATTCTCCCGGCAGGCAAAGGGCGTGAGTGAGTCACGAATACTTCATCGAGTCTCTGGTTGTTCCTGAGTCCACGCGGCGTGCAACTCTCATTCGCATCGAAATCAATTCTTGGTCATGGCAGCGTTTCGATGACGCAGCGGAACCCGATGGCATCGCTGCCCGCATAGGCAGGAATCAACATTCGTGAATGGCTGGTCAGCAGGGAATGATGATCTCGCCACGATCCACCACGGATGATGCGCGCGGCATTGCCTGTCGGAGACGTGTTCTTCAGACTAGTGGTCGGCTCATCGAGGGCAAACGCAGGGGCTGTGTATGAATCGGAAACATACTCCCAGAGATATCCATGCGCGTCGTAAAGTCCCCACGGATTCGGCTTCAGAGCACCCACGACAGGATCGTTGCCGGCGGCATTGCCCGTATGCCAGGCGTAGTCATTCAGAAGGCTGGCGATGTTCTCCTGATCGCCTTCGGCCGTTGCGGAATCTCCGAAGCTGAACTGAGAATTCGTGCCAGCGCGGCAGCTGTATTCCCATTCGGCTTCTGTTGGCAGACGCACAAGTTCTTTGTCGGTCAGCAGTTTTTCGCTTTGTAACAGGATCGTGAGCCTGGCGCAGAACTGTTGAGCATCCTGAAAGGAGACCATTTCTACCGAGTTCCGATCGCCCTTCCAGCGACTGGGATTGATGCCTGTGACAGCACGATACAGTTCCTGAGTCACCTCGTAGCGCGAGATCCGGAAGCTGGTCTTCATCTCTACTTCCCGGGCAACCGCTGCAAGCGGGCCGTCGATTGGTCCGCCCATTTGAAAGCTCTTTGGAAACGGCTCCGTTCCCGGAGTGATTGCCACGCATTCTTCAACGAATAACTTCAGAAGCGAGGCTGTGGATAGCTTCTTTGCGGCGGATTCCTGCGGGCTTCCGCCAATTGCGAGAACGGCGGTGCTTCCCATGATCAGGGCGATGAGAAGGCCCTGAATACGTCTGAAAACCAACATTTTCACGGTGTTTACTCCTTCGCGAGGCTTTGGGGAAAAGCGAATTTCCGCATTTGGCCGGATTCGTTATCGTGCGGTTATGTCCCGCCGAATTTCCCATGACGATCCATTTGACCAGCGCTGGTTGCGAAGTGCAATTGATCTCGCCATTTGCTTTGTGATGGCCGTTATCATGTTGCGCGAGTTCGTGCTGGAGGGCTATCTGATCTCGACCGGTTCCATGGCCCCGGGCCTGCTGGGATTTCATCGCCGAGTTCAATGTCCGGAGTGTCAGTACGAGTTCGCTTTCGGTGTTTCCTTTGATGATTCGGCAGGTGCCACCGCCGGCTCAATTCAGGAGCCCGACGGCGCGCGGCGCTATGCGACTTGTCCGAACTGCGGGCAGATCAACATTGATGTGTCGGGAGTTCCCAACAGCCACGGCGATCAATTGCTGGTGCAAAAGCATGTCTACGATCTGCATTCTCCACAACGCTGGGAAACGATTGTGTTTCGCAATCCCGCGTCGCCAGGGGAAGCGTATGTGAAACGAGTTGTCGGATTACCGGGTGATCGAATTCGTGTCATCAATGGCGATGTGTACATCAACGGAAAGATTGCGCGCAAGGACTTTCGTCAGCAGCAATGGATGAGAATCCCCGTGAGCACACTCAGTAACCTTGCTGAATCGGAAGACTGGCAGATGCCATGGGAACTGGATGATGGGTGGAAGGCTAGTGGAGAAAAACTGCAACAGGATTCATCTGCGGACATGCAGTGGCTGCGATTTCGTAATTGGCGATGGTTCGGAGGGCATCATGTGGCGGAGACGCCTCTCGCTGCAGCCACCGGCGGCAAAGACTGGGATACCTATGTGGCTCGGTTTGATTCGCTGTCCGTTGCATGGAGCAGTCGCCTCGACTACGACAGAACTCGCGAAGTTTTACGCTGCGAAGGAGTCATGCCGGAGGATCTTCAGAAAGACATGATTACTCACGCGACGACCGATGAGTTTCGCGATGCGGTCTATCGACTGGCGGCCTTGTCTCATTTGGCCCCGGTGACGGATCGCTACGGCTACAACGCCATGGTATCGTCTCCGGAGTATGTTGTCGGCGACCTGATGTTGAAGGCGGAGTTGTCATGGAAGCAAACGCCCGAACAGATTTGTGTTCATGTTCCTGTTGAGGCCTTCACGTTCGAACTTCGACTGGAGCCGGATGGCGAGGGCTCGCTGAATGTCGCACTGATGTCTTTGGACGATCAATCGATCATTCGAGAAGGCCGAGTGCCATGGGCATCAACGTCGGGCGGCTCGGCGTCGCTGGTTCTGGAAGTTTCCAATTTTGATCGACAGGTGATCGTTGCCGTTAATGGTCAGCAGTGTTTTGAACCACTTGGAGTGGGCACGGAGATGACGACCGAGCAGGCTCTGGAGGCCAGTGTGTCGACCATGGCCGGGCAAAAGATGGATGCAGCGAAAGCGGCCGAAATTTCTCTGCGTTGGGAGCAGCAAAAACGCTGGGCTATGGGAGTGAAGGGGGCAGAAGTCCGGATCGAGTCTTTGGAAATGTTCCGCGATGTGTTCTACACGCCGGCTCGCCGCAAGAATGCGATCGATTCGGATTATGTTGTTCCGGAGCAGTCGTACTTTGTGCAGGGAGACAATAGTCCGGTTTCTTCCGACAGTCGAAACTGGCTGAATCCCTGTGTGCCACACAGAATGCTGATTGGAAAGCCATTCCTGGTTCATCTGCCCTCCCGTCCGGCCGTCCTGCAATTTGGTGGACGCCAGTGGCCGATTCGAGTACCGGAAATGACAAGAATCCGTTACATTCGCTGAGGAAATTGCCTGGAAACGGCCGGTCTCCACGAATGACCATTTTCTGGTTCGGCGGATTTCGTCGTTGAGTTTGACAACGCACTACCTCTCAGAAGATTTCGATATGAACTTGTTCGGCAAGAAACGGGACGGCTCTGCAACCGGTCAGGGAGCAAAAGGCCCTGCGGCCAAACGGCAGTCTCAGGAGGGAACTCGGGAGACTGTGGAAGCGGTTGCGATCGCGTTCATCCTGGCCTTTGTGTTCAAGACCTTCGAAGCTGAAGCCTTCGTGATTCCGACGGGCTCTATGGCGCCGACGTTGTATGGTCGCCACAAGGAAGTCAAATGTGAAGGCTGCGGACTGGATTACACAGTCGGTGCGAGTCAGGAGATTGATCAGGAGTCCGGAGTATTGAATCCTGATCAGCGGATTGATCAATCGCGTTGTCCCAACTGCCGTCATCGGAATGAAATTCTGAGCGCGCCGGTGTTTAATGGTGATCGCATTGTCGTCAACAAACAGGTGCTGAATTATCGCCGCTTCGATGTGGTCGTCTTCAAAAATCCCGAAGAGCCGCATGTGAACTACATCAAACGATTGGTGGGGTTGCCAGGCGAAACGTTACGAATTCGTCAGGGCGACATTCAAACTCGCAAAACGGAATCCGACCCGTGGGATGTGCAGTTCAAAGAGGATGCCGAGAAGCAGCGTGATATTCAATTGCTGGTTTACGATGATAACTACCCGGCGCGAGAACTGTTGGCGGCCGGTATTCCCGAACGCTGGGCTCCGGCGCAACTCCTGGAGAGTGACAAGACGGTCGGCGGATGGCCGCGCACAGAGAATGCGTGGATTCCGGACGCAGAGAATCGAACCTATACGGTTGATTCCAGTGGAAAAACACAGCATTGGCTGCGCTATCGACATCTCGTGCCAAACGCTCAGGCATGGTACGAAGTCCGTTCTGGCACTGAGGAAAAGAGCCCGGTTGGTGGGCAGTTGATCGCGGATTTTTGTGCGTTCAATGATGATGACGACGAGATTTACTGGGTGAACGATCTGACCCTTGAGTTCAATGTAACGATCGATACCGTCACTGCTGACGGCCAGCTCACTGTGGAATTGGTTGAAGGACTTCGGACGGCTCGCTGTGTGATCAATCCTCAGTCGGGAACGGCTGAAGTCATGGTCGTGCGCCGTGATAAGGATGAGTCGGTCGCTTCCGTCGAAGAATCGATTGCGAGTGTCGAAACGGGCATTCAGGGGCCCGGCAGCTACGAGATTGCGTTTGCCAATGTGGACGATCGATTGTGCCTGTGGGTTGATGGTGATCTGATTCCTCTTGGCGAAAAAGCTCATCTCTCGCACTACGATCTGAACTTTCCTTCGTATCGCGACGTGGCTCCGATTGGGATTGCTGCGAGCGGATTGAAAGCGACTGTTTCTGATCTGAAGATTCGTCGCGATATCTATTACAGGAACGAGATTCTGCGTATCGTTGGTCCCGGCTCCCCGAACGGTTATATGGAGAAGGAAGTCAGCAACGAAGGGGATCTGGTTCGCAATCTGGATGCACCGGAAGCGTATGGACAGAATTACGAATCCATGTTGCTGGAACAGGAACGGCGATCCGGTGAGCATATGCTCTACGTGTTGAGCGATGACGAGTATCTGATGTTTGGGGATAACTCACCCAAGAGCAAAGATAGTCGGCTTTTCGATCACTACAGTCGGCCGACGCGAGGCGTGAACAGTCATCGCTATGCGGTCCGTGAAAAAGACCTGATCGGTGAAGCTTTATGCATCTTTTGGCCGCACGGGATTCCCTTCATGAATGACGGTAAAGGTTACACGGTACTGAGGCACAAAATGGTGCAAAGAGTGAATGGAAAAACGCAGCTCGAGGAAGTCGACTATCCACTGTACTCCGCGCCCTTTTATCCCAATCTTTCCAGAATGAAACGGATTCGTTAGACTCCCGTGCCGTATTTCGGGCGAGCAATCTATCGCCCACTTAACTTTTTCTGTACGCGGTGACCATTGAGGCGATGTTTCGAGTGATGTCTCCCGCGAACACTCGGCCTCAATTCATACCGTGCAAAAAGATAGTTTGCCCGTGAGAAGGATTCTCCGATGGCGTTGCTGCAATGCGAAGGACTCGTGAAAGACTATCCCGGCAAGCGTGCTGTGGATGGTGTGAGCTTCTACGTCGACGAAGGAGAGATCGTCGGCCTTCTGGGACCGAACGGTGCCGGCAAGAGTACCAGTTTTCGCATGGCTTGTGGCCTGATTGCTCCGACGGAAGGTCGCGTCATCCTGCGTGGTGAAGATGTCACCTCGTGGCCTATGTTTGAGCGTGCTCGTTTTGGTCTTGGGTATCTGCCGCAGGATACGAGTATCTTTTCCAAGCTCACGGTCGCGCAGAACATCCTCGCGATTCTGGAATATCGAGGACTCGACAAAAAGCAGTGCGAGGCTCGCATCGAGCAGTTGTTGGGCGAATTTGGCCTTTGGGAAAAGCGGGCTCAACGATCCGGATCGCTTTCTGGTGGAGAACGTCGCCGTCTTGAGATCGCGCGTGCTCTGGCCAGCGATCCTCAAATCATTCTGCTGGACGAACCCTTCACGGGGATCGACCCGGTGACGATTCACAGCATTCAGGACATCATCAAAGGGCTGAAGGAACGAGGCATCTCGATTCTGCTCACGGACCATCGCGAACGCGAAACTCTGACCATCACGGACCGTTGTTACATCATCTGTGATGGCCAGGTTTTGGTTTCTGGCAGTGCGGAAACGGTGCTCAGTGATCCCAATGCGATCGCTCGGTACTTTGGCAAACGATTTGACGCCAGTTCGATTATTGACGGACGAGAATCGTTTCTTAAAAAGAGTGCCTGAGGAAACTAACATCACGGCACACCACTGTGCCTGAACGACATCTGACTTTGGATGTGGGAGAATTGGTTCATGAGTTCAGGATTCGGAGACGATTCGCTTCTCCCCCCAGTGACCACGCGCGGGAGAGATTGGCCGTGTCTGCGGCAGTTTATCGTGTTCCTGGAAAATCGTGTCGGTTCACTGCACGATCTGCTTAGACGCGTCGAACGCGATGATCTGAAGATTGTTTCTCTGAGTATCCTTGATTCTGCAGACTGCGCGGTTGCTCGGATTATTGTGAACAACTACGAGCGGGCTCATGAGCTGCTGACGTTTGCGGGCGTCACGATGTTCGAGACGGACGTGATCGGCGTGCTGTTGCCGGATACCGACCAGCCTCATACGTCGGTGCTTGGCAGTTTGATGTCGGCCGAGCTGAACGTGCAGTATGTTTATCCACTGATGTATCGCAAGAATGGCCGCGGTGCCGTGGCGATCTACGCGTCAGAAAAGGAAGAAGCTCTGCGAGTTCTCAAGGAACGTCAGTATGAACTCGTCACTGAAGACGATCTGATGCATTACGACGAGTTCTTCTAGCCGCGGCAGCGGGCAGGCTGCGATTTGACGGACCGACCTGAATTCCGGAACATGCGTCACCTGCTTCTTGTGACCTCCAGTTCCCGCCATGGAGTCAGTGTCAATGTTGTTCCGCGCCGTTGTTGCTGCGTGTGTCGTCAGTGTTGTGCTGCTGTCTACCCACTGCGTAGCGCAGGATGCCTCGCCGGTTGCTGCATGGGCTGATTCTTCGTTGCCTGTAAACGGGGGGCTTCGAGTCTGGCTGGATGCGAGTCGGATCAACGCGGGTCGTGTTGCGAACTCAATGCCGGAACTGAAGTCTGGTGAATTGTTGGACGTTTGGAGCAGCAGTGTGGCTGTCGCCGCCGGACAGACTTCGCACGTGGCGTTTCAGCAGCCCGTTGAGAAGTTGCGTCCGAAGCTGATCAAGCTTGGTGACTCCTGGTTCCTGCGATTTGACGGCGAAGACGATCATCTGCGACTGGTCGATGTGCAGCTTTCGGAATCCGGCGGCCTGCTGAAAGCCGCGACAATCTTTCTGGTCGCGTCAGCCCATTCGAATGCGGGCAACTTTCGAGGACTCTTTGCGGCCAATGCAGCGGAGAGGCGCGATTATGAATCTGGCCTCTGCATTGATCTGGGGCCCGGTCCTTCGTTTAAGTCTGATCAGTTGAATGTCGAAGGCCGAGGCTTCGGCGGCGCGAGTGATCTGGTGAACTCGAGCGATGATCCGGGCACTCTGCAGATCTTTGAAGTGGCGATTGATCCGGCCATACGTAAAGTCAGCGTGATCAATAATGGCAAGCCGGAAGGCTCCCGGGATTTCAGTCCATCCGAGTTGTCGTTTGAACAACTCACGGTCGGTGCGAGGTTTTATACGAACGGTCCGGGTGCTCAGGAAGTTCGCGGCCCTTTTCATGGCGATGTCGCAGAATTGCTGCTGTACGATCGAGTACTCACGGAAACGGAGACGACGTCTGTACGCGGCTATCTGGCGAAGAAATATGAAAAGCTGGCCGAAGACCTGCCTCGCGAACTGAAGCTCACAGTCACAGGATCGGTGCCGCTGGTGAAGGTCGAGAATCCTCCGGCGGTGCAAATGCTTCAGCCGGGGTTCTCCGTGCGTGAGCTTCCACTTGAATTAACCAACGTCAACAACGTTCGTTATCGAGCGGACGGCAAGTTGATGACGCTGGGCTACAACGGCGATCTGCATCTGCTGAGCGATACCGATGGCGATGGTGTCGAGGACAAAGCGGAACTCTTCTGGAAGAACGAGAACAGCCTGCGCGGGCCGCTGGGCATGCTGCTGACGCCGGTGGGCTATGCAAAAGGGAACGGAGTTTTTGTTCCGAGCAAGGGCAAGGTATCTTTGATTGTCGATACGAACGGCGATGACAAGGCGGATGAAGAAATCATCGTCGCCACGGGCTGGAAAGAGATTGCTCAGAATGTCGACGCGGTTGGCATCACCATGGACAAAGACGGCAGCGTCTATTTTGGACTTGGCACCGTTAACTACGCCAACGCTTATCTGGTCAACGAGAAAGGCGACGCTGAATACGACATCAATTCCGATCGAGGCACGGTTCAGAAAGTGTCGGCGGATTTCAGCAAGCGTGAAACCGTCTGCACCGGGATTCGCTTCCCGATTGCCTTTGCGTTCAATGAGCACGGCGATCTGTTCTGCTCAGAACAGGAAGGAGCCACATGGTTGCCGAACGGAAATCCTCTGGATGAACTGCTGCATATTCGGCTCGACGGCAATGGCCCCAACGGAAAATCTGGGGTCAAACGGCATTACGGATTTCCTCCACGTCATCCGCAGCACAATCCGAACGTGATTGATGAGCCGTCACTGTTCGACTACGCCCCGCAGCATCAGTCGACGTGCGGCATGGTGTTCAATACCTCGGTGAATGGCGGCCCGACGTTTGGTCCGGAAGCGTGGGCTGGCGATGCGATTGTGTGTGGTGAATCACGCGGCAAATTGTGGCGTACCAAACTGATGAAAACAGAAGCGGGCTATGTCGCCGGTTCTCAGTTGTTCGCTTGTCTGCAGATGTTGACTGTTGACGCATGCGTGGCACCGAATGGAGATCTTCTCGTGGCCTGTCACAGCGGTCCGCCGGACTGGGGGACTGGTCCCACGGGAACCGGAAAGCTCTTCCGCATCCAGAACGAAGATTCCGAGATCGCCAGGCCGGTGGCGACATGGGCCGAGAATGCTCAGGAGATTCGCATTGCCTTCGATAAGCCTCTCGACACAACGCAGTACCGTCAATTGTCCGAAGGAGTTCGAGTTTCATACGGCGAACACGTTCGAGCTGGAGATCAGTTCGAGAATCTGATGCCACCGTATGCGGTCGTGAAGTCTCAATTGATGAAGCCCCGCTTCGCGCTGTCGGTGGGTGGCACTGCAATCACCAGTGACCTGCGCACATTGATCATCAACACCGCGCCGATGAAGGCGAACGTGCATTACGCTGTCACCGTGCCGCTTTCGAACGACCAGAACGCCACCGCTACAACGCAACCTCGCACACCTTTGTCGCAGATACCGGAGCTTGATGTTGACTTCGCGTTGCATGGCCTTGAAGCCACATGGACGGCGGCTGAAGCAAAAGCTGGCGACGGTGGAAAGGCGCCGGCATGGAGCGGCTGGTTGCCTCATGCCGACCTGAACGTTTCCCGCGATCTTCTACGAGGAAGTGCCGGACATGAATCGCTTTGGGCCGCGTTGGAACAGCCCGGTACGTTGGTTCTTAAAGGACGATTGAATCTGCACAATATTCTGCGACCCGCTGTGCAGCCGGGCGCGAAGATCGATTACGAGTGGCCAGCGGAGGAAGCCATCGTTACGTTCACGGGCAATCGCGATGTGGTCGTCCAGGCCAGTCGACGAGGTGCCGCTGCTCAGCTGCCGACGGAGCTCTCCGTACTGTGCGATCAGAAGAATATCGAACGACAGCTCGCCACATTTCGTACTTCAGCCGATGAAACGGAACCGATCGATTTTGTCGTATTGATGCGTACGGGAAAGAGTTCTGTTCCGCAATTGACTGTTTCGGTGCAGACCGATGAAGACACCAGTCCGCGAACTTTGCAGCTTCATCGGTTTCTGTTGCCGTGGGTTTCGGTTGCTGCTGGCAATTCTGCGGATGCAAAAGATGAACCGCAGCAGATCGCGGAAATAGAAGGCGGCAGTTGGGCTCGCGGCCGCAAGGTGTTCCGTAGTGAAGCGGCTGGATGCTTTAAATGTCATTCGATTGGTGGCGGTGGACCAAAAATTGGGCCGGACCTGATCAACCTGGTTCATCGAGATTATGCGTCTGTGGTTCGCGATGTCACCAATCCAGGCTTTGCCATCAATCCGGACTACATCGGGCATGTGGTCGCGTTGAACGACGGCCGAATTCTTACGGGCATTTTGCAGTCAGACGGTGATCACCTGTTGCTGGGTGATGAAAAGGGAGTCATCACAAAACTGCAAAAGTCAGATATTGACACAATGACGGTTTCAAAGACGTCGGTCATGCCAGGTGGGATTGCTCAGAAGCTGACTCCGGAGCAATGGAAAGATCTGATGACGTTTCTGCTCACTCGTCCGCCACATATGCCGCTCGATTCTCCGCTGACAGCTCCTCCACTGAGAACTCAAGCGGAAGTCACCGCGGCACTGGCCGGAGCACCGGAGCCTCCAGTGGCGACTCGACCGTTGAACATCGTGCTCGTGGACGGTCCCAAAGATCATGGGCCTGGGGAGCATGATTATCCCGCATGGAAACTAGCGTGGCAGGAGCTGTTGGCGGCGGCGGAGAACGTAACGATCTCAACGGCCACCGAATTTCCTTCCGACGAGCAACTGACACACGCTGACATTTTGTTGTTCTTCCAGAAGGGCAGTTTCGTAGAACAGCGTCGTGCCAAGCTGGATGCGTTTCTGGCTCGGGGGGGCGGAGCGGTTTACATTCACTGGGCCGTCAATGGCGATGACGACGTGCATGAGTTTGCCAAACGCATTGGCTATGCGTCATGGGGCGGTCGCATTGGCTTTCGCCATGGTCCGCTGACGCTGGAGATTCACAATACCGACCATCCGATCGTGCGGAATTTTGAGCAGATCCAGCTTTACGATGAGAGTTACTGGAAGCTGACCGGAGATCCGGGCGACGTGACGTTACTGGCGACGAGTGTCGAAGAAGGTAATGCGACGCCTCAGATGTGGACTCGGGAAGTCGGCAAGGGGCGTGTCTTTGTGAGCATTCCTGGGCACTATAGCTGGACCTTCGACGATCCTCTGTTTCGAATGCTGTTGCTGCGAGGCGTCGCGTGGACAGCCAACGAGCCTGTCGATCGATTTAACGAGCTCGTCCCGATCGGTGCGAGAATGGCACGGTGATCATCTTCGCCGGAGTTCTGTGAGCCACATGACATTGTTGGGTGCGTGGCATTGTCGTGAGCGTTTGGCACTTCACAGTTCATGGCACATTCACAGTTCATGGCACTTTCACAGTTCATGGCACTTTCACAGTTCAGGTGCCGGATTCCCGAAGCATCGTGCCGATGCTGAAGACGAAGATCCCAGCCAATAGGGAAATAGGCATCACAATCAGCCGAAAGCCATAAAAGAGCTGGAAAATGACGATTGCGGGGAGCATTGACAGGGCCGCTAACTGCATCAAAAGTCCTACAGTCTGTTTCATGATGGCGGTTCTCCGGATGCTTTTTGCTTGCAGTTCAGCCGCTTCAGTGTGCCATCTGAATCTTATCAATTCAATCTGACGGCTCGCGATCATCGGATTCAGGAATCCCGTTTGGCACGGCATCGCTTGCCTTTGGTGCTCAGAGGGTAACAATATGGATCATGCAGGTTTCGGCTTTGCACTTTCCGATGTGTTGGCTCAATTGTCAGCAGATCTCGTCAAATTTCCAGGAGTACACGTATGAAGTTTTGGAGTTTCGTTGCAGTTGCGATGACTGTCGCATGTCTTTCCGCAGGAGTAACCATGGCGGCCGATTCTGTTCATGAGTTTAAGGCAAAGTTGATCGACGGCAAAGAAGTCGACCTGAAGGAGTACAAGGGCAAAGTATTGCTGATCGTGAACGTCGCCAGTGAATGCGGCCTGACACCTCAGTACGAACAATTGCAGGCCTTGCACGAAAAGTACGGCGACAAGGGACTGGTTGTGATCGGCTTCCCATGCAATCAGTTCGGTGGCCAGGAACCGG
>CAMAXD010000132.1 GCA_945861975.1 Candidatus Kuenenia stuttgartensis | reverse complement strand
GGGATTTTCGGACAAGTTGGACCCGCCGTTAGAGCCATGATATTCTCGGACGGACACAAATTGTCAGCCTGAACGCAGATACGCTCTTGCTGAATATTTCACTCGTCCTTTACCATTGGTTTGTCCGACCGTGAAGGATCGATCACAATCGTGATCACGTCTGATAAGTTTAATTTGTATTTTCCGCTGAATCGCGTTCGAAGTTTAGTCCGCTTCGGTCGTGCGTTTGTCTAAGGAAATGTGATATGACAACGCTGTCTTTTGCCAGACGATCAACTTTTCTGGCGCTGGCTTTTTCCATTCTCGGCAGCAGCAGTATGTCAGCGGCGGAGAAAATCGTCCTGACTCCGGACGACGGAAAAACCGCCCAACTGGTTGCTTCAATGGTTTCTTCGCGGCACATCAATCATCCGGAAATCGATGATGTGCTCTCAGAGAAACTGATGAATCGCTACATCGAAATCTGGGATCCGCAGAAACTCTATTTCGTGCAGTCCGACATCGACTCATTTTCTGTCGAAAAGACCTCATTGGACGACAAAATTTTGAAAGGCGATGTGATTTTCGCTACAACAGTTTTTGAGCGATTCAAGCTTCGCATGGGTGAACGATCAGGCAAGATCGGTGCGACTATCGACGCCGAACATGACTTCACCGTCGAAGAAGAGATGATCAAAGACCCGGATGATCTGACCTGGGCTGTTGACGAAACAGAACTCGATGAACGCTGGCGGAAGCGGATCAAGTTTGATCTGCTTATGCTGAAATTGGATGACACGGACCTCACAGAAGCCCGAAAACGCCTGCACACTCGCTATCACACCAATCAGGTCTTTCTTGAGCAGACGGAGTCCCACGAAGTTCTGGAACTTTATCTTTCATCAATGACTCACTGTCTCGATCCTCACTCCAGCTACATGTCTCCTCAGACCCTGGCCGATTTCGAAATCGACATGCGTCTAAAACTGGAAGGCATTGGAGCCCGGCTGAAATACGAAGACGGTTACACGACCGTCGAAGAGGTCATCGAAGGTGGTGCCGCCCACGCTGATGCTCGACTGACGAAGGGCGACAAAATCATTGGTGTCTCGTCCGATGCCGTGAAAGACTATGTCGACGTCGTCGAAATGAAGCTGACCAAAGTCGTGGACATGATTCGCGGCAAGAAGGGCACCAAAGTCAAGCTGCAGATCATGAAGGAAGCCGGTGGGATTGAGGACTATGAGCTGACTCGGACCGAGGTCAAGATCACGGAAGACGAAGTCAAAGGCAAAATCCTTGAATCTGAAGAATGGATTGATGGTCGCAAGTCAAAGGTCGGCATCCTGCAGATTCCGTCGTTTTACCGTGACTTTCAGGGTGCGAATCTTGGCGGTGAGTTTAAGAGCACCTCGCGGGACGTGAAGTTGGTTCTCGATGAGTTTAAAAAGAATGACGTTGATGTTCTTGTCGTAGACCTCCGCTGGAATGGTGGGGGTGCTCTTCAGGAAGCGATCGAAGTCTCGGGCTTGTTCATTCCCAAAGGTGCAGTCGTTCAGGTTAAAGAACCCGGCGACAGCGTTCAGGCGTTTGAAGATGAGGACCCTGAAGTTTACTGGCGGAAACCAATGATTGTGGTCTGTAACCGGTTCTCAGCCTCCGCATCCGAAATTTTTGCGGGAGCCATCAAGGACTATCGCCGCGGTATCGTTGTTGGTGATCGCACGACTCATGGAAAAGGCACTGTCCAGAATGTCGTGCAGGTTGCTCAAAATCGTTTGTCACTGCGCCCTGTTGACCGAGGCGCATTGAAGTTGACGATCAGCAAGTTTTATCGCGTCAACGGCGACAGCACGCAGACCAAAGGCGTAACCTCAGACGTAACCCTGCCGTCGCTGCTGAACCATCGTGAAATCGGCGAAGACTCTCTTGATAATGCTCTGGAGTTCGACCGAATCACGCGAGCAGACTACGTGCCCTTTTCTGCAAGCGTGACGGATGCGATGATTTCGCAGTTGAAGTCTCGCAGTGAAACTCGAGTTGCAGAGGACACAGACTTTGTTCAGATCAACAAGCTCATCGCCAAGTATCTTGAGCGTCAGAACGATAAGACGATTTCTCTGAGTGAGAGCGTGTTACGAGCAGGAGAAGAAGAGCTGAAGCAGGAGAAGAAGGAAGAAGAAGAGGCCATCAAGCAGGCCACTGGTTCCGGCAAGGACGATATCTTCCCAAATAACTTCTACAATAAAGAGCTTGTGAACATCACGCTGGACTACCTTGAACTTGTGAACAGCATGACATCCGCTAAGAAATAGACCATTTCGATACCCGATTATGGATCGAATCCGACGGCAAGCCAAAGTCCACTTTGGCTTGCCGTTTTCTTTTTTTAATCGACAGGTATCAGACTTTCCGTGTGTTGCAAGTCCTGAGACACACCATAACGCGAAGGTTTTCGCCTCCGACAGGTTTAAAGATTTGACACCTGTTTTCAGGTGACGACCGCCTCTCGGGATCGCTACCCTCCGTTGACATTTCTATTGCGCAGAACTGCTCGGAGACATCGGATGACATCTGGATTTCCACGAAGGCGTTTTCTTTCCGGTATGGCAGCATCGGCGTTAGCATCGAGCCTGCTCGCGACTGATTCGCTACCGCTTAACGCCGGAATGGCCTCAGCGCCCGTCTCTGCAGACCGCTGGAAGGCCGGGGTCGCCAAACGAGTAATCACGCCAGAAACATCGGTGTGGCTGGCTGGATATGGTTCAAAAAGAGCGGCTGACGGAAAACTTCACGATCTTTGGATGAAGGCAATCGCCCTTGAGGATCAATCAGGAAATCGGGCGGTACTCATTACCAGCGACTTTCAAGGTGTGCCGAGGGTCATGAGCGACAGAGTCTTCCAGAAAGCGGAAGAACAGTTCCATCTGACGCGATCACAGATCATGTTGACGTTTTCACACAATCACTGTGGTCCGAGGTTGGGAGACGACTTAATCGACTATTATCCAGTCGACGAAGCTCAGGAGAAACTGGTTGCCGAGTACACAGACCTGATGGTCGACCGGACAGTCGAACTCATCGGTGAAGCCCTGAAGAATCTGGCTCCCGCCAGCCTTCAGTTCGGAGACGGAAAAACGACGTTCGCCGTCAACCGTCGCAATAATCGTGAAGCAGATATTCCGGATCTGTTGGCCAAGGGAAGCCCGCTCATTGGACCTGTCGACCACACCGTCCCGGTCATGACCGTCACACGCGAAGATGGCAGTCTGAATGCGGTACTGTTTGGGTATGCATGCCATCCGACGACGCTCAGCTTTATGACGTGGTGTGGCGACTACCCCGGATTTGCTCAAGTAGAGATTGAACAGAACCATCCTGGCACCACAGCAATGTTTGTGAATACATGCGGTGGTGACCAGAACCCGCTTCCTCGCCGTACCGTTGAACTCTGCGAGAAATACGGCCACATGCTGGCCGTTGCGGTTGAAGACGTTTTGAAGAAGCCGTTGAAGATCATATCGCCCGGCATCAGGACGGCCTTCGAAATGATTGATCTTCGGTATCTGAATGTCGTTTCTCGAGAAGAACTACTGATGCTTGTGAGCGACACCAACGAACTCAAAGCTCGCTGGGCAAAAAGGTTGCTTGCAAAGCTGAAGGCCGGAGAAAAATTCCAGGATTCCTACCCGTATCCGATCCACGCATGGCAGCTTGGAAAAGAAACGCTGTTCATCGGCATGGGCGCGGAGACTGTTGTGGACTATGCCTTGCGATTCAAATCCGAATATGGCGAAGGAACGTGGGTCATGGGGTACGCTGACGACATGATCTCGTACATTCCTTCACGACGAGTCTGGGAAGAGGGAGGCTACGAAGGAGGTTCTAATCTTTACGAATATGGTCGCCCGGCATTTCGATGGGCAGGAGATATCGAGGATCGAATTGCAGATTCAGTGCATAAACTCGTCAAGCAGATCAAAGAGTAACAGCCTTCATGGCACAAATCTCTGATCCGACATTTGACTATCATGCCTAACGGAGTTGCCATTGCACTCAAGGCAATACACGAAATATCCTCAACCCATGCCGCTCATGTTGAAGGAAAACGAAAACCTTCGTCCAATGACAATAAGGCGAACTCTGCAACACTGCGTTCTATGGCGTGAATCTGTTAGCCTGCCAGGGGTTGCATAAATCGCCAGGGGCTGCATAAATCGATCAGTGCCCTGCATGCTAAAGCGGCTTGATGCGTGTACGGAGCAACGTTGACAATAGAAACGTAGGCGACGACTTTATAGACCGGCCACCAGGCCAACCTGCTTAGGGTCAAGAGACCTTGAGCAGGAATGAAAATGGGAAATGAACGTGATTCGAGTGAATGAGGACAAAGCCATCCGACGTGTGATGGATCTTATTTCAATTTCGGGTGGCAGTTGTCAGGAACAGGATGTCTCTGCGTGGATCCAGAAAGCTCTGACAGATGCAGGGATTCCGGAAAACGCCATTTCGATCGATAATGCCCACAAAAAGAGTCCCGCTGGCGGCACAACAGGCAATCTGATCATCAAACTGAAGGGCACAGTCAAGGGGCCACGACGGCTGTTGATGGCTCATATGGACACTGTGCCAATTTGTGCGGGATGTCAACCAGTTCGAGAAGGTGACTGGATTCGTCCGAAGTCCAAAGAGACGGCACTAGGCGGCGATAACCGAGCGGGATGTGCAGTGGTACTCACCGCAATCCTCGAAGCAATCAGCCAAGGACTCGATTATCCACCACTGACATTGCTTTTTACGGTTCAGGAAGAAATCGGGCTCCGTGGGGCTCGCTTTTTGAATCCCGGAAAGCTCGGTAAGCCCGAGCTATGTTTTAACTGGGACGGGCGAGATCCCAACAGCCTGATCACGGGGGCCGTCGGAGCCAACAACCTGACGATCCGCATTGAAGGAATCGCCAGTCACGCCGGCGCGCATCCACAGGATGGCGTCAATGCAGCCGTGATTGCGTCAATTGCGATTGCTCAACTTCAGAAGTCCGGCTGGCACGGACTGGTTCGGAAGGGTAAGCAGCGTGGCTCGAGCAACCTCGGCGTCATCACCGGAGGAGATGCCACGAATGTCGTGATGCCTTTGGTGACTTTGCAGGCAGAAGCCCGAAGTCATGACAGCAAGTTTCGTCAGCAGATTGTCGCCGCGTGGAGAGATGCTTTTGAAACAGCGACGGACAGCGTCACAAATGTTGGCGGACAATATGGTTCACTGAAGTTCGTGGAGGACATTCGTTACGAAGCGTTTCGAATTGACGACAACAGCCCATGTGTTCTTGCGGCGAAGGCAGCGTCAGAAGCTATTGGACTCCGCCCCATTGCCCAGATCTGTGATGGTGGATTGGACGCCAACTGGATGGCTCTGCATGGTTACCCGGCGGTGACGATGGGTTGCGGGCAGCATGAGATTCACACTGTCAAAGAACGCCTGAGTATTCCCGAGTATCTGGCAGCATGCAAAGTCGGCTTGGCTTTGGCGACGGGGAAGTAAGCCGACTTGCAGAATCGATCGTGGATCGACGAAGGAGCGATCGATAGAGATTTGTCACTTCATCCACGCTCACTCGCGGTTTCTATTGAAAGTTCCTGACATGCGATTCGTACTGTTGGGCTGGCTGATCCTCTCCGGAATCATCGTTGCGGATGAAAAGCCGGCTCAGCCTGCTGTTCGAAAGCCAATTCCAGATCGGTTGGTGGTGCTGACTTTTGACGACTCGTCGAAATCACACTTCACTGTTGCTCGGCCATTACTCAAAGAGTATGGCTTTGGGGCGACGTTCTTTATCACCGAAGGATTTGACTTCAAAGAGAACAAACGCGACTACATGACCTGGGATGAAATCCGTCAATTGCATGAAGAGGGATTCGAGATAGGAAATCACACACGTGACCATCTTGGGATTACAGACAAAACGGTCGATCGCCTGGACGAACAGCTTGAGGGAATTGAGTCACAATGTAAGGCTCATGGAATTCCTTCTCCGACAACTTTTGCCTGGCCGGGAAATGCGTCAACTCCAGCAGCCTTCGCCGTTCTGCAAAAACACGGCATTCAGTTCGCTCGTCGTGGCGGAGCCCCCGAGTATCCGTATGAGGAAGGAAGAGGATTTGCGTTTGAGCCCGGCAGCGATCACCCACTGCTGTTGCCTTCTGCTGGCGACGCTCGCCCCAAATGGGCCATTCAGGATTTAATCCGAACCGCTGAACAAGCTCGCGACGGTCGAATCGCCATTCTGCAGTTCCACGGCGTTCCAGATACAGCTCATGACTGGGTCAGCAGCAGCCAGCAAAACTTTGAGGCTTACCTGAAGTACTTGCATCTGGAAAAGTACAAAGTCATCGCATTGAAAGATCTTCAGGAGTATGTCGACCCTCAGATCGTTCCTGAAGATCCGAACGCCATCATTGACGCCAGAAAAACAAAGCTGAAGAACTAAACTGCTCCAGCATTTACGAGACCCGCTCATCAAATCACCGCCATCCGCTGGTGGGCTGGTGATTTCGTTCTGAGTGCTGGCTGAAGCCAGCACTACAACCTGAACGGCCACTAAGTCAAAAGACCGCTTGCCGCGCCAACGACAAGCGGAAATGCCGCATCATCAAATACCCGGATCAGGCAAGTGGCTTCTGCCAGCAGGACTTCAACTCTTTCAGGTCGGCTCGCACAAGCTGCTGTCCAGAAGAGGTGATGATCAGCTCCTCGCCCATTGATGTAGATCCCAGTTTCTCGACAGTCACACCGGCGAGAAGGCGAGTAAATGCCGATTCTGTAGCGGCAGAGACCTCGACAAGAAATCGCGTGTTACTCTCAGAAAAGAGCTGCACGATCGAACCCGATTTCAATTCGATCTGAACGCCGATTCCACCCGCAAACGCCATCTCCGCCGCGGCAACTGCAAGACCACCTTCACTGAGGTCGTGGCAGGAGAGAACCAAGCCCTGTTTAATGGCCTGATTCAGCGTTCGGAAGATCCCGGGAGCCACTTCTTTGTTGACTGTCGGCACCTTGCCGCCGGCGAGTCCATTGACAAGGTTGTAATGACTGCCACCCAATTCGTCTTTGGTCTCGCCAATCAGATAAAGCAGATTGCCGGGACCTTTCAGGTCCATAGTGACACAGGTTTCGACATCGTCGACCTGGCCAAGCGCCGTGATCAATAGCGTGGATGGAATCGCAACGGTACGACGAGTTCCGCTTCCATCTTCGTAGCTGAACTCGTTATTCAGACTATCTTTTCCACTGACAAACGGTGTGCCGTAAGCCACAGCAATGTCCTGGCAGCCGACAGCAGCACGAACAAGTGTTCCCAGAGTTTCCGGACGCTCCGTGTTTCCCCAACAGAAGTTATCGAGGATCGCGATACGATTCGGATCCGCACCGACTGCGACGCAATTTCGAACGGCTTCGTCGATCGCTGAGGCCGCCATCCAATAGGGATCCTGATCTCCAAAGTGCGGGTTAATTCCGCAGGACACAACGAGACCACGCTTCGAATTCAGATCGGGACGAACAACAGCGGCGTCCGATGGTCCATCGTTATGAATTCCGACCAGTGGCTTAATCACGCTGCCAGCCTGAACCTCATGGTCATACTGGCGAATGATCCACTCTTTACTGGCGACGTTCAACGAGCCCAGGATCTTCTTCAGGTCATCCGTGTAGTCCGATTTACTGAAATCAACGCCCGGAGCGAGTTGAGTGGGTTTAATATCGTACACAGCTTCCCGAACGACCGGCGGGCGACCGTCATGCAGAAAGTGCATACTGACTTCGCCAACTTTTGTTTCACCATACTTCAGAACCAACTGTCTGGTATCTGTGAACTGACCAATCGCGGTTGCTTCCACGCCCTCGGCTGCACACAAATCCCGGAACTGCACCCAATTCGCTGGCGGTACAGAAAGCACCATGCGTTCCTGAGCCTCAGAGATCCAGATTTCTGTGTAGGACAATCCGGAATACTTTAAAGGTGCTTTATCGAGCCATACTTCGGCTCCGGTCTCTTCTCCCATTTCCCCGACAGCACTGCTGAATCCACCAGCACCGCAGTCGGTGATTGCCGAATACAGGTTCAGATCACGAGCCGCCAGAATAACATCGGCGACCATCTTTTCGGTCACGGGATTGCCGATCTGAACAGCTCCGCCACTGATATGTTCGCTCTCTTCTGTCAATTCAACGGACGAGAACGTGGCCCCGTGAATTCCATCGCGGCCTGTTCGTCCCCCAACGGACACGATCAAATCACCGGGGCTGACTTTCTTGTCGCACTTGTCGACAGGAATCATCGCCACGTTACCGCAGTAAACAAGGGGATTACCCAGATAGCGATCGTCAAAACAGACCGCACCGTTAACAGTCGGGATCCCCATCCTGTTTCCATAATCTCGAACGCCGGAGACCACTCCCTGCATCACAGCCTGAGGATGCAGGACCCCGGGCGGAAGCTGATCGGCCGGGTAATCGGGTCGAGCAAAACAGAAAACATCAGTGCTGCAAACAGGACGAGCCCCAAGGCCTGTTCCCAGAGGATCGCGGATTACTCCGCCAAGTCCTGTGTTCGCTCCACCGTAAGGCTCAATCGCCGACGGATGATTGTGCGTTTCGACCTTGATGCAGACATTCAGTCGATCATCAAACTTCACGATGCCAGCGTTGTCTTTGAAGACGCTGACGCACCAGTCATCTTTGCCAAGCGATTCACGAATCTGCACCGTCGCAGCAAAGATTGTTTCCTTCAACATGCTCTTGAAGTGAATGTCGCGGACGACTTTGCCTTCAGATGTCTCCACATAGTGAATTCGGCCGCCGAGCGTCTTATGGGAACAGTGCTCACTCCACGTCTGCGCAACGGTTTCGAGTTCGATGTCGGTTGGATCGCGTTGCAACGATCGGAAGTGATCCTGAACTGTCTTCATCTCTGCGATGCTAAGATAAAGCTGCCCCTTCTTACTAAGAACCATCAAATCATCGTCGTTCATTTCGCGAATCGGAACGGTCGTCAGCTTGAGCTTGTATTCGCTTCCCACGGACAAGTCTCTGATTTGCAGAGGCCCCTTGACGACATACTCGATGGCATCGTTCGACAGCACCTTCTTCGTAAGCTGAGTCAGCTTCGCCGCATCAAGATCACCTGCTATCCAATATCGCCGACAAGTTGCGACGTTCGTGACGTTCAAGTTCAGCCGCACTAATGCTCGCACCGCATTTTCTGCAACACTGTCGGTGACGCCTGGGTGCAACAGAACGTTCAGCAAAATCTGAGACTGTGAATTCGAGATCTCTGCGGGCGACGCCGGCAATTGACGAACATGAAACTGCTCAGTCACGGAATCAACCAGCAACTGATCAGCCGCACGATTAATGTCCTCCTGAGTCAGTTCGCCCTGGATCAGAAAAGTGCGGGCCGAGATGACCGATTTCAGGCCGGCAATCCCCTGGCTCCTGGCACTCGCCAAAACTCGCTGACCTTCGTAGTCTTTTTCGCTGCCGATTGGCAGAATTTCCACTTCCCAAAGCATGATTGGTTGAGATCCGTGAGAGGAGATTAAGTGCCGATCAGCAGAACAACTGGAATCGGGATTCGTCGCGACGAGGACGTAGTTTCGCTGGATTTCTCTTATAACTGACAAACTCATGGAGGTTACCATACCCCGGCACCGCTAAAGAATCTTCGTTCCTGCTGATGCCAAAGTGATTTGTGGGCGAAGTATTTCACGGCATGAACGTGAGTACAAGAAACGGAGCAGGGGGATTCTCAGGAAGCGGGATTCCGTTCAGCCGTCGGGTTGATGCGGGAAAACCGAGCATTCAGCCAAGGAGGTCATAGCCTTAATTCACAGCCTCGATACACTGTGGAGCGAAAATGCGCGATTTCCAACTCCCGACCCGAGCGGCTGCATGAGACCGCACGATCGCTCACGTTGTTCGTATTCAGCCACGATGGTCTTTGATGCGTCCAATCGGTTGAGCACCCAACCAGCTTTTTTGCTCGCTCTGCGAGTCTTTGAACCACCAGGAAATAATCAGACCAATGGCCTCTCTTCCGATCATCGACTTGCCTGCCCCGTCATCTCCAGTCGGCTCATTGGAGCCTCTCGACCCACGCCAGTCGAAGGGAACTTATGCTTTCATCAGCCTCGGTTGCCCCAAGAACCTTGTTGACAGCGAGAAGATGCTGGGGTCCTTGTCCCTCGACGGCTATGCACTCGTCTCTGAACCGGAGGGTGCCGATTTCGTGATCGTCAACACCTGTGGCTTCATTGAAAGCTCCCGAGCAGAATCGCGATCAGTCATTCAGGAAATGCTGGACCTGAAGAAAGCTGGCAAGACTAAAGGCGTTATTGTTGCGGGCTGCCTTCCACAACGCCTGGAAGCTGACGGTGGTCTGCTGAAGCAGATGCCCGACATCGATCATGTTGTAGGTGTGTTTGGACGCGATGAAATTACGAAGGTCGCCGATCGACTGATTGGCGGTGCTCGCGAACAGCGAGAATTATTCCGTCCAGCGCCGATCAAGGCGATGAATGACCAATCCCGCCTGCGAATCACTCCAGACCACTACGCTTATCTGAAGATTTCAGAAGGATGCGATCGCACCTGTACGTTCTGTTCAATTCCGTCCATGCGCGGCAAGCATGTCACGAAGCCCATTGAGATGATTCTTGATGAAGCTCGTGAACTGTCCGAAGACGGAGTGCGGGAACTGATCCTGGTTGCTCAGGACACCACCTATTACGGCATGGATCTCTACGGCAAGGTGCAGTTGGCAGAGCTGCTGCGACAACTGCAGAAGGTCGAAGGCATCGACTGGATTCGCCTGATGTACCTGTATCCGATTAACTTTTCGGATGAGCTGATCGACGTCATCGCCGACTCCAGCAATATTCTGCCGTACCTTGACATGCCGCTGCAGCACATCAATTCCAATGTGCTGAAACGAATGCAGCGCCGCGTGAATAGTGAACAGACCCGAGAACTCGTTCAGAAGCTTCGTGAACGGATCCCAAACGTTGTCCTGCGGACCACGTTCATTGCCGGGTTCCCGGGAGAAACCGACGAGCAATTCGAAGAGTTGAGGCAGTTTGTTAAGGAGACTCGTTTTGAGCGTATGGGAGTTTTCACATACTCGCTCGAACCGGGAACGCCTGCTGTCAAACTTGAAGGCCATTTGCCTGAAGAAGTCAAAGAAGCCCGGCGCGACGCCTTGATGGAATTGCAGCAGGAGATCGCCTTCGAACATGCCGACAGAATGATCGGCTACGAACTGGATGTCATCATCGACGAGGAAATTGGTGACGGAGTCTATGTTGGCCGTACTTTTGCCGACGCCCCGGAGATCGACTCTAACGTGATTGTGACCGGTTCTGAACTCCAGATCGGGGACATGGTGCCCGTTGAAATCATGGAGCGTCAGGATTACGACCTCGTCGGCATGGTGTCCATGATTGATGATGAGGGCGAGGAAGAGTAATCTGCTTACGAGGCGGCTGTAACACAGGGATGTCGATGGCGGACAAAGGTCCAACGACAAGTGTCAGCCTAACAATGTTCGGCGGGACATATCAACCGATCATGATGTCCGTTCACCGCCCGTTGGATTCAACTTCCTCTGACCGCAGGTTGGTACGTAGTTTTTTATGTCATCACCGGAAACGACAACTCGTACCGAGGCAGAATCGGAGCCGAAACGCGGCGCGGTCATTGGGCGTGAATCGCTCAATATGCCAAACTTCGTAACGGCAACGCGGCTGCTTTTGTCGATTGTCCTTTTCTCGATGATCACCACCGGCGGCTGGTGGATTGCCTCCGCCGCTCTGTTTGTCTTCGCCGCGTCGACCGACGCGCTCGATGGTTACTTGGCTCGCAAGTACAAACAAATCACTGTCCTGGGACGCATTCTCGATCCGTTCGTTGACAAGGTGATCGTTTGCGGCACGTTCGTTTTTCTGCTCGAGAAACAGGATGCACCTGGATCCGGTGTTAACGCATGGATGGTCATCCTCATCATCGGACGTGAGATGTTTGTCTCCAGCCTCCGCGGAATTCTGGAGAAAGAAGGCAAGGATTTCTCAGCTAGCCTGTCAGGAAAACTCAAGATGTCTGTCCAGTGTGTTGCAGTAACGGCCAGCCTTCTCTCGCTCTCCACGGATCTTCCGTGGCCATGGCTGCCAACAGTCAGAGACGTGCTGCTCTGGATCGCCGTCGCGATCACAGTCTGGAGCGGCTTTGTTTATCTACTGCGTGGATTTTCTCTGCTGCGTCAGGGATAGTTCTTCAATTGTCCGCAACGAAAGCCCCATGCAGGCCCCGTTTGGTCAAGGGCAAGATTGCTTTGAACAATTTGAAGCCGAAGGCTTCGCTCGACTACGGGTTTTCCCTTCGCGGAGAACCATTATGACCGGAGTGTTTGCATCCTCCTTGCAGTAAGGCACGTTCCCCCTGGGAATTTCACGCAAGTGAGGGCAGTGATCCTCAGATCACAGGACCTGACTTCGCCACATGGCGGATCTACCTGGAAACACCCACAGGTACTGCCCGCATCACGGGATACAGAGGTACTAACTGAGGTTGGAATTGATAAACACCCGTTCGTCAACCCGAATAAAACCCCTAACTCAAGTCCCTAAAACTGACTCAGACTCAGCAAATTTCGAAAGTCTGAGGATTACGGCACACAGAAGAAAATTGGAGACGCAGCGATGATCCAGTCAGTTGCACCATCAATGATATCAGGTTCATTTTCAGCACCGATTTCCGACGAAGTCGCCTTCCGGACGTGGATGTCACGACGTGACGCAGCAAGGCAGCAGATCCGACGCCTGTCACGCCGAGAAGTTCAAGTGGTGCAGCTCGTCTCCAATGGACTTGCCAACAAGAGTATTGCTCAGGAGCTTCAGATCAGCGTTAAGACGATTGAAAAACATCGCGCAAACGCGGCTCGCAAACTCGGAGTAAACAGCACGGCAGAGATGGTTCGCATCTCCGTTCTTGCAGACCACGAGCTTCAGGAGCGAAATCGATTCGCTAATCAGACTTACTTCGAGCCGGCAGAGTCATTGATATCCGAAAACTGATTTCAATACTGATGTAAAGCATCGCCTGCGGATTGATGAAACGGAAACTACTCAATACGGTGCAAAGCGTCCCTCTATCTCCACTCGACCCCACGATGGCTGGATTCTCCACCGCAAATCCCGTCCCCGGAAACTGACCTGCTTGAGCGGACTTTTAATCAGTTTGGCCCTGCAAAGACCAGTTGACCGCGACTCCATGCCCCTTGGGCGGCAGCACTAATTTTCATCAACAACATTGGGCCGGAGCTGTAAATCAGCCCATCCGGTCAAAGAATCATGAGCAGGTGCTTCAGGGCTTGCAAGGGGTAGAGTTAATACATCCCCCAATTGAATATGCCCCACCAACCTGGCTCTGGCGGCCGAACCATGGTTTGGACCCTGAGCGTCAAACCTTGAGGGGTGCTGTGCAATTGCTTTCCCGAAGACAGGCGGAACCAACGATTTCCTGCCGTTGACTAGCCAGTATCGACCCTGACTGTACACTCTGTTTGCTCAGGTTTCGCCGAGCCCCAAAATCCTGCGACATCGGGTCATTTTGGCGATTAGAGGTTTCGTGTCATCGCGATTGGCTTCCAAGTAGTTCATCCATGTCGTCAC
>CAMAXD010000131.1 GCA_945861975.1 Candidatus Kuenenia stuttgartensis | reverse complement strand
CCGCAGTCGTTGACGAATTGTGTCGAGGACCCTTTTTCGGTGCTGACCGCACATGAGCGTACTAAGATGAAAGAGTCCGTCGGCTTCCCCTTGATCACATTCGTTTAAACCGTGGCTGAAGGTCATGTCCTCTTCAGACTGCAGAGTGGAGGACGAGCATGGCCTGTGGCCATGGGTTAACCGATCGAAGAGTTTTGCGGCGTGGGCTCTCGTGTTCACGATGCAGAGGAATTGATCGTGTGTAGCAAGGCGGCGACAGAGTTCCTCGTCAGTCTGTTTTCCGATGTGACTGATTTGAACTCGTTTAAGCCTTTCGAAAAGCTTTGATGGATTTGGAATGATTTCCGTAATGTTTGTCAGGCCAATGCGAAAATCGTCTGACCTGTTGAACGCAGGTTGTGTGGCCGTACACAACACAACCGTGCAGCCATAATTGCGGACCAATTCCTGAATCGCGGCCAGCACTGGCTGCAGCAAATCGACCGGGATCGCCTGCACCTCATCAAGGATGATCACACTGTTGCAGATGTTATGCAGCTTGCGGCAACTGGATGTGCGGGCTGCAAACAATGATTCAAACAACTGCAAGTTGGTTGTAACGACAATCGGAGCGTCCCAGTTCTGAGTCACAAGGCGCGTCGTGGGTGTTTCGCGGTCCGGATCGGTATTGCAATGGTGTTCCAGAATCATCTCATCAGAAACGTCCGTGAAGACGCTACGGAAGACGTTGGCCGTTTGCTCAACGATACTGGTGAATGGAATTGCGTAAATCACGCGTTCCATAGCCTGTATTTCCGCATGAGCGAGGCCGAATGCCAGGGACGACAGTGTCTTGCCACCTCCTGTGGGTACAGTGAGTGAATATAGTCCTCGACTTTGTGACGACGAATCACGACATGCATTTAGAACTTCCGCACGGGCTTCCGCAACGGTTCCATTCTTGCCATCAGACAACTGCTGCAAATGCTGATCAAGTTTTTTGCGCAACACAGCCAACGAGGGCAGATCGACTTTTCTCTCAACTGCCGTTGTTGGTGAAACAAAGGCTTCCGTTGCAAGGTAATCCGCATCGACGAGACACGAAAACAGCATGCGAGTCAGGAACGACAATTGAAAACAGACCAACGCGGCGTCACCGCCTAATGCAATCGGCGGTTCAGCTGGAAGATCAGGTTTTTGCTGAAGTGCTACCGGTGCGCCACAGACATCCGCGATCTTTTTCGTAAGTCGCTGATCCAGTCCGGATGCCCCGGAAGTGCTCATGGAATCAGCCAGCCCGGAATGATGACCCGCGATGCAATACGCCAGGATTCTACCATAGGGATGGTTCCCGAACAGTCGATTTGCAAGTTGAGCTCCAGCCGTCGAATGATCGACTCGTTTGGACGTTGCAACATTCTCCAAATGTGCTTCAAATCCGTTTTCAAGGTGCAAATACGCCTGAAACTCTTTCGAATACTTGCCCAGGTCATGCCACATGCCAAGCACTTTACCAAAGTCTTTTGCATGAAAGGCATCCGCAAATCCCGAGCAATACTGCGCGACAAGCTGAAGATGGTCCTCCAACGGCTCCCATACCTCCGGGGGCTGATCCTGAATCGTGTGAGCGTAATGTCGCATTACTTCTCCGCCCATTGTTGATAACGCTCCAACATTGGCGATAGATCCTTGTGCATCTCCTCTACCCGCCATCGTTTCACACCACGATACCCCATGGCTTCACGCACCCAAAACCCGGCATCGGTCAGATCCTGCAGGTCACGCCGGACCGTTTCAATGGATACTCCCGTTTCCTGTTGAATCTCTTTCACTGTGTAGCCAGTAGGGGCATCCGCGAGACGTCGCAAAAGTCGCCATTGACGGATGAGTGCTTTGGAGCCGTTCATGGATCATCAGGCTATCACCGAGGTTAGTCATTCTGAGACTAATGTCGGTCCTGGAAGTTATCGAGGGCACTGAAGGAGCTGTGGATGGTACCCGCAGTGAGACAATATCGTCCGCCTGGCTGCGGCGTTTTTTGATATTTAGGGGATTCGTGGCGGAGGCGAAGGGGGCGGGAGCTTGACGGTTGCGGAATCGACTTGCGATTAGAACTCATTAAGAATAAGAAACAGTCCCGGAGTTAATTACGGCTTGCATCAATTGCGAGCTCACCATTCAAGCAAACTACTTCGAATCAAATCGAATCCAGTCTGGAGTTCCCCAACCCTGGCTCACCCGGAGTGACGCCGGGTTGGGCAGAAACTCGCGTCTCGTCCCCGTGTCGCGTTTTCTCCCGGGACCAAACCAACGACTGAAGACTCTCTCACCAGGCAGGATTTACTGAAACGATGTGGGCCACGATGAGCTCGGCAGGCAGGCCCCAGAGAAATCCGCGACTAAGTTCGGAGCAGAAGGTAGAACACTCCACGGCTCGACATCGTGAATTGTTGCGGCTAACTTGCTGGGGGATCGACTGTGGTGGAGATGAGTTCAGCGATGTTGTTCTATCGTGGAAGTCGGCTCTGTACTTTGAGGTACTAACAAAACGGGGACAAGCTTTGTCTGCTGCAAATGTTCAGGATCAGCCGTGAGTATCGCAGATAGCTCTAATCAGACGCATCGCAGGACCATGCTGGCGGCGGCTTTTCTGGCGTGGATGTTTGCAGGGCTGGAAAACTCCCTGTTCATTCTGATTCACCGTCAGATGATGCTGGAGTTATTGGGGCCGGAAACGCCCGAGAAACTGATCACCGAATGGTTCGCCTGGTTTCAGTCGGCGTTTCTCTTCGGAGCAGCTGCCGGCGGCTGGATTTTTGGCGCACTGGGTGATCGTTTCGGGAGAACTCGCGCGATGGCGTTGAGCGTTGCCTGTTACTCAACGCTGACACTCAGTTGTTATTTCGTCCACGATGTTCGGCTGATGTGGGCGATGAGATTTACCGCGTGCCTTGGGTTTGGCGGAGCATGGCCCAACGCAGTCGCGTTGGTGTCTGAAGCGTGGCCTTCTGCGTCGCGTCCATTGATGGCCGGCGTCATGGGGACTGCGGCCAATGTCGGCTTCGTTATCCTCGGAGTCATCGGCTACACATTTGCCATCACCAGCGACAATTGGCGATGGACTTTGCTGGTCGGCGGGTCGCCTGTGGTGCTGGCTGTCTGGATCTTTATCGCAGTTCCGGAATCGTCGCGCTGGCTGACGGCTCGCTCTGCAGTTCGTGAATCGCCGACCAAATCGCCAGTGATCGAAGTCTTCCAGACGCCGTTATTGTATCGCACATTGCTGGGGATCAGTCTGGGAGCGATCCCTGTGATCGGAACGGCCGCTAATGCCAATTGGGTAGTTCCGTGGACCGATCAGTACGAAGCCGATGCTGCGAAAAAGAACGAATTGGCGGCGACGAATTCGTCTATGGAAACGCATGCCGTCAACGACCAATCCACAAACAAGGTCGTGGATGAACAACCAGCAGCAAAACCAAAGAAGGCGGACCCGCGAAAGAAGGCGCTGACTCAGATTCAGAGATCATCGGGCGCGATCGTTGGTAGCCTGCTGGGAGGAGTGATCGCCAGTCTTGTAGGGCGACGCTTATCTTATTTTCTGATCAGTCTGGCCACATTTGCTGTCAGTACATTTCTCTTCACGCAGCTCAATCCTCATCACGCCTTGTTTCCCTACGCGACGTTCATGCTGGGGCTGTTCGGGGTCACTTACTTCGGCTGGTTGCCGCTGTTTCTCCCGGAACTGTTTCCGACCCATGTCCGTTCAACCGGTACCGGAATCTCCTTCAATACTGGTCGTGTGATTGCCGCCTGCGTTGTGTTGTTGACGGCTTTTCGCATGGATCTGTTTGAAGGCGACTATGCTCAGGTTGGCATGTGGAGCGGACTGATTTACGTGGTCGGTATGATCATCATCTGGTTCGCGCCGCGAAAAACTGAATTGCCAGCGGAGACAGTTCGATGAAGCCGCTTGGTCTGATCGGACTTGGCCTGTTGGGCAGCGCGATGAGCGAGCGATTTATGGCGGCCGGCTACTCTGTCCTGGGATTCGACTCCAGCCCGGAGCGGCGAGAGCAGTTCAAAGCTGCGGGTGGAGTTCTCTGTGATTCCGCGAGAGCGGTCTTTCAGAATTGCGAGACGGTTGTCCTGAGCCTGCCGAACAGCGGGATTGTCGCAGAAGTCATCTCGGGATGTCTCGATGGTATTCAGCAGCATCTGATTGTGGATACGACAACGGGTGCTCCGGAGGACGCCAGACAGCTTGCGGCACAGTTGGAAGCTCACGGGGCCTGCTATCTGGATGCAACGGTTGTGGGATCCAGTGAGCAGACTCGACAGGGCGTGGTCATGACGCTGGTGGGTGGAACGGCCGAAGGATTTGAAAAGGCCGCTTCACTGCTGAAATGCTTTTCAACTCAACAGTTTCACACCGGGGCCTCCGGAACAGGAGCCACTGCCAAACTAATCGTGAATCTTGTGCTGGGACTCAACCGCGCGGTGCTGGCGGAAGCGTTGAATCTGGCCAAAGCGTGTCAAATGGATCAGTCCAGCATTCTGGAGATCCTCCGCAGCGGCGCGGCGTATTCGCGAGTTATGGATATCAAGGGTGACAAGATGATCTCCGGGGATTTTGCCCCGCAAGCCCGACTCGATCAGCATTGGAAAGACGTCGGACTCATTCTCGAACTGGGCCGCAGTGCAAACGCAGCCGTACCGCTCAGCGAGTTGCACGCACAACTTCTGGAACGTGCTTCCACGCTGGGGTTCGGTCAGCAGGATAACAGTGCCATCATCAAGGCGTTTGAGAATCCTGCGGAGTGATCCTGTAGCCCTCAACGGGCTCAACTTGCCTCGTAGTGGCGGCAGTTTTAACGGAACAAAGCGTTTTTACGGAGCGAGGCGGGTCCATGCAAAGGAGTCGGCCGCCAACGCTGAGTACTGTGTCCGAAGCAAAGCGATTAGCTCCTGTTCGTTCGTGAGATCTTTGCCGACAAGATTCAAGGTCTCCCCGGGATCCTGATCGAGGTTGTAGATTTCGAAGTCGGTGAGTTCCGCGGTTTGAGCCTTCTGCAAATTCTCCGGAGTCAGATTCTCCAGACGCGGAAACGCTCCACCATTGAGTCGTCCAAGGACTTTCCATGGTCCATGCCTCATGGCTACGCGAGCATCATTGATCGCGTTGTAATAAGCCCACAACAGAGGCTGAGTTCTCTGCGGGACTTCACCGGTTTTAAGCAGAGGAACGAGACTGATGCCGTCCAGCTTTCGATCAGCGGGTACTGCCGCATTAGCCAGTTCACTGAATGTCGGCAGCAGGTCGAGCGCTGAGACCGCCGACGTGACTACGCGAGCGGCCTTGATCCCGGCTGGCCAGTTCATGATTCCGGGCACATGAAATCCGCCATCATAAGTATGCAGCTTCATGCCTCGCAGAATCCCCGTTCGCCCCCAGGACCGATTGCCGGTTTTGTAGCGATTGAGTGTCTCCGGCCCATTATCTGAAGAGAATACTATGATCGTGTTCTCGCGAAGCTGCATTCTTTCCAATGACTCAATCAGTCGCCCGACCGCCAGATCAACGTGATGCACATTCGCAAAATACTGTGCCTGATCTTCCGTGAATGCGACATCTCGATACAACGCGACCAGTTCTTGAGGAGATGCGACAGGTTCATGCGGTTCATGAAACGGCAGGTAGAGAAAGAAAGGATCATCCGGATGATTCGTCTTCTGTTTCTCCAGCCAGCCCACGGCTTCATCGACGGCAATTTGGCAACTGAAGCCGTCCATCGGGCCGACTTGCTGACCATTTCGAACATAGTTCGTGGGGTTCTCGTGTGATGGCCCGGCGTTGTTCTGAGTAGCCAACCAGTGATCAAATCCTGCATCATCAGGCTGAGGCTGTTCAGGGCTGTTGAAACGACTATTACAATGCCACTTACCTGCCATACAAGTGGCGTATCCGGCTTGTTTCAGAAGTTGGGGAAGAGTCAGTTCGTGTTGCTGCAGGTGAACGCGTTCTCGAGCATCAGACTTTGGCTCTCTGGATTCTGGTATCCAGTCGTAAATGCCAGCACGATTTGGGGACCGACCTGTCATCAGGCCAACTCGAGACGGCGAACAAACCGGTGCCGCGGAATAGAAATTCGTGAAGCGAATCCCGGTCGCAGCCAGCTGATCGAGGTTTGGCGTTTGGATATGAGGATGCCCATTGACTCCCAAATCACCGAATCCAAGATCATCGCACAGGATGACAACCATGTTGGGCCGTGATTCCGCGGACTGCAACGTGCCTGAAACAGGCCTGCCGAGAACGATAAGAAGCGACAGTATGAGAGTCGATAGTCTTCCATGCATCTTCTGATTCCTCTTGTTCATGCTACCGCTTGTTCGTGCTACCGCTTGTTCGTACTACCGCTTGTGACGCACGCTTGCGGGTTTATTCGATGCCGCGATACTACCGCATTATGCTGTGAGTGGTGTGTGTTGAGAGTACCCGGATTCGTGAGAATTCGGATGCCTTCCCCGGAATCGCACCGAATTCTCGCGAATCCGGCTACGGAATCGCACCGAATTCTCACGAATCCGGCTACAGAATCGCACCGAATTCTCGCGAATCCGGCTACAAAGAAACATCTTCCTCTGCCACGAGCGAAGTATAGTTGGTGGAAGTATATCTGATGGATTTCTTGTGATGTCCTGCGGATAGTCTTTTTTTTTGCCTGATCATCAAGGGAACCGTGCGGCTCGATGAATTTGAAAGTGACGACACAGTCGATCGAGATTCTTGGTCGACAGATTATTTTCGATCTTCCTGCCGATCAGGAAGAGATGCTGACACTCGCGCTAAATGGTGAAGCATCTGGTACTTCTGAATGGGATCCGTATTGGGGATTGCTTTGGGCGGCGGCTCCGGTGACGGCCGAATTGCTTTTGTCGCAGCCATGGGAGCGCGGCCTCAGATCTCTGGAGATCGGATGCGGCGTTGGACTGACCGGCATCGCCGGACTGATGGCCGGGCTTGGCGTCACGTTCACCGATCATGCCCCTGAAGCTGTCCGGATGGCACAGGAGAACGCCGCTCGCAACGGATTTGTTGATGCGGAAGGGCTCATCTTCGACTGGCGTGAACCGGTCAGTCAGCAGTTCGATTTCATCTTTGGCAGTGACATCCTTTACGATCTGGCCGTACACGAACCATTGCTCACCACTTTGCACGCGATGTTGTCACCGACGGGGCAGGTCTGGATTGGTGATGCTGGCCGAACGAACGCCCCGAAGTTCGTCGAACGAGCGAAGGCCGCCGGCTGGCACGTCGAACTCCGCAATAGCCAGAACAAACCGAATGCTTCGCCAAAGCATCTTGAGTTCCGTTTGATCGTGATGACTCGTGAGCCCACCGTTGCGAGTTAAAGAATAGTCGATTTAAGCACTTAGGATCGGCGGATCAGTACTTGTCCATGGAGTCGGGTTTTGCTCAGAGAAATCTCTGATGCAACACACACGCATGACTGTTGCTGTAAGTTAGTAGTTCTGCGTGCAGGTTGTCTTTGGCCGGCGAAGTGGTCCGCGAAATCCAGAGCCGCCGCGATGACAAGCCGCGTGTCTTTCCGAGACGCGTCAGGTTTTCTTTTCGAACGTTGACCTACTTGCGATGCTTGCAGTAGTTTTTCGATCCTTCCACCGACGCTTTCTGATTCAGGTCGATGTCGTTTGAGCTGTGCTTGTTCCCCCAGCCGAAGATCTTCTCAAATACAGGCAGCAGCCGATTATTCTGGAGTCCCTTCTGAAAATAGACTTCGTGCTCCTTCTCCTTCATGCCCATCTCGTAGAGGACATCATCGTGGCGGGTGATGCCCAGTTCATTGAAGTATCGCATCATGATGAAGTACTCGCAGACATTTCCGCTTTCCAGTCGGCCCGCAAAATAGTACGGCATAAACCAGCCAATCAGATAGCAGCTGGCAGAGATGATGCGACCAAGAAGGTGATACTTGATTTCGAAGTAACGCGAGATGGGAATATTGTACTGCTGCATGATGGAGAGCACGGTTTCCCGGTGCTGCCATTCATCAAGTTCGATCTGCCGGATTGCGGTTTTCTCATCAGGATTTCTGACCGAACCAGCATGGCCGATATAGGCAAACGCTGCGGCTTTCTCTGCAGAGTAAGCCAATTGAAGCAATCTGACGAGCTTTGGATGCTGGAGGTTCACTGCACAGACGTCCCTAATCATGACCAGCAATGTGATGAGCAGTGTCCACTATAGCATCCTTGCGATGAATGAAAATCAGACCGATGCGACCAGATTGGTTCGTTGGGATAAGGAGTGTTCGTTGTGAACTCGGCGTTGTCACCGTCGCGGCTTACCGAAAGATGATTGATACGCAAAGACGCGAAGCCGCAAAGAGTTGACGAAATGATCATCGCGGAAGCCGCAACGGATTTCTGTGGCCTGCGAAGAGGCTGCATGTGCCAAAACATATAGTGTGGTCGTGGGCAAAGAGATTACCCCTGAACTTTGGCTATTGTTGACGACCAAAGCCGCTGGCTCTACAGTGAGACATCGAGATCAGTGGCGGGACACTTACCGAACGGAACGCAAACTTCGTAAGGCTGTGCAGATTCTTTTCGTAGGAAGCGAGCTGTATTTTTTTTATACGATCGAGACCGCAGATGACGAACTCAGAACAGCAGCCCACGAATTGAAAGCTTCATGAAAATTCTTTTCCTTCATGGTTGGCGCTCCGTTCCGGGTGGAGTGAAACCGACGTATCTTAAAACACATGGTCATGATGTGATCAATCCGCAGCTTGATGATGACGATTTCGACGCAGCGGTGAAGGTTGCTCAATCCGCTTACGATCACCTCCGTCCGGACGTCGTTGTCGGCTCCTCCCGCGGCGGTGCAGTTGCGCTCAATCTTCACTCCGGAAATACTCCGCTCGTTCTTTTATGCCCGGCGTGGAGGAACTGGGGATCGGTCAGCAAGCTTAAATCCAGCAGCGTGATTCTGCATAGTCGCGATGATGATGTGATATCGTTCGCGGATTCTGAAGAGCTGCTGAGCGGCAGCAAGCTGCCTCAGGGTACATTGATTGAAGTCGGCCATGACCATCGACTGGCCGATGAACAATCGCTGGAAGTCATGCTGTGGGCTTGCAATGTTCTTACGTCGGGGGCATCACTGCCGTGGTTGGAGCTTGATTCGGAAACCTCGCCGGAGTCCCCTGGTCACGCCAGCGCGACCTCGCAGGAAGAGGCCAGCTACGTCTGTGACGCGTGCGGTGAGGAGATTGTGATTCCGCTGGATCTTACTGAAGGTACAAGTCAGGCGTACGTCGAAGATTGTCCGGTCTGCTGCCGAGCGAATACGATCCACGTTCAGTTTGATGACGAAGGGACGGCTCAGGTCTGGGCCGAACCGGAACAGGATTACGATTGACTCTCCGGTGCGACACTCATTTGTGCCTCATCGCTGAGTCTCGACAGGATGCCGGTACTGGATCAGTATCGAATCACTTATTGTTCCGAATTTGTTGATTGAAGATGCCACACAACAAGCTCAACTTGCCAACGAAGAGATGCCAGACCTGCAACCGTCTTTTTTCGTGGCGGAAGAAATGGGCGAAGGTCTGGGATCAGGTGAAGTATTGTTCAGACGCGTGCAGAAAGAGGCGAGCGGCGGCAGAATGAAACCCGGATTCCTCGGAATCCCTTGCTGCTTGCATCAGCGTTGAGAAAAACGACTCAACGCCAGCGTCCAATCATTAGACAGAACTGCTACCATTCCAAGACTGACAACAAACCACGATTGCCCCGATTGAGGATATTATGAGCATGAGCCTTCCGATTCACGTTCCCTGTCGTCTCGTCTTTTGGCCGTTTGTTCTGATGCTGGCTGCGCTAATGTTCCTGAACGCCAGCCATGCCGATGAATCATCTGCGTCGCCAGAGATGAAGCTTGTCAGCAAGGTTATTGCCGCCGCGGGTGGCGACGAGAAACTGCTGACACTGTTTCGCATGGAAGAGCGTTACAGTGCGGGAAAGGAATTTGTGTCCCCGGGGACTGCGCGAGTTTCCGTTGTCGAACCGCCGAAGTCGTGGTGGATCGGAACGAAAGAGCGAGGAACAGAACCTGCAAAAATTACAGCGTGGGCGTGGACGCTGGGAGTGCTCAAAGATCCCAAGTCAAAACTGGAACTGCTGCCCGACATTACAGACAACGAGAAGTCTTTGTCTGGACTGCGTATCACGGAAAGCGTTGATCCCGCAATCGACATGTATTTCGACAAGGAGACCGATGGACTAGTCCGCGTCGACTGGCGAAACGACATTTATCGATTCAGCGACTGGAAAGACTTCGATGGCACAAAGTATCCCGCAAAGTGTGCAATGTTTCGCCGCAGCTCAGGCGAGCCGTGGTTCTTCCATGAAATCGTCAAGATCGAACGTTTGCAGGTACTTCCTGAAGGCCTGCAGCGCTGAACAACAGCGTCGTGTGATATTGGATAACACTTTGAAATCGCGTGCGGTGATCAATCCATGAAGACCGTTCTTTTTCTCTGCACGGGCAACTATTACCGAAGTCGTTACGCTGAAATTCTGTTCAATGCTCGAGCTCAGGAGATGGGGTTGGCGTGGAACGCTGTCTCTCGAGGACTCGCGCCTGATCCTCGCAATCCCGGCCCGATGTCACGAGACACGATAGCGGCATTGCGAAAGCAGGGTATCACCGTCGAGGAATACCTGCGGTTGCCGATCAAAGTGACGAACAACGATTTCGAATCCAATCATCACATCGTTGCAGTGAAGGAGGCAGAGCACCGATTGATGATCGAGCGAGACTACCCTGATCGGCTCGAGAATGTTGAATTCTGGCATGTTCATGATTTGGACTGTTGTGGTCCGGAGGAAGCGCTTCAACATCTGGAACAGGAAGTGACAGGACTTCTGCTGAGACTCAGTCATTCCGATTCGTGAACTGGTCGGCATGAACCTGATGTCTGAACATGCAGCCTGTCTGTGCTTCAATGATAGGGACGCGACTCAACATCGGCCTTGTGATCGATCCGAGTGCAACGCTGAATCAGGGCATGTATTAAAACGAAAATGGCCCTCGCCGAAAAAATACGGCGAGGGCCTGAAATTGTTTTTTATGCGAGGCAATGACTGAGGTCATGATCTGAGGGTTGTATCCCACGAACATCCGCCCTCAATTGATGCCGTCCGAAGAACAAGTGGACAAGACTGGCTGAGACCCGATGTCGGCGATGGCTAGAAAAGGCTGAGCCCATTCCGGGCAAATCTCGCATCGACCGCGCAGAGGAACTACTGCGTGATGAAGAGTGAAGACACTTGCCGAACGAAGCCAGAATCGACAAAATCAGAGTCGAGAAATCGTCTCAACAGAAACCGGAGACAATCTCACCAGCAGCGATCATTTCTTCCATAGGCGTCCTCCAGATCAAGGAAAAACACAACAACGGAATAGCGACTTCACTTGAAGTGTTGCCGCGGAACCGTTGTCCGTCAATCACAATTCTGAATATTAAATGGGCGTGGGGAACTCTCCCATAAAAACAGGCCCGAAGTGTCAACTCCGGGCCTGTGAGAATAGGCGATCGATGAGCAGGAAGTCGTTAATCATCCTTCGCTGACTCAAGCACTGTCAAAAACGCCTTCTGAGGGATTTCGACTTCGCCGAATTGCTTCATGCGTTTCTTACCCTCTTTCTGCTTCTGCAGCAGTTTGCGTTTTCGGGTAATGTCACCACCGTAGCACTTCGCGGTCACGTTCTTGCTGAGCGCTGAGATCGTTTCGCGAGCGATCACGCGAGAACCAATCGCCGCCTGAATGGCAATTTCAAACTGGTGCTTGCTGATTTCTTCCTTCAGACGCTTCACGAGTGCTCGACCACGACGTTCCGAGTTTGAACGATGCACGATTGTTGACAACGCATCCACGCGGCTGCCTTTGACGAGAATATCCATCTTTACCAGATCGGCTGCGGAGAACCCAATAATCTCGTAATCCATCGTGCCATAGCCGGACGTGACGCTCTTGAGTTTGTCGTACATGTCGTAAACAATTTCGCTGAGCGGCAGTTCATAGACGATCTGGGCACGCGTTGGGCCGAGATATTCCGTGCTGCGATAAATGCCGCGTCGATCCTGACACAGTTGCATGATCGTACCAACATGCTGTGACGGAACGATGTAGCTGACCTTGGCAATCGGCTCGCGGAATTCTTCGATGATCCCTGCGTCAGGAACGTCCTGAGGATTGTCGATCGTGATGACCTCGCCGTCGCGTTTGACGATCTGATAAGTTACGTTTGGAGCAGTCTGGATCAGGTCCATGTCCTGCTCTTTTTCCAGACGCTGCTGCACAATTTCCATGTGCAACATACCCAGAAATCCGCAGCGGAAACCAAATCCCAGAGCATCGCTGGTTTCAGGCATAAAGGAGAAGCTGGAGTCATTCATTGACAGCTTCTGCAGTTCTTCCCGCAGTGCTTCGAAGTCGGTGGCGTCGATCGGGAACATTCCGCAGAACACCATCTGCTTCGGCTTTTGGTAGCCCGGCAGCGGTTCGGTCGCCGGGTTATGGAACAGAGTGACCGTATCGCCGACCGTCACTTTACTCAGCTCCTTGAGACCAGTCAGGAGATAGCCGACCTGACCAGGCCCCAATTCATCACACGCCACCATATTGGGACGAAACTGACCGATCTCCAGAACTTCGTTAACGACCTGTTCCCGCATAAAGCGGACTTTGTCGCCCTTCTTGACACAGCCATCAAAAATTCGCACGTACGTGATCACGCCACGATAGTTATCGTACTTGCTGTCGAAGACAAGAGCCTTGAGCGGTGCCTCCGGAGTTCCCTTCGGCGCTGGAATCTTCTTCACGATCGCTTCGAAGACGCTCTCGATATTCAAGCCGACTTTGGCACTGACTCGCAAGGCATCCGTGGCATCAAGCCCGAGAATAGTTTCTACTTCCTCCAGAACTTCATCCACACGAATCACGGGCAGGTCGATCTTGTTCACGACCGGAATGATTTCCAGGTTCACAGCAATCGCGGCAAATGCGTTCGCCACGGTCTGCGCCTGAACACCCTGAAACGCATCGATCAGCAGCAAGGCGCCTTCGCAGGCAGCAAGACTGCGATTCACTTCGTAGTGAAAGTCGACGTGTCCAGGAGTATCGATGAGGTTCAGTTCGTAAACCTGACCGTCCTGCTTCCAGTTGATCGTCACCGACCGCGCTTTCACGGTGATGCCGCGTTCACGTTCAATGTCCAGGTCATCCAAAATCTGCGATCGGAATTCACGCTGAGTAATCGTACCGCTCTTCAGCAGCAACTGGTCCGCCAGAGTACTCTTGCCGTGATCGATGTGAGCAATAATGCTGAAGTTGCGAATGAACTTGGGATCCATAGGTGCACAAACAGGAATTCAGAAGGGAGGGGCAAATCAGAAACAGAATGCTTTGTCTAACTGAACGCTTTGTTGACCCGATCAACGGGTTGGAAAACAATTGTCGGTGCTCGGGGTCCGGGCCCTGACGCAATTGATCTCCGACACCAATTTTGGCTCAATGTGCCGAGAAATGGCCCATTCCGCCAAGCCGTGTATGGTAGCGCAGGGCGGTAGCATTGGTCGAGCCCTGAGCGGGTGGATTCGCAGCGCTGGCAAGAGTTCTGTCCCTGAAATCGCGATTCTCTGTTGCTTTCGCAGCGTTGTTGGCCGGTTCGGACTCGGATTTAGACAATGTTTCCGGTTGCAGGT
>CAMAXD010000130.1 GCA_945861975.1 Candidatus Kuenenia stuttgartensis | reverse complement strand
TTTGCCTGGTATGTCGTGAGGCCGAGTGTTCGCAGGATACATCACTGGGAACATTGCCTTATTGTGACCGAGTCCAGGATAGGCAAAGGCAACGGGGTCGTCCATGCCACTGCCAATCCTCCTTGCCAGCAGCTCACGTTACCGGCGTGAGCTACTCGGACGACTGCTTCCCAGCTTTGATTCCGTTTCGCCCGATGTCGACGAACACGCGTTTCATGATCTGGAACCCACGCCCGACAGCCTTGCTCAGCGGCTTGCAACGGAGAAAACTCTGACGGTGTTTCGACGTTTTCCGGAAGCCATCGTGATTGGCTCAGACCAACTGGTTGACCTGAACGGAACTGTGCTGGGGAAACCGGGAACTGTCCGTGCAGCCGTCGAACAGTTGCTGTCAATGTCCGGAAAAACTCACCGGCTTCTCACCGCAGTCTGTATCGCTGCACCCGGGAAACCGGTGACTTCGATTATGAATGACACCAAGCTGACGATGCGCCACCTGACGGCGGACGAGGCTTTGCGTTATGTGGAACGCGATCAGCCGCTTGACTGTGCCGGCAGTTACAAGATTGAGAGCCTGGGTATTTCCCTGTTCGAAAGCATCGAAACAGAAGATTTCACAGCAATCATGGGACTGCCGCTGATTCAAGTTTCTCAAGCCCTGCGACAACTCGGTGTGGCGATCCCGTAGCGCTTTGCAAAAAACAAATGGAGGTGGACATTCTTGTCCGACAGCAAACGCGACGGGCAGGAATGCCCATCGTACAGCTCAAATCACTACGCCAGAATCCCCTGAACCACATTCCCATGCACATCCGTCAGGCGATAGTCACGGCCCTGAGAACGGAACGTCAGACGCAGGTGATCAAATCCCAGCAGGTGCAGTAATGTTGCGTTCAGGTCATGCACGTGCACCGGATCGTTAGCCACGTTAAAGCCCAGTTCATCCGTCTGCCCATGAACATGTCCCGCCTTGATTCCGCCGCCGGCCAGCCAGAGACTAAAACAACGGTTATGGTGATCACGTCCGTCGTTGCCACCCTGAACCATCGGAGTTCGCCCGAATTCACCGCCCCAAATCACGATCGTATCTTCCAGGAGTCCTCGTTCCTTCAGATCCATCACAAGTGCAGCGCTGGCCTGATCGGTATCCAGAGCATTCTGTTTGACTCCGCCCGTCAGATTTCCGTGCTGATCCCAGGCTTCGTGAAATAGCTGAACAAATCGCACGCCCCGTTCGACCAGCCTTCGCGCCAGCAAACAGTTACGAGCAAAATTCGCCTCCTTTGGATCTTTGATGCCGTAGCGATCGAGCATTTCTTTCGGCTCACTGCCCAGATCCATCAACTCCGGCGCGCTGGTTTGCAGGCGATAGGCCATCTCGTAACTCTGAATACGTGCGGCAATCTCCGGATCGCCGACGGTCTGCAGTGACATTTCATTGAGTCGATTGAGCGAATCCAGCGAGGCTCGCTGAGTTTCAGCGTCGATACCTTTTGGATTCGACAGATAGAGCATGGGATCTCCAGCACTGCGGAAAGGAATACCGCCGTACATCGTGGGCAGAAATCCGCTGCCATAGTTGCTGGCCCCGCCACTGGTTCCTTTGGCGCTGGTCAGTACCACAAAGCCAGGCAAGTCGGCCGATTGGCTGCCCAGTCCGTACAGAGTCCATGAGCCCAAACTGGGGCGTCCGAACTGCTGTGATCCGGTATTCATCATAATCTGAGCCGGCGCGTGATTGACGGCGTCGGTCTGCATAGTGCGGATAAGACAAAGTTGATCTGCGATCTTTGCGGTATGCGGCAGGACTTCGCTGAGTTCCATGCCACACTGACCGTGTTTTGCGTACTTAAACTTCGACCCCAGCAATGCCGAGTTGGGATTGATAAACGCCGCGCGATAGCCTTTTAAAAGCTCGGCCGGTGGCAACTGGCCATCGCGTTTGGTCAGTTCAGGCTTGTTGTCGAACATCTCCAGATGACTGGGAGCGCCCGCCTGGAAAATGTAGATGACTCGCTTGGCCTTGCCTGGAAAATGCGGTTGTCGCGGAGCCAGCGGATTTGCAATCACATCGGCCTGCGCCTGCTTCAAATCCGCCGACAATAACGATCCGGCTGCGATCGCTCCAAGTCCGACGCCGCAATCGCGCAGAAACCAGCGGCGGCGAAGATAACTGGCTTGAGCCGCGTGAAGATCATGCATATTCATGGCAGTGTTCTTGTCAGGAAGGTCTTTGAACTGGACCCCGGTTCGGAACCGGATTCAGCAATCTAATGTTCACACTTCGCGTGAGAAATGCGGCATCTTGCGGAGCAAGATGAGTACATTCTTCATCACTAATTCTTCGCCATCGTTTCATCAAGATTCAATAACACTCGCGCGACCAGTGTCCACGCCGCAGCATCCTGTGGAGTCGTGTTCTCCGGCAGCGCTGGCAACGTGGCTGCATCCCCCGTGATGACTTCGCGAGGATTCAGCCAGCCATCGGCCAGTCGTTGCCGACGTGATTTCAGCAGGATCAGAACTTCGTTGCACTCAGCGTCGCTCGGCGGTCGCGACGTGCATAACAGGAACGCATATTTCGCTCGCTCGGTATCATCACTGCCCGCTTCTCTCAGAACCCGCATGGCCAATGCTCGAGCCGCCTCAACGAAAATCGTTTCATTCAGACCCGTCAGGGCAGCCAGCGGAGTATTGGAACGAACTCGGCGAGCACAGGAAAAGTCGCCGTTTGGTGCATCAAAATTCGACATCACCGGGTCCGGCATCGAACGCTTTCGAAAACCGTACACGGTGCGTCGATAACGTTCCGGTCCTGTGGCCGGAGTCCAATATCCCGGGTACACGTAATTGTAGTCCAGCACGTTTTGGGGAACCGGAGGAATCACTCCGGGGCCACCAATGCGATGATGAATCAACCCGGCTGCCGTCAACGCAATGTCTCGAACGACCTCCGCGTCAGCGCGGAACCGAGGGCCTCGGGCTAATAGTTGATTGCGAGGATCGCGATCAAGCAACTGGGGTGACGCATTCGAAGCCTGCTGATAGGTCGAACTGCTCACAATCGTGCGAATCAAATGCTTTCGGCTCCAGCCGTTTTCCATAAAGTCCACGGCCAGCCAATCCAGTAATTCACGATACTGTGGTACCGGCGCACGCGTGCCAAAATCTTCAGCGGTTTCGACAAGACCAATTCCGAACATCGCCTGCCAAGCCTGATTCACGGCCACTCGCGCTGTCAACGGGGCTCGGGAATCGGCCAGCCACATCGCAAAGCCAAGTCGATTCTTCGGAGCGTCTTCCGGGAACGGATTTAGTCCTGTGGGCACATGCGGTTCGACTGGTTTCAGAGGTTGATCCCAACTGCCCCGATCGAGAAGATGAGTGACTCGTTGATAAGCTGGCTCACGTTCAGCCATATGCAGAATCGAAGTCGATGCCGCAGGCAACGATTTGAAGAGAGCGTCGATCTCGTCAGCGATTGGCTTGAGTTCTGGAACAGAAGACCGCCACGCCGCAAACATCGCCACTGACTGTTCGTGCGTCCGCTCTTCCGGGGGCGTCTGCAGTGCCAGAATCGCGGCATGATCGACAGTTGGGGCCGCTGGAGTCGCAGCCGTTGTAACACTGAACCGACCACATCCCAGCATGTCGCCCATTCGCCACGCGATCTTCATCTGAGAGCCTTCAGGAAACTCCAGAGGCTTCTCAAACTGCAGCACGGCAACGCTCGCCTGATTTCGCCGACCAACTCCTCGATCAGCATTCCAACTGGTCGCATCATTGCCATCAATAAGATGGGCGACAGGACCGGTTGCTCGTTTGCCTTCATCGTGTTTTGCTTCCGGCTCGGAAAAGTCAGCCGTGGCGTTGACCAGCTTTTGCTTTTCCCAGTCCGTGCTGTCGGGCTTGCGGACGAAGACTTCCAGTTCATTGATCACCCATGTTCCGTTTCGACTTCGGCCCGGACCGTTGTGAGGAAGATCGCGATGCGGCAAAGCCTCCAGCCGTAAGCCCGTAATTCCCTGCAAGGCTGGTGCTGAAATCATAAACACATCAGCGCTCGTATGGCCCTTCATCAGTAACGACTTGTCGGCTTCCTGAGTCGGGTGATTCAGACCGCTGATGCTCCCGAGTTCGATCGCCTCCAGAGGTTGCCAGTTGATTTTGGCCGATGTTAAAGTTGTGGCTGATGTCAAAGTTGCGGACCAGGCATTCAGTTCGTCCTGCCACTGAGGTCGCTCGGTGCGGATTCTGTTTTCTGCCGTTCGGATCTTTTCCTGAATCTCGACGGTCTGCCGCAACTGATCGTCGGTGTAAATCCAGGACTGGGCTTCGTAGGAGTTATTCAGGAATGCGAACATCCCGTAGTACTCGTCATGAGTGATCGGGTCAAACTTATGTGTATGACATTGAGCACATTGAGTTGACAGGCCAAGCACCGCCTTACCGATGCAGTCCACTCGATCGAACATTTCTACCATGCGGAACTGTTCCGCCACGATGGCACCTTCTTCGTTGATCATGCTGTTGCGAAGAAAACCGGTGGCGATAACCTGACTCTGAGTCGCATCGGGAAGCAGGTCGCCCGCAATCTGTTCGATCAGAAACTGGTTGTACGGCATGTCACGGTTGACGGCATGAATGACCCAATCCCGCCACGCCCATTGCTCTCGCTGCAGATCTTTCTCGTAACCGTTCGTGTCCGAGTAACGAGCCAGATCGAGCCAATGGCGAGCCCATTTCTCGCCGAACCGATCACTGCTGATCAAGCGATCGACCGTTGTCTCCAGCCCATCCTTTTCGAATGCGGCCAATTCCTGAGGAGACGGCGGAAGCCCCGTGAGATCAAGATAGATACGTCGGCACAGTGTGTTATTCGTAGCCTGTGGTGAAGGCGCTAAGCCCTCCGTTTGTAATCTGCTCATGACGAACGCATCGATTGGATTCTTTGCAGCAACATTCGGCAGCGGAGTCTTCGTAGGCGGCGTGAAAGCCCAATGAGCCTGAAACTTTGCGCCTTCTGTGACCCATTGCTTCAGCGTCTGAATCTGTAACTCAGAGACCGGCTTCTTCTGATCCGGCGGAGGCATAATCAAATCAGCATCGTGAGTCATGACGCGACGAATGAGTTCGCTCTCGTCAGGCTTGCCAGGCACGATGCCCGCGACGCCTGATTCACCGCCTTTAAACGCAGAATCCTGAACGTCAAGCCGCAGGCCACCTCTGCGATCTTCTGCGTCAGCACCGTGGCAATGCCAGCAGTGTTCGGCCAGAATGGGCTGCACGTCCCGCTGAAAGTCAACGTCGCTGAATGCTGGTTGACTGAAAAGAATAAGGGAGACAAACGCACACGATGCGAAGAGACGCGAAGTGGGAGTGTTCATGACTAGAGATCCGCTGGTGGGTCAATGCGGAGGCAGGAAGATTCGACGGCGCTTTTGTCTCAGCACACCGAAACGGGCTGAGACGCAGACACCGACCTCACATGATAGCCTGGTTTATACTCAAAGAAATGCTGGACCTTCAATTCCCCCGGATCTGAAGACGGGGTCCGCCGGGGATCTCGATTGCGAGACGCCGTTTCATGCAACCTGTGCGCAAGAAACGTCTTTTTCGTTACTGACCGCAGGACTGTGCGGATAGGCCAATCGAATAGCGAGCCTGATATTGGCTTTCGGACTGGCGAAACAGCTTAATTGCAAGGTGAAAGCTGACAGAGATTCGCATCACCCTTCAGGGTTTCAGCTTGGTTTTCTCCAGTCGGTCAGGTGGAATACGCGATCCCATAACTCGCACGAATTCTGCTTCTTTTTTGCTTTGCGTTCTGGCGTCTTTGCGTGAAAGAAAACCGTTTCACGCAAAGACGCGAAAACCCAAAGATGCGCGACGTGATTTCTGCGACGAAAACAAGAAGAATTCACCGTTCTGCTTGCCGAATCCATATCCCGCCATCCGTGGGTGTCTGCTCGTTGCAGCCGACAGAAATTCGAGACCGGCAGTGACACGATAGAAACACATCCGTTACAGTTCCGCCGCAATCGAATCGGCAGGCGGCCTGAATTTTGAGGAAAGTTATCAACGTGGATGGTCAGAAAACTCCCTGTGAGAGGCTTCAGGCGGAGCAGACGGACGATTCACATTGTGAGCGATGGCAATCGTGCAAGGGATTGTCATGAACCGGCTCGTAGATTGGCGCAATTGGCTGTTACTGGCCGCGGTTGTTTTGTTGCTGGGAGCCATCCCGGTGGCAAATCGACTGTCGTTCGACCAGACAATCGAGTCCTTTTTTCCTCCAGCCAACCGCGACATTCAGGTCTTAAAGAAATCTCGAAAAGATTTTGGCGGCGACGAATTTGTCATTGTTGCCTGGCATCAGCCCGGACTGCTGCAGACAAATCCTGAAGGCGAATATCCGGAGCTCACTCCTGAAGCGGAACAACGCATAACAACGTTGGCCGCAAAGCTTGGAGAACTGCCCGGAGTTGATGGCGAGAGAACTCGAGACCTTGCCCGCTTCCTCCGGAAGACACCTCGTAATAAGAACACTCGCAGAGCCCTGCTCAGTCTATTTGACGGAATTCTGATTGGCCCGGATCAGGAAACCACTGCGATCGTCCTGCAGCTTTATGCCGGCGCTTCAGCCAACGCGGCACGCGTCGACACGATCCGTGCGATTCGAGCGGTGGCAAAGGAGTTTGATGCAAAGACCTCGGTCGCTGGGGAAGCCGTTCAGATTCAGGACATGTTTGATCTGGTTGAGCGAGACGGCAATCTTCTGTACCTCGCTTCGCTGGGTGTGTTGTCTCTTATGTTGATGATTATCTTCCGAAGTCTTCGCTGGGTGCTTGTGTCCGTCGGAATTGTGATCACCACCGTCGTTTGTACTCGCGCGATACTTGTTCTGGCTGGTGCTCAATTGAGCATGGTCAGTTCTATGCTGAACTCGTTGGTCACCATCATCTCCATCAGTACCACCACACATATCATCGTTTACTATCGTGAATTGCGAGGCACCCTGAACGCACACGACGCGGCTGTGCAGACACTGAGAGAACTCTGGCATCCGGTGTTGTGGACCGTCGTCACAATTGCCGTTGGCTTTGCCGCATTGCTTGTTTCGGAAATCGTGCCTGTCCGCAGTTTTGCGATCATGATGACGCTGGCGACGCTGCTCGTCATTGTGGTCACATTGGCCGTACTGCCAGCGGCCTTTGCTTCCGGCAGGAACGTTCCGATCCCGGGGCGTGTGCGCCTGGAGGATCAATTGGACGCGGTCCTGAATCGCATGGCTCATTTGATTGATCGGCATCCTGTGGGGACGACTATTGTTTGCCTTGCTCTGACAGCTATCACGGCTCCAGGCCTTTGGATGATGCAGGTCGAAACAGACTTCAGCAAGAACTTTCGTGAGTCATCTCCGATCGTTCAGTCCCTGCGATTTGTGGAGTCCAATCTCGGTCCCGCTGGAACGTGGGACGTTGCGTTTGATGTTCCTGATCCGTTGACAAGTGAGTTTCTGGATCAGACCAAAGACCTGACGAATGTGCTGAAAAACTTATCAACGGAAGACTGCCAACTGGATGTCCTGTCGCTGAACGATGCGATCGACGTGCCGCCTCGGCTCGGGAACGCTAGCGCGAGACTTAAGAAAGTCGATCAACGGCAGCATGATTTGGTGCAGAGCTTTTACAATCCCGAGCGAAGGCGGATGCGAATCGTTCTGCGATCTCCGGAACAACAATCCACTGAGGCCAAGCTGGCTCAGATTCAAAGAGTCCGAGATGCCATTGCGGCCCATTTTGAACGCACGCAGGCTCCCGCAAGTAAGGCGACAAAGCAGGCAGAAGCTCCCGTTGCTTCGGGACTTTTCGTCCTGATGGCTCGTATTATTGATAGTCTGCTGGAAGATCAGTGGAAGAGTTTTCTGTGGGCATGCTTTGGCACATTCGTGTGCATGGCGATTGCGTTTCGCAGCCTTCGGATCGGTTTAATCTCACTTGTTCCAAACGTGTTCCCGATTGCCCTGGTCACGGGTTCGATGGGATTGCTGAATGTTCCCCTCAACATTGGCACCGCGATGATCGCCAGCGTCTCGATGGGCTTTACCTGCTCGGTCCACTACATCGAAGTCTTCCAGAATGCCTTACCGAAAGTTGGCCTGTCAGAAGCCCTGATCACTGCTCAATCCAGCGTTGGCAAGGCGGTCGTTCTCGCTCACTTCGCCCTGGTGGCGGGCTTTATGGTGCTGACCGCATCCGAGTTTATTCCGCTGGTGTACTTCGGCACGTTGTTGAGTTTATCAATGATCGGTGGCCTGATCAGCGATCTTGTGTTGCTGCCGCTGCTGCTGCGATGGACGACTCCGACCGTGACGAAATGAAGCTGGAAATCTCTGAAGTCAAAAAACGCAAATGCCCCCGTCGCGCGTGAGTTCGACGGGGGCATTTGCAGAACGATGGCGGAGAACCATCAACACATCAGAGAATATTTGTTCGCGGCAACAGAGGTGCCGCGCGAAGTTCAATCAGTAACCGCCTCCGGCAATTTCCGGAGTGGCCTGACTGCTGGTCAGGTAATAGTCATTGCTGGATGAGGAGTTGGAAGAGTAATTGTTGTAAGTCTGATCACACGCCTGAGCGACGTCATTGAGTTCGTGAGTCACAGCTGAAGAAAGCGATGCCAGGCCAACGATTGAGCCCAGCACCAGGATCGTCCCCACCAGGACAATCTCAGAGGAGATGATCATGCCGGTCTGGTCTTCGACAAGCTTCTTCAGTAATTGACGCATGAGCCAGGCTCCGGCGGCACAACAGGCCAGTGAACATTCAGGAGGATTCATCCGTGTCGAAAAGCGATGTTTCGTTTTTTCAACTTTACCCCATAAACGACATCAGGCGCAAAATCGGCGCGGTTCAAGAGCGATTCGACAGTGCCAAATTCCGGTTAGTCCGGTTGTGACACTGGTGTCATCTGAATTCCATGGTGTCCATGTTGTGCGATACTATTTTTACTGAACGTCGGTATGCCAAACCTTAACAGGAGTACAGGCTCTGCGGAGGGCGTGACTCCGGCAAATCGATCCGTATTGAACGAATCCGTGATTGACGCGAGAAGCTGAACGTCTGGCTGGTCGGCTGAATCGGCAACCCAACGAAATCTCAATCGATCCCATAACGACTCACGGTCCTGGGCATCTTGTATTCGCCGAACTGGCTTATGAAAACGTCACGGAACCAGCGACTGGCTTTGGTCGCGTTGAAACTTCGGCGGAGCATGTGGCCGAATAGACGGTCCAGCAGATTCGCGAATACCTGACGTCACCCGCGCGGATTGGAGAACTTCTGGCCGATCAAATTCTGCTTCCGCTGGCGATGAGTGCTGCTCAAGCTTACACCGTTTGACCAAAGCGAGGGGTGCAGTCGCGGATTTCGGCAGGTCGCAACAACGTTCAATTCCGGGAGGGCGAGGCGGCTCATTGCGGACCCTCAAATTGTCACATCACGCGACGACGCATATCGATCTTTTGCAGACGCTGTTGCCCGTGCAGATCGAAGTGACAGAGTTTGAGATGGATCGAGTAGTGACAGTCTCACCCGTTGATGCGGTTTAGCTGAGCAACGCCGCCCCCTGGTGCGCTGCCGGCCTTTTGAGGGATCGTGCTTCACAGGCCAGACCGATCGCCAGCGAGTTCTTGCAATTCAGCGACTCTTGAACAAGTCGGAACTCGCTCCGCTCGGTCCGGCCTCCATCCATCAGAAGACTGCTGACAGAGCATAAGCCTCAGGATTTTCTTTCGCCTGGTGGATTTTTCTAGCGGAATGGGGAGTTCACGTGGGAGCCTTGCGTAGCATCCTGTCGTAGTCAGGTTAAGCTCCGTCGCTGGAAAACTTCGTACTCGCATCGAGGTCATTCAGCAATGAACGTCACCAGAAGACGCTGCCTAAATCGAACTCTGATCGTCAGTGTGCTTTTTCTGTCGGCCGGTCATCAAACAGCGATGGCGCAGAAATCGCCTGGACTGGGGTATGTTTTTCCTCCTGCATTGAAAGCCGGAAAAGCCCACGAGGTTGCTCTGGGAGGTTACGATTTCACCGTGGACATGCAGTGGTTTGTTCTCGATGAGCGAATCACGTTGCAGACGGATGGGATTCCCGGCGTCTACCATTTGCCGCCTCCACCATATTGGTTTGGTCCCAGAAGCGGGCTGCCGGCCATGCCGATTCCCAGAGAAGTCCGCGGCCTGATTAACATTCCGACGGAGACTCCCGAAGGGCTGGTCCGCTGGCAGGTCGCGAATGCCAATGGTTCGTCGGAGACTGCCGTCTTCTACGTAAGCCATGGCGAAGAAATCATCGAACATCGCTCGCGAGATCTTCCTCAGCGACTCGAAGCTCTGCCGGTCGCGGTCGCGGGCCGACTGAGTCGCCTCACCGAAGTCGACCGATACGAGTTCGTCTCAGAACGCGATCAGATCGTGTCTGTTGATTTGATGGCAAGGCGATTGGGCGTTGACATGAATCCTGTCGTGGATGTCCGCGATGATTCAGGGCAGTTGTTAGCCAACGACACGGACACGCTGGGACAGGATGCGGGATTGTACTTCTCCGCTTCGGCAGGCAAAGCTTACACCGTCAGCGTGTTCGATCTGGATTTTCGAGGTGACCGAGCGTTCGTGTATCGTCTCGCTTTAAGTACAGGGCCGAAGATACACAATACGATCCCGGCTCGCGTGCAGCGTGGAAGTACTCTGGAACTGGAAGCACTCGGACCCGGACTGCAAACCGGCATTGCAAAACTTGAATCGATAAAGAGCACAGTTACCATTCCGTCTGACCCGATGGTCACACATTATCAGCATAGGTTGCAGGCACCGACCGGAGATGTTTCTGTTCAAATTCCAATCTCAGATGTGCCGGAGAATGTTCGGAAAGAAGCGGTGACCGCGATGACGGGATCAGAAGCAGTCACTGCATTAATTCGCAGCGAGGAAGCGTCTCAACGCTATTCGATCGCCGTAGTGAACGGCGAGCAATGGTCTCTCGACGTGGAATCGTCAGGCGTTGGCCCATTCGCGGATTTGGCGTTGGAAGTTCTTGACGAGTCCGGCAAAGTTATCGCCGAGAACGACGATGGGGCTGTCGATTCCGATCCGACGCTGCAATTCAAAGCCGTGACAACGGGCACCTACACCGCTATTGCCAGAAAGGTGTCGTCAACATCAGACAGTCATGTTTACCGACTGCAATGTGTGCGACAGAAACCGGACTTTGTTCTGATAACGCCTCAGATGGTCATACTGCCGCTGGCCGGCAAGTCCGAGATTGTCGTGCAGGCGATTCGTTCCGGCGGCTTTGATGGCGAGATTGCATTGAGTATCGAAGGGCTCCCGGCAGGAGTGGCCGCCACTGGCGACTGGAAGATTCCTGCTGGAAAATTGGACGCAAAAGTGATGCTCGAATCCGCAGCAGACGCGGCCGTTGTGGCAAAGCTTATCATGATTGCGGGCAGCTCGATGGTGGGATCCATAGAGTCACGTCGCATCGCCACAGCCAATGCCGCAGGAAATCTTTGCCCACAAGAACCCTCTGATCGCCAGGTTTCTCAAACACTACTGGCCATGACGATGGCCGCGCCGATTGAAGTCCTTGTGGTCGACAAAGAACGTCAGCGAGATGTTCATCGAGGCACCACTTATCTGGCGGAACTGGAACTGGTTCGCAAAGATGGCTTTGAGGGAGAAATCCAACTGGAAATGACCGCCAAACAGGATCGCCAGCGTATGGGAACTCGTGGCGGAATATTAACGGTACCACCCGATCAGAACCGCGCGTGGTATCCGTGCTTTCTTCCGGAATGGCTGCCGATGGACCTGACTCGCCGCATCATCGTCCATGGCGTTGTGGCGGTGCCCGATCCGAAAGGCAATGTGCGTTATCTTACGAAGCCAGGAAATGCTCGGATCACCATGATTATGGAGGGCGCTTTGTTGAAGCTGTCCACCGAAAATTCCGACGTGGTCACTCCAATGGGGGAGATTCAGGAGATTGCCGTCAATGTCGCCCGGTCTCCCAAACTTCCGCTGCCGGTGAAGGTGGAACTCGTTGTACCAGAAGGGGCGACAGGGCTCATCTCCGCCACACCAATGTTGATCGAGCCGGACAAAACCAGCGGAGTGCTGCAAATCTTTTCGAAGATCGACGAACAACTGCGAGGCCAATGGAACCTCACCGTGCGTGCAACCGCCCTGCAGGACGGAGAATGGCCGGTCATTTCCGAATCTGAAATTCGTATCGAGTATGTTTCCGCCCCCGGAATTTAGAAGAGCCAACCAGCACAGACGCCTCAGATTGAAAGTGCCAGAAAAAGAATAGTGTCAAAAAACTCACGGTGGCGGATTTCGTGTGATCTGATATAGACTTCGCGACGTTTCAAAGTCTTCGCCGGAATAGGAATCGTTGGAATTCAGCGACGACACCGGTAGACCGGTCGACGTTATTACCATGAAATGTTTTTGGGGAGCCCGTTCAATGGGGTTGTTTGACAAGCTGCGAAATGAATTGATCGACATCATCGAGTGGGTTGATGATTCCCGACATACGCTGGTCTGGCGGTTTCCTCGTTACCAGAACGAAATCAAGAACGGCGCGCAGCTCATTGTTCGTCCGGGTCAGAAAGCGATCTTCGTTCATCGCGGCCAGATTGCCGACATATTCGAACCGGGCAACTACGAACTCAAGACAGACAACCTTCCGATTCTCAGTACGATCGCCGGCTGGAAGTATGGCTTCAATAGCCCGTTTCGCGCGGAAGTCTATTTTGTCAGTACGAAGCAGCTGACGGATCTGAAATGGGGTACTCCGAATCCCATCATGATGCGTGATCCGGAATTCGGGCCCATCCGAATTCGCGCGTTTGGCACCTATGCGGTCAAAGCGGTTGAACCAAAGGCATTGCTGACTGAGCTGGTTGGTACCGACAAAGAATTCGGTGCTGACGCGGTGACCGAACTTCTACGATCAATCATTTCCAGCACGATTGCCGAAGTTCTGGCGAAGTCGAATGTGGCGGCTCTGGATCTCGCGACAAAGTATGGTGAATTCGGCGAGTTGCTGCGGAAGACTGTGCAGGAGAAAATCGACGACGAGTACGGTCTTGAGATTCCTCAGTTGATCATCGTCAATATTTCGCTCCCGGAAGCCGTCGAGAAAGCGCTCGATACGCGCACGAGCATCGGCGTTATCGGCGACCTCGGAAAATTCCAGCAGTATCAGATGGGCCAGGCGTTGACGGCCGACAATGGCCCCGGAGGTGGTGCAGGGGCTGGACTGGGTCTGGGCATCGGCGTTGCCATGGCCGGCCGAATGATGCAGCCGGGAATGTTCCCCGCTGCTGCGCCGGGTATGGCACCACCAGCTCCTCCCGCGATGTGGCATGTCGCGATGAACGGACAATCCCAGGGACCTTACGGCGCGGAACAGGTTTCTTCCGCAATTGCCGGGGGACAAATCACACCGGCAACATTGGTCTGGACGGCCGGTATGGCGAGTTGGGCTGCCGCTGGTCAGGTGCCCCAACTGGCTGGTGCTTTTGGGCCGCCAGCCCCTCCTCCGATGCCAGCTCCGTAATCGCAGTCGGCGTGGTTTCGGGGACCAATAGTTCAATGCGCCGATCTGGGCACGTCGATATTGGTTCCTGATCCCGATTGGTTCCTGATCCCGATTGGTTCCTGATCCCGTTGAGAAAACATGCGTCACGGCCTGTTGATGGTGAGACGTTGTCGGGCGGGCTCATCAATTTCCTGCGCATGTTGCCGTTCGTGTCTCCTG
>CAMAXD010000129.1 GCA_945861975.1 Candidatus Kuenenia stuttgartensis | reverse complement strand
CATCGCTTGTGCAGGCGGTGCATGCGAATCGGACGCTGGAATTGAATTCTTCGAGTGTGTTTGAAAATATAGTTGGTGGCCGAGGGAATGACCGTCTTACGGGCAACTCGCTGGCGAATACGCTGACGGGGAATGCCGGAAACGACTCGCTGAACGGTCGCAGTGGCGATGACACCTATGTGTTTGTGACCGCAACGACGGCGGAAGTAGACACAGTGACAGAAGCTACGAGTGCGGGCACAGATACGCTTTCGTTCAGTACTCTGACGACGGATGTGATCGTCAGTCTGGAGACATCGCTTGTGCAGACGGTGCATGCGAATCGGACACTGAAATTGAATTCTGCGAGTGTGTTTGAGAATATTGTGGGTGGCTCAGGGAATGACACTGTGTCGGGCAACTCGCTGGCAAATACGCTGACGGGGAATGCCGGTAACGACACGCTGACTGGTAACGCCGGTAACGATTCTCTGTTTGGCGGATCGGGCAATGATACCTATGTGTTTGGGACCGCAGCGAACTCGGAAGCGGACACGGTGACTGAAGCTGCGAGTTCTGGCGCGGATACGCTTTCGTTCAGCTCACTGACGACGGATGTGAAGCTGAGTCTGGGGACCTCGCTTGTGCAGACAGTGCATGCGAATCGGACGCTGAAATTGAATTCTGCGAGTGTGTTTGAGAACATCGCCGGTGGCTCACGTCATGACACGCTGACGGGCAACTCTTTGGCGAACATCCTCGTCGGCAATGCGGGTAACGATACTCTGAACGGTAGTGGAGGTCGTGACATTCTGATTGGTGGTCTTGGTCTGGATACGCTGAACGGCGGCGAGGACGAAGACATCTTGATTGCCGGCATCACGACCAGCGATACCCGTTTCAGCAGTCTCCACACGCTTCAGACTGCCTGGATCTCGGACGATACGGATGAAGTTCGCATCACCAATCTGCGAACTGGTGTGGGCAGTCCGATGGTTTCACTGAAGACCACCATCATTGTTCTGAGCGATGCCGGAGAGCATGATGTCTTGGTGGGGGGGACCGGGACAGACTGGTTCTTCCGAGCACTCGACGACGTCATCGCGGATCTGTTTGCCGGAGAAATCATCGACGAGCTGTAACAGTGCCGCATCTGCCAGTGGATTGTTGATTCAATGGCCGTTCGGCGTGTCGTGCTGGCTTCAGGCTGCATTCCGTCGTGAACCAGAGCAAAGTTGCCAACTGCAGTTCGCACTACGAAACAAATCAGCAACCCGCCAGCAGAGACCATTGCCTGCCGCTGGTCTTCCGGTGAAAGAACGATAAGCTCTCCCGGATAATCGAAATTTCGAACGCGATCTGACCCGTAAGGCATGATGATAACGATTCACGCAAGGGTTGGCTCTGCGCTGCTGACATTGACCGGCGAGGTGTTGTTTTATGGCTGAAGCCGCTTCGAACTCAACAGGCACGATGGCCACTCAGGACGTATTGGCCGCACACGCGCCGGAACCGCGAGATCACGGGTGCCTTCCCAACTGGGGAACCGGTGATCTTCCGGAACCATTGCCGTTTACGATTCGCAATATCTTTCGAACCATCGGTCCTGGAGCGATCCTGCTGGCGGGTTCCATCGGTGGTGGCGAATGGATCGTGGGGCCTCTGACGACCGTTCGGTACGGAACGGAGATCCTGTGGGTTGCCACGGCCGGGATTTTTCTTCAGATGATTTTCAATCTGGAAGCGGTGCGATACACGCTCTACACCGGAGAACCAATACTCACCGGAATTATGCGACTCAATCCCGGCTCAAAGTTCTGGGGCGCGTTTTATATTCTGATCGGCATCATTCAACTGGCGACTCCCGCATTGGCGCTGGGATGTGCGAATGTGTTGTTCACCGCGTACTCGAATCGCATGCCCAATTCCGGTGAGCTTCTACGACCGGGCAGTGATGCCAACACGTTGATGTGGATTGCTTATGGTGTGCTTGCGTTGACTATCATTCTGCTGTTGTCCGGCAAGTCGATTGAACGAGTGCTCGAGAGGCTCTCGTGGGCCATGATCATTTTCATCTTTGTTTTCCTGACAACGGTTAATGTGCTGTTTGTTCCGCTGGAAATCTGGATTCGCACGGCCAAAGGTTTTATCACTCCCGGACAATTGCCACCGAATATGGACTGGGCACTGTTGGGAGTTTTCGCGGCGACGGCCGGCTCGGGTGGACTTGGAAATCTGGCCATTTCAAATTGGTGCCGAGACAAGGGTTTTGGCATGGCCGCCTGGACCGGATCCATCGGCGGAGTTTTAGCTGACGGGCATACGGAAGTGTCGGCGATTGGGAGAGTGTTCAAGCCGACGGCAGACAACATTCGGCGATGGGGAACGTGGTGGAAATATACGTTGCTGGATCAGTCTGTCCTGTGGGCCATAGGCTGCGTCCTCGGGATGTTTCTCAATGTGAATCTGGCCCTGGCGATTGTTCCCGCCGACAACATTCCGGCTGACAATGCAGCCGGTGCGTTTCAGGCTCGGTTTATGGCCGATCAGCTTTGGCATGGCTTCTGGGCGTTGACGCTGATCAATGGGTTCTGGATTCTGTTTTCGACGCAGCTTGGCAATACAGATTGTTTAACTCGAGTCGTCTTCGACGCTCTGTGGGCGGGATGGCCAAAGCTGCGCCGCTTTTCTTCCAGGATGATCTACGTCACGCTGTTGGCGATTTTCGTTGTCTGGGGGGTGGTTGCATTGGCGATTGGCGACAGCGTTGTCAGCCTGTTCAAGATCCTCGGCCTCGTGGCGACCCCAATTCTGGCGATCGGGGCGTTCCAGATTTTTCGAGTCAATATGCGGTTTCTTCCGGCGGAAATTCGCCCGCCAGTCTGGCGACGGGTCTGCCTGCTGCTGTGCGGAGTAATCTACGGGATTTTGGCGGTTGTGTGCATTCCCATCCAGATCATGACCATGCTGGGTTACAAGTGATCGCAAAACCAGAAGTGATTATTCGTCCACCACTGGCGTCTCAGAGGCGGAAAAACGGAGCGCTCCCGGACCACACGGCTTGGATAATCCTGTTCCCGGAATGAATTCGGGCTAAAATCGACCGAAGGGTCACAGGTTGTTCCGTTTCGATGACTCTGTCATCCCGCATAATCAGGTGCTGCTGACTATTCTGTACACGGTATGATTCGCGGCCGGGTGTTCGCGGGCTATATCATTGGGAACGCGGCCTTAAGCGTGACCGGACACAGAGTCATGTGCCGGATGTTAAACGGGATTTAACCAGCGACGACATGTGGATAAGGAAACTATGAAGCCTTCATTTCGCTGTCCATCCTGTGACACAAAATTCCGCGCCGACGAAAAACACGTCGGTCGACGCGTTCGCTGTCCCAACGCGGAATGCGGTCAGCCCGTCCTGTTGACTCTGGAACTCACGGACGCCGTACCGTCGTCACCTGCTCGGAAGTCCGGGCCGGTCGCTAACCAGAAGCCCGTCCAGAAACCTGCAAGCCCCGCTCGGCCGAGATTTCTTTCGGAAGAAAAAGAACTCAGCGATGCTGCGCCGCCCGTGCACTCGGCTGCGTCGCGAGCAAACAGCTCAAGCAGATCCCGAACTGCTGATCGGAAGACGTCGAAGTCTCGTTATGAATCGCAGAGTCCATTGAAGCCGCTGTTCACGGGATTGATCGCCACGTCACTCGTCGGCGGAGCGATTCTGGCCGGGTATTCCTTCTGGACGAAGCCGGCTGAGACATCTGAAATCGTCGCGCAGACAAATGCAAAATCCGAGCAATCGCAACCCGCGGCGGCAAGTGCCACAGCGTCTCACAACAAGGCCTCTTTCGCGGCGGATAGTACTAACGGCACTCCGGGAACGTCGCTGGCACTTGGTGCTGCTCAGACAACCTCTGTCGTTACGGGAGCTACTCTGCGGCAAAATGCTGAACGGCAGCAGAAGCTGGAAGAGAAAATAATCCCTTTTCTGGCAAAGCACTGCGCGGATTGCCACAACGCGACCGAGCAGGAAGGCGGGATTGCTCTGCATGATCTGGAATCGGTCGATCAGTTGCTGAAGGATCGAAAGAAGTGGGAACGTGTCTATCGCATGATCAACGCCGGCGCAATGCCTCCGGCCAGTTATGATCCGAAGCCCGAGGAGCCTGTTCGCAAGGAGGTTGTCGATGCTCTGTACGACGAACTTTACAATTTCGACTGCAGTCTTTTGCATCATGCAGGCCGATCGACTTTGCATCGCCTGAACCGAGCTGAATACAACAATACGATCCGCGATCTTTTTGGGGTCAAGCTCACTCCGGCCGACAAATTTCCTCAGGATGACGTCGGGGAAGGTTTCGACAACATCGGCGATGTGCTGAGCCTGCCGCCGTTGTTGATGGAGAAGTATCTGGATGCGGCCGAAGAAGTCGCTGCTGCGGTTATAGATACGCGGGATTTCTCCAAAGGCAGTACTCAGAAATTTGAGGCGGCTCAGTTCAAATCGACGCTGGACGGCAACATCAACGATCAGGGGTTTTACGTTCTGCACACTCAAGGAACGGTTTAAATCACTTATGACGCAGTTGCCGATGGGACTTACAAGGTGCGGATCGAGGCGGCTCAGACAGAAGCCGGTCCGGATCCATCCAAAATGGAATTGCTGATTGATGATAAGCCCGTGAAAGAGTTCGAAGTCACCGGTCATCGCAAGCCGGTCGTCGTCGAGCATGATGTCCAGATTGCCGGTGGTAAACGAACAATCGGCGTGGCGTTCACTAATGACTTCTATGACGAAAAGGCTCCGGAGAACCGACGCGATCGAAACCTCGGCATTAAGTTCGTCGAGATCATCGGTCCGGAAGGCGGGGGCGCTCCGCAGTGGCACGAGACGCACCGTCGATTCGTCACGGCTGTGCCTTCCGAATCTGTCCCTGTGAAGTCGGCAGCCGCTACCGTGCTGCGACCGATGTTGTATCGAGCATTCCGTCGTCCAGTGTCGGACGCCGAAGTCGATCGCTTTGCGTCTCTGGTGGAACAGACCGTAACGCAGCACAAAGAAACCTATGAGTATGGACTTTTCGTAGCCGTGCAGGCGATGCTGGTGTCGCCCGAGTTTCTATTTCGCAAAGAAGCGGATCCGGAAGCGAATCAAACGGAGCGAGTCCTGAATGAGTACGAAGTAGCGACTCGACTGAGTTATTTCCTATGGAGCAGCATGCCGGATGATCAACTGCTTCAACTCGCGGAAAACAAGCGACTGCTCGATCGATCGGTGCTGCGTGAACAAATTGAACGCATGTTGCGCGACGAGAAATCGGCCTCGTTGGGCCAGAACTTTGCTTCGCAATGGTTGAATCTGCGAAACCTGGCGGACGTGCGTCCGAATCCGGAAGTGTTCCCGGAATTTGACGACGCATTGCGATCGGCGATGGGGCAGGAAACGCTCATGCTGTTCAACACGATCGTTCGTGAGGATCGCAGTGTCGATGAGTTTCTTGCCGCCGATTACACGTTCGTGAATGAACGCCTCGCCAAACACTATGGAATCAATGGTGTGATCGGCGATCAGTACGTAAAAGTTTCGCTGCAGGGAACGAATCGATCGGGCGTGTTGACGCATGCAAGCATTCTGACCCTGACATCGAACCCTGGACGAACGAGTCCGGTAAAACGCGGCAAATGGATTCTGGAAAACATCCTTGGTGATGCACCGCCGCCAGCACCGCCGGGCGTTCCGCCTCTGGAAGAAAGCACGAAGGACGTGACCGGCCTAAGCCTGCGTGAACGTTTAGAGCTCCATCGCAAAGATCCAGGTTGTGCGTCCTGTCACAAGGCGATGGATCCGCTGGGGATGGGGCTGGAGAACTTTGACGCCATTGGTCGCTGGCGAGAAAAAGATGGCGAAAAGCCTGTGGATGCTTCCGGTGATTTGCCGTCCGGAGACAAGTTTTCCGGACCGGCGGAGCTGATGACAATCATTCGAAGCCGTCAGGAAAAATTCTCGCGAACGCTGATTGAGCGTTTGCTGGTCTATTCCCTGGGACGTGGCCTTGAGTACTATGACAAGTGTGCGGTTGATCAGACGCTGGGTCTGATGAAAGAACGAGGGAATCGGTTTTCTGCACTTGTCGAAGGAATCGTGACATCCGATGCTTTCCTGAAGAAGAGTTTGAACCGAGAATCTACTGTCGGAGAGGCCCAGTAATCCTCTTCTGTCCCGCCTGAATTTCCCCGCTGATTGACTCACCATTCAACTTGTAGTGCTGGCTGCAGACAGCATTGCCATTGGAAACTGACCCGCGACGCCGACTGAAGTCGGCACTACCTACCGAATGATCACCCTGATCTTTACAGGAGTTTCAACATGAGCCAACGACATCTTCATCGCCGCACGGTTCTGCGTGGCATCGGGACAGGTCTTGCCCTGCCGTTGATGGACATGATGCAGCCTGCGAAGGCTGCCATCGCCGCTGGTGCTGTGGCGAATGCTCCGGTCCGCATGGCCTGTCTGTTCTTCGCGAACGGTGCCATCATGGACAAATGGCGTCCAACCGGCGAAGGCAAGAACTTCGAACTGTCTCAGACTCTGTCACCTTTGGCCGAGATCAAAGACGACATCCTGGTCCTGGAAGGACTGACTCAACACCACGCCCGCGCGAATGGCGACGGTGCGGGTGATCATGCTCGCAACGCCAGCGCGTTTTTGACGGGGGCTCAGCCGAAGAAAACTTCCGGAGCTGACATCACCGTAGGACAGTCGATTGATCAGGCGATTGCGGAACGTGTTGGATCGCAGACCAACCTGTCGTCGATTGAACTGGGGATTGATCGCGGTCGCAACGCCGGGAATTGTGACTCTGGCTACAGCTGTGCTTACTCTTCCAACATTTCCTGGAAGACAGCGACAACTCCGTGTGCCAAAGAAGTGAATCCACGTGCGGCATTCGAACGTTTGTTCGGCAGTCCGCAAACGGCAGCCGATCAGGAACGCCGCAATCGGAATCGCAAAAGCATTCTGGATTTTGTCAGTTCCGATGCAAAACGCATTGAAGCCAAACTGGGCGGTGCCGATCGTCGAAAACTCGATGAGTATCTTGCCAGCGTGCGTGATCTTGAACTGCGAGTCGCTCGTGCCGAAAAGAGTTCGAAGGAGATTCCGGAACTGGCGCTGCCGGATGGCGTTCCTACCGAGCTGAAAGAACACATCAATCTGATGTTCGACATCCTGACTCTGGCGTTCCAGACCGATACGACTCGCGTTGCCACGATGATGCTGGCCGACGCGGGCAGCAACCGCACATATCCGGACGTCGACGTGAAGGATGGCCACCATGAACTGTCTCATCATGAAAAAGATGAGTCCAAGATGGAGCGAATTTCCCGCATCGACAAATACCTTGTGGAGCGATTCGCGTACTTCCTGAAGACGCTGAAGAACACGAAGGAAGGCGAGTCGAACCTGCTTAATAACAGCATGATTTTGTACGGAAGTGCGATCTCCGACGGAAATCGTCATAACCATGATGACCTGCCGATCATTTTGGCAGGCCGCGGTGGCAACACGATTGAATCAGGGCGTTACCTGAAGCTTGAAAACGAGACGCCTCTGAACAATCTCTTCCTGTCCATGGCCGAACGCATGGGTGCATCGATCGAAAAGCACGGCGACAGCAAAGCCAAGCTGGATCTGGCGTGAGTCGGGCGGCAGTCGCTCCTTGATTTAACGTGAAATTGCTGACTAAAGAATTTGGGCCGATGCAGTCTTGTCGCTGCACCGGCCCAATTCGTTTGCCCTTCAAGTCGACCTGCGTTCAAAAGAAGTGTTGTCGATCGCAATGCTGGCTGAAGCCAGAACTACTGAAGTTCATTGCGATTGATTTAACGGTCTTCATGCGAGGCCCGTGGTTTCTATTCTGCGATTCCGTTTCGACTCTTCAGTCCCGGATCGCCCCAACGGAAACTCGTTGCAGGTCGGCTCGCAATTCCGATGAATCACCGCCGCCGAAGTTTTGGCGTGCCACCAGGAGGATAAAGATCATCTCCTGCTTCGGATCGATCCAGCCCTGAGTACCGAATGCTCCACCGTGGCCAAAGGTGCCGGGTGAAAGCATTTCGGTAACTCCCACGGGTTCTCGCACAAGACAGAAGCCGAGTCCCCAGCCATTACCAGGAGTGAACCCGGTGGAAAGTTCTCCCGACTGCAACGATGTCATCTGCTTGACCGCATCTGCGCTGAGAATGCGTTTGCCATTCAGATCCCCGCCGTTTAGCACCATTTGGTAGAAGCGAACGAGATCACTAGCCACAGAATACAATCCGCCGGACGGATTCGGCGATGTCTCGGGCGTTACTTCGTAAAGCCAATGGTTACCTCGCTCCAGATCCTTCTTGTCGGCCGTTGGTTGATACAGCAGAGCCAGACGATCGAACTGTTCCTGAGAAGGACGAAATGTCGTCTGGTTCATTTCCAGCGGTGCAAAAATGCGTTCGGTCAGGAATTCATCGAACGACTTTCCGGAGACCACTTCGACGACACGTCCGGCGACACTCAAGCCCGGGCCATATTGCCATTTTGAGCCGGGTTCGAAGGCCAGTTCCGATTTCGCCAGGATATCCGCAGTGTTCTCCAAAGTGCCAACATTCCGCTGATCACTGACGAGCCCATTTGTGTGCATCAGGCAATCACGAACCGTGATTTCTCGCGAAGGTGTCTTTCCGCCCGTGACTTTTGTGTCCTTAAAGGCCGGGATGTACATGGAAACTGGATCATCCAGCTTCAGCTTGCCTTCATCCTGCAGAATCATCACGCTTGCCGCCGTGATGGGCTTGGTCATTGAAGCAATCGCGAACACGGTGTCCGTCTTCATCGCTCGATCGGCCGCAATGTCAGCTTTCCCGACAGCGCCCAGATGAACCACGCGACCACGGCGAGCCACCAGCGTTACCGCTCCGGAGGTTTGCTTTGAATCGACAAAGTGCTGCATGCGAGCATCGATTTTCTTGAGTTCAGCTGCATCAAGACCGGACTCCGCCGGATTGCCTTCCACAATCAGACCTGCATCGCGACTCTCTGCCGTCACGAGCTGGTCGGTCGGATTCTCAGTCAGAATCAATCCTCGCCACTGAACTTCCTGAGCGACCTTATTGGAATGCAGTTGAAGACCGATCGGCCCGGGCCCACACGTTTCTGGTTGCGGATCAGACCAGTCAGCGACAAGTTGTCCATTTACCACGTGGCGGATTCGATGGCCTGTGGCGAGAATCTCCATCCGATTCCAATCGTGTTGCTTTCCAACTGTCTGTGCCACACCCAACGTATCCTTGAACACACTGTTACGGCCGAACAGATCGTAGTAGCCGTATGCCGAGGGATACATCACCAGATGGCCCTGAAATGTAAATGGACCCTCGTCTTTCGTGATAGGTTTGCCCCAAAATGCAATCCCCGAATGCATTTCGCTGGTAACAAGTCGACTCTCGAAGATCAGCCGAAAGTTCTTGAACGACTTTTTTGTCAACAGATAAGTACTGGACTTCGGCGCGTTCTCCTGTGAGTTCCGTCCGATAATGATTCCGTTCTCGACGGAGAAGTATTTGTCTGTGAAACCTTCCCAGCCATCAAGATCTTTGCCGTTGAACAGAGAGACAGGCACCTCGTTCCCCGGAATTTTGAAGACTTGTTCCTGACTCCAGTCATCCGCATATACTGACGCGGTCAGCAGCATCGCCGCGGCGATACTAACGATTTGAAGTTTCATGAAAGTTCTCCTGGTGGGGGAAGGCAAAGAGCAACGGTCGGCAGCGAGCCATTGACATCGTTTTCGATTCGACCAATAAGACTTAGTCTCGCTGCTGACTTGACAACAAACGCCATCCGCATGCTAATCCCGGATCAACGGCGACGCGAGTCACGCGGAGCCGCGTTGCAACGATGCAGAGGAATGATCGATGTCGGAAGAACTGTTCTCGGTAGCTGGTCAGAATGTGATTGTCACAGGCGGAAGCCGTGGGATTGGGCGAGCGATTGCGGAAGGCTTTGCTGCTCGCGGGGCCCATGTGCTGATCTGTAGTCGGACACAGGAATCCGTCGAGACGGCTCTGAAGGAAATGCAGGACGCCGGGCTCAAAGCCGACGGAGTCGCTTGTGATGTCAGTGATGAACAGCAGATTCTGACGACGGTCCAGACCGCCATCAGTCGTCTGGGGCACATCGATACTCTCGTCAACGTAGCCGGAGTCAATCGTCGCAAACGCGCCGAGACAGTCACCGCCGACGACTACGATTTCATTCTCGACACCAACCTTCGTGGGGCGTTTCTGATGTCGCGTGAAGTTGGCAAACACATGATTGAGCGAAAATCCGGGGCTCAGATTAATATTGAATCGCTCAATACGTGGATGCCGCTAAAGGGTGTGTTGCCGTATGCGATGAGCAAATTCGGCATGCAGGGGATGACTCGCGGGCTGGCATTGGAATGGGGCCGACATGGAATCCGCGTCAACAGCCTGGCCCCGGGATTTATCCTGACCGATCTGACTCGCAAGTTGTGGTCGGATCCGGAAATGCAGGCATGGAATCAAGCCAACGCTCCGCTGGGAAGATTAGGAGAGCCGGAAGACATGGTTGGCACCGCGATTTTTCTTGCTTCAAAAGCATCGACCTTCATGACCGGGCAGACGCTGTATGTTGACGGAGGATTCTCGGCTGGCTGGAGCTGGCCGATTCCTTTGACGTAGACGTTGCACAACTGATGACATCGTTATCCGGATGCCGCTGACAATCGACACAACCGGATGGATATTTGAGATGATCGTGAGCAGGTGAGATTTCCGGCTCAAGTCAATCCGGTCGTCGCCCGAAACCGATAGTGCGTCATCAGATCGGCAGAAACTGCCGCTGCGCGCTGAACTGGGACTCTGTACTGATCGGTATTCCGCCAGCCATGCATACAGACCGCAAAATCGGGTTTGCGATGGGCATCCTGTTGATTGGGATCGTGGCCGCTCTGTTTTTTCGCAACGAGCCACTGGTTGATAGTTCCGTCCCGACCGTTCGCCGAGAACGTGAGCTGAATCAGCGTCTGCGAGAACGTGATGTCGCGGTGTATATGAAGGACGATACAGAAGAGACTCAGAAGCCTCAATCGTCTGACGCCGAAGCAGAAACCGAACCTGCATGGACCCTGCGAGATGTCCTGAAAAACATGGATGCTCGCAACAAGTCAATCCCGTCCCCTGTCGTTCGCAGCGAAAAAGGAGTCGGGAAGCCTCGCCGCAAAGGCGAGACATCAGAGACCGATTCGGGCGTTGAAGTGATTCCTCGCGGTCACGGGGAACTGCCTGGGCGAACACTGATTGCTGATGGATCGCTGGATGAAGAGTCCGGAGTAATCGCTGATACTCCGGGACGAGAACTGCCTCCACTGATGCCAGTTGTGGAACCTATTCCGGAAGAGAAGCCGAAGTCCCAGCAGCCCGCATTGACAGAGCAGGAAGTGAGACCGTCAACGACGCCAGCTCCGGAGATAAAACCTGAGTTTCACCCGCCAGCGGAGTTTGACGAATACGTCGTGAAGTATGGCGATACTCTGTCGGGTATTGCCCAGAAGATGCTGGGGGCACAATCACGGTATCAGGAAATCTTTGAAGCCAATCGCGACCGGATGGCGAGTCCGGACCGCCTGGAGGTTGGCAAACCGATTCGTATTCCTCGTACGACGAATAAGTCGTTATGAGCCGGTGCGGGGTTATCTGATCCGATCGAAGCCAGAATCATCCTTCGGCTGTCAGAGTTTGCCCGACCGACACGCTCGGTCACCTCTGGCTAATCCTCTAACGCCAGCACGAAATTCTTCTTTTCAGCAGGGGCTCCGGCGTCGACACTGGGCCTCTGTATGGCATCCCCTATCTGATTTTCTCCGGGAGTTTACATCGCAATGGGTCTGATCAAAGAGTTCAAAGAGTTTGCCATGAAGGGCAATGTTATCGATCTGGCGGTCGGTCTGATCGTTGGAGCTTCGTTCGGCAAGATTGTTAGTTCGCTGGTGAACGATGTCATCATGCCTCCCGTAGGGAAGATCATCGGGGGCGTGAACTTCACCGAACTGAAGTATTCGCTTGGCAAAACGATTGTAAAGTCGCCTCCTGACGCCGACGGCAAGATCACAGAGACGGTCAAGGAAGCCTTTGTCAACTACGGCATGTTCCTGCAGAACTGCTTCGATTTTTTGATCGTCGCATTCGTTGTCTTCATGCTGGTGAAAGCAGTGAATCATGCGAAGGCGTTGACGGACAAGAAAGCCGCCGAAACTCCTGCGGCTCCGCCCACTCCACCGGAAGACGTCTTACTGCTTCGTGAAATCCGCGATGCATTGAAAGCTCGCTAATTACGTAGTCGCCACGGGTTATTGATTCAGCCCCGTAGTGCGTTTTCTGGTTTTACGGCGAGGCGGCGGCAGAGGCTCGCAACGACGCCTGCGCATTGCCGTTAAACAATTAACACAACAGCCCGCTTCCGGAGAACGGCCAATTCTTCTTTATACGGTTGTCTGCGCCGGTGGCTGGAATGCGTCCGCACCTGGACCGGGCGCGATTGGAGCTTGGTCAAAGACGCGAACTCGGAACAGCATGAGAAAGATCAGCCCCATCACAAGTGACGGGAGGATCAGCCCGATTCCGGTCAGCAATGTCGTCAGGACAACTTCCGGAATGGCCTCAAGCTGGTCGCGTTCGCGATCTGCGTCGAAAATAAATTTACTGATCCCCATCGCCACGATCCCCACCAGCATGTGCAGCATTGGCCAGATCTGACTAAGAGCTGTCAACACAGAGCCGACAATCAAACGCCACATTACCTCGGCTCGATGCAGGCAAATCCAGACGCCAGTTCCGTAAACCGCAGCGATACCGATCAACATCCCGAGCCGAGCTGCTCCGGCGGCGGTGAATGAAAAGCCGAACATCAGAGGGGCGGGCAGATTGATCGCCACGGCTAGAAACCATGCAGATTGAACGACCCAGGGTTTCTGAAAAAATATCGACGGGGCTTGTTGAGCCGGCAGCGGACTGTGAGCTGACGGTGCCTCATACGGATTGATATCCTGTTCCGACTTCATGTATGGCTCCGACGGTTTGAATTTCGCGTACGTTAACTTCGTCGGAATAATGAGTCGACACGAATCGCAAGGCGGGAATCTGATGACTTTTGATGCGGCTGAGGTGGAACAGGCCATCAAACGACTGACCACAGCCGATCCGGTACTCGGCAAGGTCATACGTCGTGTTGGCGACTTCGCATTGAAAACCGAGAAAGGCGGCTACGAGATTTTGGTGCGATCGATTCTGTCGCAGCAGATCTCCATCGCCGCCGCACGCACCATTCGAACTCGCCTGCAGGCTTTGTTGCCGTCAAAGAAAATACGAGCGAAAGACATCCATGCCCTGACCGACGAGCAGCTTCAGTCCGTCGGAGTTTCTCAACAGAAGAGAACATACCTGCGCGACCTGACTCGCTGTACGCTCGACGGAACGATCTGCTTTCGGCGGTTGAAAAGCAAAGCTGACGATGAGGCGATCGACGAGCTGGTGCAGGTCAAAGGCATCGGCCGCTGGACGGCTCAGATGTATTTAATGTTTTCACTCGGCCGCCTTGATGTTTTTGCGGTTGGAGATTTGGGGATTCGCAACGCGATGAAATCACTTTACGGTCTGGATAAAAAGCCCACCATCGCTGAACTCGAAAACATCGCCAGCATCTGGGCACCTCACCGCAGCATTGCATCGTGGTATCTCTGGCGAGCAAACGACCAGAGAGCCATCAGCTCAGAGTACCCCGTTTAAAGCATCGGGAATTTTCCTTTGAGCTTCGTCGATTTTCGTTTGGCAGTCCACTAAGCTTCGCGCGAGCGATGAGAATTCACACCAGAACTCATTTCATAGCTTGTAGCAGAAGTCGTGAGACTTCTGGAAACACACGGAATCCTTACGAATTCCGCTACCGA